>JBAXKQ010000330.1:0-2235 GCA_037135275.1 bacterium
GGAACGCGAACGGATTCTTTCTGCCAGAGACCATGCCCCTTGACGGCCCGGCCGGGCTTCCCGCCGACCTGGTCGCCGAGTACCGGCAGCGCTTCCTGCATGACCCGGCCGGGGCGGTGGTGTCCGCGCGCCTCGCACAGTGTTGCGCCTATGACTGGCACCTGGAGGCGTCGACGAGGCGGCCGGATCCGGCCTCTGGCGGCTGCAGCTGGATCAGCCACCTGGCGTCATCCGGCGCGGAGGTGGCCGTTCACGCCTGGTGGCGTTACCGGTACACCGGCGACGAGGTCTGGCTGCGGTCGCACGCGTACCCGCTGCTGCGCGGCACGGTCGAGTTCTATCGCAGCCTTGCCCGCCGGGGCGGGGATGGGCTGTGGCACCTCCACGGCACCAACGCGCACGAAGACTTCTGGGGTGTCACGGACAGCATCATGGACCTGGCCGCCATCCGCGGCACGCTGCCGCCGGCCATCCGAGCCGCGGAGATGCTGGGCGAGGATGCGGACCTGCGCGAAGCGTGGGGCGAGTTTCTGGATCAACTGGCGCCGTATCCGATGGGGGGCGATCCGCGCGCCGAGGCATTAGCCGGCGGGGCGCTGGCCGCGGATGCCTGGGCCGCGGGATACAAGGACAAGGTGGATGGTTCGCACAACTCAGAGGACGTGCAACTCACGCCGATCTTTCCGTTTGAGGATTGGACGCTGGAGACGGACGATGCGGCGATGGATGCCGTCGCACTGCGCACCCTCTGCCTCGCGCCCCGGCATCGGCGCGTTCTCAGCGGCGAAACCTTGCCCACTGCCATCCGCTCACCCATCGCTGCCGTGCGGGCAGGGCAGGGGGAGGCACTGCCGGGGATTCTGGAACGCTATCGCGCGGCCTTCTCGCCATTGCCCAACGGCTTCAGCCTCTTCGAGCAGATCACGCCTGGTTACCAGGCTCACTCAATCGAGCACCTCGGGCTGCTGGCCATGATCCTGCAGGAGGCGCTGCTGCAGAGTGTGTCGCCGCGGCCCGGCGCGCCGGAGGTCATCTCGGTCTTTCCGGCATGGCCCGGGGCTTGGGACGCCGAGTTCCGGCTGCTCGCCCGAGGCGGGTTCATGGTCACCGCTTCGATCCGCGACGGGGATGTGCAATTCGTCGAGATCGAGTCGCGCCTGGGCGGAATCTGTCGCTTCAGGAACTGCTGGCGAGGCTCGTGCGGGCTGTCGGAAGGGGCTGGCCCGCGGCGGCAGCTCAACGGGCATCTTGTGACGTTCGGCACCAATCCAGGAAAGACCTACAGAGTTGAGGCATGGCGGGAATAGCCTTCACAGGCATGAGGGAACCACGAGTGAACACGCATCGATAAGAGAAAGGTGCAACAACCCAGGTTCGGCGGCGCCGGGGGTCATTTCCGGCTGGATTCCTGGATTGTGGCCAACATTGTGCAACCGGTGACCCATAAGTTCTGCAAGAAGTTTCTGAATCGCACCAACGATCCCTGTGGGCGGCAGTATGACCAGATTGCGCGGGTGAACAACATGCTAAATGATCAAATGAATGAAAAGGACTCGACGCGATGAGCATCGGCCGAATTCTTGCTTCTGAACTGCTGGAGAGCCGCGACCCCGGCACAGGCCGGTGGCTGCGCCAATTCACCAACGGCAGCGGGCACAGTTACCCCCTGTACTATTTCACGCCGTCCATCACCAGGGACAACCGCTTCATGGTTATTCACCGGGTTCAGGACGGTTGGCTCAACCTCTGGCGGCTGGATCTGGCCGGCGGCGAGTTGCTGCAATTCACGGACGGGCACACCCGCGACGCGGGCTGGGCCATCTGGGGCGAGAGGGATGTGCAGGGTGTCTACGATCACCTCAGCGCCCTGAACCGGGACAGCTCCGAAGTCTGGCATTTTGACGGGACCGGGTTATTTGCGACGCATCTCGAGACGCTCCGGCAGCGGCAGGTGTGGGAGCTTGGTGACCGCATCTGCATCAGTCAGAACGATTTCTCGCCTGATGGCAAGCGCTTCGTCTTTGTCCATGCCGACCGTGGCCACTACCTGGATGCCGTGGCGCGGCACTCCTGGGCCACTCACGAGGCCTGGCGCAATTCAGTTCCCTGTGTGGTCGGCTGCATCGACGTGGCGACGGGGGGCTATCGTGCTGTGGCGGAGCTGCCGTTCCACGTGCATCACGCCGTGTTCGTGGGCCCTGCGAGCGTTCTGCTGAATCATATCCAGGATGGGCT
>JBAXKQ010000331.1:0-2233 GCA_037135275.1 bacterium
TGCCGCTTAACAAGCCAACCATTGCCCCGATAAAGCTCAGCCAGCAGGGATTCAAAGACGGAGCCTTTGTCCTTTGATGGTAGCTCATCAAGGAACGACTTGAGAATACTTCCATCACGCTTAAGTAAGATGGCAAGCAAGTCAGCGGAGATGTGTCTAAGACTATGGTGCATGAAGGTACTTTCCTGACTTTTCGCCTTTTCTGTCTTGATCACCGGGTAGGTCAGGAGCCTTTCGGCTCCTTTCCCCCCTCAGAACCGTACGTGACAGTTTCCCGTCATACGGCTCAAGCACTCCAAAGTAATCTCCCTTTCGGGATACCCGGCTATCTGTTTCCTTCTTGGTTGTTACCCATTCTGGGCAGCTGTAATTCTCTGCTTCGGCGTGTACCAAATCGCTTTGTCCACGCCGGGGGTTTTTCTGCCTCGGTTGGAAACAACCCGTTTGACGGCTAATGCTTTACCGGAAAACGAGCGGGTCAGGAGCCATTGCAGGGCTTTTACTCTACCGTGGCGCCTTCCACTGATAGCCTTTGCGATACGAGTTTGCAGTCTTCGGACTTCACGGCGCACTTTCTGCCAGTTAATGGCTTTCCAGCTGTTGCCGTTGGCGGTGGGTGCACCAGTCAATCTTGCGATTGCCGTCATTTGCTTTCCCTCCCAAGGAAGATTCTCCAAACGCTCTCGCAATGGAGCACCGGCGTAGGACGTGGGCTCCCTTTCGGGTCGGGTGATGTCGTTACGAAACCTCAACCCGTATCCGTCCCATTACAGGACGGCCTTCGCTTCTTCCTGCCTCTTACACCCGCACACCCAACAGTGTGCCTTACGGTTTCACCTGCCCCAATGCAGCGGGGCGGGAATACGGGGTTCCCACGTTCCGCGTTTTAGACAATTAAGTGAGTGACTTAGGTCCGTTCTGTGCGCCGACCACCGTGTTATCCCCGCAGGGGTACCCGTTCTTCCCCTGACCGGCAGCTTACCTTTTGGTCCAAGCCTATCAGCCTCATTTGGCTTGTCAGCCTTAACGACGCTTCCGAAGTTCACTTATGTTGACCATATCACCCGGAATCCTAGCCCTCACCCAGGTCGAGGCTTCCAGGAGGGCGGTCGCCTCGCGGTCTCCGCCCCTCCCGCCGACAGCGGCGGGATTCGGTACATTGTCCGGAGGGCTTCGTACCAGCATGGATGCACCATGACAGCACGCCTCCGTAGGATACCCGCAGGGGAATGCGGGGTCTGGTCAGCGCCTTACGGGGCTCAGCCAGACAGTCTTCAACGCGACATCGTGTCGCGGAACGGTGAAATGCTTTGAGTTCACAGTCCTGCTTGTTATCTTCAATACCATTTCCTTCGTATGTCAGAAATTCGCACATTACTGGGATACTCAGTCCACCAGGAAAGGAAAGGCTGGCTTGCAGCACATAGACGTAATACTGGGTATGTTCGTTATCCTTGCCACGATTGAAGGTGCGTTCCAGGCACTCATCAGCCCAAAGGTCTTCGCGGCACATTTTCTGGGTGCCATCAATTGAAATCGGATAACAGTTGTCGACCAGGTAGCGTCTGAATTTCTTGTTTTTAATCCACCTCCGGATCAGATCAAGGTGGATGTTCTCGATCTCGCTTATGTCAATCTCTGCCAAAAGGCGCTTAAGCGTCTCATGATGCGGCGTTGTTTCCAGTTCTGGAAAAAAGTGTTTCAGATTATCCCAGAACGTCGGGCGGCTCATTTCCCGCGTTGCTTCACGGGAAGAAGAAATCTGCAAAACAAATGACAGAAGTCCGTAGAGCATCAGTAAGGAGATTTTGTGTGTGATTCTGTTCGTATTCCTTGGGTCTTTAATCTTCTCAAAGCGCCGAAGCAGTTCGGGCAGGTGGTTGCGCAGCACTCCCAACTGACCGCAGCTCGCCTCGTGGCGGGCAATTTCTTCTTCGGCTCTACTCGTATATTGGCTCTTGCCGTTCGAGGTGGTATTGTGTGCCGGTTGCTGTAAGCCCTCCTCGGCCAAGCGCTTTCGTAACGCTTTCTGGGCACGCTTTGTTTCTTTCCTCCGATTCAAGATTTCTTCCCGGTTTGCTCTGCTGCTCGGATGGCTCATGGTCGCGCCCCCTTGTTTGAGCAGAGACGCTCACGGAAATCAGCAGAAAGCGGTAGTACGTAAATATCCTTAAGAGTACTTGTGTATTTCTTGCCTTGCCGAGCAAGACCAATTCCGGTGGTCTGCCCCAGG
>JBAXKQ010000332.1:0-2228 GCA_037135275.1 bacterium
GCCATTCTCGTGGCCGCGAGCATCTACGACGCCTGCCACTACTACCGCATCTTCCACAGCAAGCCGTTCGGCCAGTACTGCGGCATCATCACCTCTTTTGAGCCTCAGCCGGGTGCGATTGTGCTGGAACCGCCGAACAGCGACGAACGCTACAAGTTCGACACCTACACGAAGCACGTCCTGACGAAGGGTCAAACGACCAAGACCTACGAGGACGAGGCAAAGCGCCGATTCATCGAGGAACCCGCCAACCTCAAGCTTCTGATCGTGGTGAGCAAGCTCCTGACCGGCTTCGACGCGCCGAGCTGCTCCTACATCTACCTCGATAACGAGCTGCACGATCACAACCTCTTTCAGGCCATCTGCCGCACCAACCGGCTCGACGGGGACGACAAGGACTACGGCTACATCGTGGACTTCAAGGAGCTGTTCAAAGACGTGCAGGAGGCCATCGCCGTCTATAGTTCCGACGAACTGGACATTGACCAGGGCGACGGCGGCTCGAACAATGTCGAGTTGAAAGACTGGCTCAAAGAGGGAAAGAAACAACTCGATGCCGCCAGGGAGGCGCTCCGCTACCTGTGCGATCCGGTGCCGCCGCCGCATGAGATGGAGCAGTTCCTTCATTACTTCTGCGGCGATGCCGACAACCCGCTGGCGCTAGCCGACACCGAACCGCTGCGTATCTCGTTCTACAAGTCCGTGGCCGCCTTTGTACGCGCCTATGCTGACATCGCCCAGGATCTCACGGATGCCGGCTACCCCGAGGCCGATGCCGCCACTTTGCAGAGGGAGGTGGACTTCTACGGCGAGACCCGTTCGGCCATTAAAAAGCACTCGGGCGAGGAGCTGGACATCAAGCCTTTCGAGGCCGACATGCGCCACCTGCTCAACACGTACGTGCAGGCCGATCCGGCGGCGGATTTGGGCAACCTCAATTCGCTGTCACTCACGGAACTGATCGTCGAAACCGGCATCCATGACGCCATCGCCCGCAAACTGAACGAGAAGGGCAAGCTTTCAAAGAACGCCATCGCCGAGGGGATCATCAACAACGTCCGCAAGACGATCATCCGCGACCAGCTTACCGATCCGAGGTTCTACGCGGAAATGTCAAAACTGCTCGATGATCTGATCCAGCAGAGCCGGGCCGACACGGCGTCCTATGAGCAGTTCCTGAAACAAGCGGAGGCACTCGTGAAGCGGCTGGCCGGAAAGCAGCCTGCTGCCGGTATGCCAGCGATGCTCCACGGCAATCCAGAAGCCATCGTGCTTTTCAACAACCTGGCCAGCATTCCGTCCGCTGGTTTTGTGTATCCCGCGACCGAGGAGGACAGAGCCAAGCTCGCCCTCGACCTCGACCTCGCCGTGCGGGAGGGGGCGCCCGCAGGATGGAAAAGCGACAGCGAGGGGCCACGGGGCATCCAGGTTATGAATGCCTTGTACCCGCTCCTGTCTCGTGACCGCCAGGCGACCAAGGCCGTGTATGAGATCATCAAGCAACAACCTGGATACTGATGCCTACGACCATCCGACTCGGTGAGATTTCGGTTCTGGTGACGCGCAAGGCCATCAAGCACGTCCACCTCTCCGTTTATCCTCCCGACGGCCATGTAACGCTGGTTGCACCGTTGTCAACGCGTCTTGACGTGGCCCGTGCCTATGCGATCAGCAAACTGGGCTGGATTCGGGCTCAGCAGGCAAGACTAAAAGAACAGGCACGGGAAACACGTCGCATCTTCATCGAGCGCGAAAGCCATCTCCTATGGGGCCGTCGTTATCTGATGACCGTTCTCAAGCGGGACGCCAAGCCCGGCGTTGTTCTTGACCACCGGCGCATCACCCTCAACGTTCGTCCCGGCAGTGGTTGGGCCAAGCGTGCTGAAGTCATCCATGAATGGCATAAGTCGCTGCTTCACGCGGTGATCCCTCCCCTGATCAAGAAATGGGAGGCAACGCTTCAGGTCCACGTCACCGGCTATTTCCTTCAGCGCATGAAAACCAAGTGGGGAGGCTGCAATCACCGTGCCGGCCACATCCGTCTCAACACGGAACTGGTGAAAAAGCCGAAGGACCTGCTCGAATACGTCATCGTCCACGAAATGGTCCACCTGATCGATCCCACACATAGCGATCGCTTCATCACCCTGCTTCAGAAGCACTACCCAACGTGGCGCGAAGCGCGGGCCGAGCTGAACGAGTTGCCGTTGACTGCTGAAGCGTGGAGG
>JBAXKQ010000333.1:0-2228 GCA_037135275.1 bacterium
GGTTTGGGCGTCGGCGGGGCCCCTCGGTCTCGGGTTGCGCTTCGACGATTTCGGGGCGGACGAGCTGCGCGGAATATTCAGGCAGCAGTTCGATGCGCTGAAGGCCGCAGATGCCCTGTTGCTGGAGACGTTCGTGGATGCGCGCGAGGCAAGGCTGGCGCTTGAGGCCGCGCGTGACCTGGGCTTGCCGGTGATCTTCCAGGTCGGGCACGTTGGCGGCGGACGCGAACGCTACCGCAGGCTCGATGCGCTTCTGGATCTCGCTGTAGCCGGAGGTGTCGTGGCGGTGGGCGCGAACTGCCAGCACCCCGACGACATGGTTCACACCGTCGAATACCTGGCGGGGCGCACGGAGCTGCCGGTCACGGCGGCGCCGAATGCAGGGCACCCGTCGTTTGAACGCGGTTTGGTGCGCTACGAAGTCCAGCCGCCGGATTTTGCGACCATCTCACGCAGGCTGGTAGCGGCAGGGGCTGCGGTTGTCGGCGGCTGCTGCGGGACCATGCCGGAGCACATCCGCGTACTCGCCGGGGCAGTCGGCGGCCGGCCTGTGCGGCAGCGGCGGCCCGTAGAGGTTCGCGAGGTTGAGGCGCCGGGCGGGACAATACGCGCGGCAGCCCGCGACAATCGCATCCGCCGGCTCATGGCCGGTGACAGGTTTGTGATCAGCGTGGAGATCAGGGCGGAGAGAAGGGGCACGCTTGATTCCATAGTTGCCGGGGCCGGCGAAGTGGCTGCCGCCGGCTGCGACATGTTCGATGTTCCGGATAATCCCGGGGCAACGGTAGGACGTGACGCCATGGTGATGGCCGCGGCGCTGCAGGAGCGGCTGCGGATTCCGTCTATTCCGCACCGGTCTGTCATCCAGGCCAACCTCCTGCAGGCTCATTCCAGCCTTCTTGGCTGCTGGGACCTTGGGCTGGACGGAGTGCTGGTGGTGACAGGCGACCCGCCGTCGATGGGGCACCTCGGCGGCATGGCGAAGGTCGTATCGGACCTGAAAAGCTCGGTTGAAATGCTCCGCCTCATCCGTTCTCTGCGTGAGGGACGCATGATCAACGGTGAGGAGGTGGGGGACCCCCCTGATTTCTGCGCCGGCTGTGCCGTCGGCAGGGCTGTCAAGCCGCAGGTAGCGTGGCTGCAGAAGAAGATCGATGCCGGCGCTGAGTTTGTCTTTTCTCAGCCGGTCTTCACGCCTGACGACTACCGCATCCTGAGGGACGCCGTTGCTGGGTTGCCGATCCGCTTCTTTCCCGGGGTTATGCCGCTGGTAAGCAGGAAGAGCGCCGAGTTCCTGGCCGGCGGGCGGATTCCCGGCATCAGGGTGCCGGAGTCGCTGGTCGCAGACCTCAGCCGGTATGCGGCACCAGCCGACCAGAAGAAGCTGGGAATGGACAGGGCGCTCGAACTGGCCGCTGTCATAGCCCGGGAGGGCCGCGGCATATACCTGATCATGCCGTTCGGCAAGAGCTGCTACACCGACACCGCGGAGATTGTGCGCACCGTAAGACGAACGGTGTGACGCCAGCCTGTTCCGCCGGGACACTTCGCGATCAGCGGATTATCAATGTTGTGCCGTAAGGCGGCGGCATCGGATCGGGTGGATGGAGCCTCTCCGCCAGCATGAATGCCCCCAGTGCGTTGCCGGACCCGGTGACGCGGATTGTGAAGGTCCCGTTGTCGGCAGGCACGATATTGTTCCAGCCCGCGACGTATCCGGCGGATGCCGGGTTCCAACCGGTATCATACGTGATAGTCAGGCTTGCCGGGTCGTATGACGGCGCGGTGGTTCCGCTGACACTCGGGGCAATGCTGTAGACGGGTGTTGGCGTCACGTTTGTGCAATAGCCCTGGAGCGTCATGAAGGCATAGGAGCCCAGGGGACTCTTGTTTTTGTTTCCATGACCGATGAACTCGTAGGACCTGTTGGTGCTGAGGCCGGTGAATGTCAGGGTCTGGAACGGCGTGCCACCGTCCTTCGGTGATGTGTCGCCGCGCAGGTTGACGATGCCTGCGAACACAGCGTTGGCATCGGTATTTGCATTTGCCTCATAAGGCTGGCCGTAGTAGTCGCCGTAGGCGTTGAAGTGATAGTTCTGGTCTACATAGACCCTTGCCGGCGTCAATGAATTGCCGTTTGTGTAGTTGATCAGTGTGCCGTTGTAGGTCACGTCGCCCTGAACTTCCCAGTCCGTACCGGCGACCAGCGTTACCCTGTAGTAGAGCGG
>JBAXKQ010000334.1:0-2221 GCA_037135275.1 bacterium
GACCTTTTGCCGAAACTTGCGATTTTCGCCGGCCCAATCGGGTCGGGAAAGACAACCGCGGCACTGTAAACGGCGGACAGTGCCGATCCGAATGATCATGAGGTTATTCTTGCGATGAAGACGACTCACGCCGTGGCGTTATTGCCCGGTGACACGCCAGGTTATCTGCTAGGCGAGTTGGTTCAGACTGGGTTCTTTCCTTCCGCATCCGGCGATTCAATCGATCGGTTCTACAAGGTGACCCACCACTGCAGTGTGACTGGAGACAATGCTTCGTTCTTCGCGGCATATCCGGCGAAGTGGGCAGCCACCTCGTGTGGAACGAACCGGAAGTACAATCATCCTGAGAACCCGCCCAAGACGGAGATCGACAAAATGGTAATGCCTTTCGGTCGGCACAGGATCACACGGTATGAGAAGCGAACGCTGGGGTATGAGATCTCGGATGCGGGCATCTCTGAGATCTAGCCCCGGGCAGAGCGTGATCGGCATGCCCATAGAGATGCCTTCGGAACCTTTACCGTTTTGGCTTGTAAATACCGCTGTAAGTCGCGTAGAATCGTTAGAGAGTGGTGAGGAATTGTGAGCCTCGCCGACAGCAGTAAGTGCCCTAAACCATGGACCTTTGAGTCGCGAGGCCCATCCTGCAAATGGTTTCGACACGCAGGAGGTCACAGGTTCAAGTCCTGTACGGCCCAGTTCCATAAGGCTTGTAACCCGAAAGAGTTGCAATCCTTTTGCGTTCCTTCCCATTTTTGCCGTGACCGGCTCTTTTTCAATCGGTGACCGGCTTTCCCCCCCATCTGACCGAGTTTCTCCACAAGGAACAGGCGGAAGAGAGCACGTTGGAGCGGAAATTTTCGCGGTAAGAGAAATCGGCAGAAAGTGGCAAGGAGGGCAGGGCGGGAGGAGGTCAGTGGGCGAGAGGCGTTCCTGAATATTTTTCGGAAAGAAAAACAAGCACCGGTAGAACCAGGATCGAAGATCGCGGTCTTGACAAGCCGTGAGTCGGTTAGGGCGGAGAAGATCGTCCTGGCATTGCCAGGAATGAATCTGGAACGATTCCGGGAAGAGGAAAGGGCGTGGGTCTTCCAGCAACCTTTTCGGAGCCGAACTGCTGCTAAAGTGTCGCCGTGGGAGCGACGATAGGATAAACCGTTGCGCCCGTCCGCAGCAAGTGGACACAACATGGCAGTAGCAAAAGAGGAGGTATGTACCGCATGCGTACACATTGGTCTATCTTGTTGGCAGCAGGACTGATGCCGATTGCTCTGGCAACGCCCGGGAACGCGGAACACCTTGTGCTTACGGGCGGAAGAACCATTGACGGTACGGTCATTCGTGAAACCGACACGACGCTGACTATCGAAGTGCGCGATGTGGGAGTCTCGATGACCGAAACCATCAACAAGGCATACGTTGAGTCACGGGATACGCCGACGCGGAAAGGGGCACCATATGTCGTTATCCCACTGCGTGGGGCAATCGGCGATGACGTGACGGCTGACGCACTACGGGCTGGACTCGCGGAAGCGCGCCTTGCCAACCCCGAATTCATCATTCTGGAGATTGACAGCCCCGGTGGGGACATCGGCCAGATGGTGGATATGCTGGGCGTACTAAAGGCGGTGACCGACGCAAAGATCATCGCTTATGTAAAGAAAGCTCATTCTGCCGCTGCCATTATCGCAATGTCATGCTCGCAAGTGTATATGCGCCCCGGGGCAACACTTGGAGCGACAGTGCCGTTTCGCATGACTGCCAACGGCCCAGCCGACGTTGACGCAAAGTTCCGGTCCGTTGTCGAGGCACAAATGCGTTCAGCAACTCAGCGTGGTGGGCATGCCGACTTGCTGATCCGCGGCATGAGTGAAATAGACCTGGAATTGTACCTGACCGAGGACAATGGCAAGCCGTCCCTGCGCACGTCCGGTCCTGGCAAATGCATCAAGAGCAAGGGACAGATTCTCACTCTCACGACGGCGGAAGCTGTCACATGTGGCTTGGCGCACGCCGTCCAATCGATGGAGGAGTTGGGAACAAAGGTGTGTGGCGGCGCGTGGTATGAAGTCAACAGGTTGGCGTATGACACGACAGTGGCTACAGTTGCGATGGAAAGACAGCAGGCCCGCGATGTGATGATGACGAGGGAACGGGCACTCGCACGCAATAAGGTTATTGCAGACATCGCGCCGCAGTGGGAGGACATTACGCGGCGGAT
>JBAXKQ010000335.1:0-2213 GCA_037135275.1 bacterium
CTCCACGCTTATCGCTCCTCGCTAAACCCTGGGGCCCCTGCTCCGCGTAGCGCCCCGCGCCTGTAACTCCCTGATCTCATGCCTCCGTAATTCTCGCATAACCCATTCTCTCCGAAACCGTTCCTCACAATCCACGCTTCCCACCTAATCGCTGCTATCTCTCTGCTCCTCGATGTAAACCCCCCGGTTTTCCGTCAGTTCCTCCCTGTTCTTTTCCATTTCCGCCTCGCGCCGTTGCGCCCGCGCCGCCTTCGCCGGAAACATCGCCCGCAACGCTGGCCAGCGCGTCATCGCCCGCTGCTGGAGCCATTCGACACGGGCCGCACTGACTCCCAACTCGCGCCCGATCTCCGCATACGTCTGTTTTGCCATCCGGCCCCGGATGATCGTTTGCGTCTTCTCGGGCATGTCCCATAACATCGCCAAAAGAGACACCACAGCCGATAACGGGACATAGGCTTCCTGATGCTGCCCGGCCACAGGTGCCGCAACCCGCCCCTCACGCTCCGGATCGTACTCCACCGTGTACGTCGATTCCTTTTCCTCGAACGTGCACGCCGCGCACGGACTCAGATCCCAGGGAACATCAGCATACATTCCCGCCTGCACGTCAGCCTGATGCTCGCAATTGTGACATTCCATCTTTTTTCTCCACCTTCCAACGCAGGAGCCGATGTCCCATCGGCGATCCTTCCCGCTTCCCTCGTCAAAACTCCCAACGCTTTTCCTCACCATTTGCAGTCTGTTGTCCTTCGGGCTCCACCCCGATACCCCGACACCCCCGGACTCCCGTACCGCTTCCCGCTTTCCCTGGCTGTCCCTCCCGCTTGCCGCCTGCCGCTTTCCCAGCGGCATCTGCCGCCGCCCGCAACGCCTCCACCGTGGCCTCCGGCCCTTGGCGGCCATCGGCGGGCCATCCCAGCCCATCCAGCAGCCGCTTGGCCGCCCCCTCCAGCCGCGCCACCCTCAACCGCAGTTCTTTAACTTCCCCGTTCACACGCCCCTGCCTTCTGGATTCAGGATTCTGGATTCAGGATTCTGACTCCTGACTCCTGATCTCGAACTCCCCCGCCGCCCACAACCCGACCGCTATCGCGTCGGCCTCGTTGTCATCCTCCGGCTGACGCCCGATCTGCTTCGCCGCCCAGGCGATCATCGCCGGCTTCTCAGCCCGCCCGACCCCGGTCGCCCATTTCTTCAGCGTGCTGGTCGGCACCGGCGCCGACTCGACACCCCACTCGGCGGCGATCTCCTGGGCCCGCGTCTGTAGGCCGACGCAGATCTCGGTGGCGGCGCCGCCCCGGAAATGCGCCTGCTCATACGCCACCAGGTCGGGCTTGGCACGCAGTAGCCCTTCGGCGGAGGCGGCCGGGCCAGGGTGCCCGAACTCCGTCAGCCACTTCCGGGCCCGGAGGAACAACACGCCGTTGGATTCCCCCCGGCGCTTGTCGAACGTCTGAACACCGGACTCGATGACGCGGCCGTCCTTGACGACCGCCCATCCGGTCTTCGTTGCGAGGTCGAGAGCGAGAATCACCATGTCAGAACCTGTACCTTTCCGCCCCTGAGTCGGGCTTGAAGTTTTTGCCGCGCCAAGTGCGGGTCACCGGGTCGAAAACGATCAACCCACGGCGGTTGCATTTTTCGAACACGTACTGCCGGATCTTGGGTTGAGCCATGAGCCAGTCAGCCACCTGTGAAGATGACCAGGCGAACACCTCGTCGGGCTGGTGACTCAGCGGCGGCATGTTCGCCGCTTCGTCGAGGCGAGTGCATGGGTGTGATGCCCGTCCGAATCGTCTCACGGCGACACCCGCTTCCTCGCGGATCTCGCAACCGAACGAAGAGCCGAATGGGGGGCGGCGCTTAAGCCCCCCTTCGTCTCGTTCGCGAGGTGAGGCAGAAACCGAAGAACCGAAATCCCCATACCAAAGGTATGTGTTCGGTCGGCAACCGCCGAAGTGCTAGTGATTCGGTTTTTCGGTTTTTGGTCCTGAAGACGCTTGCCGAAAAACCGAAAACCGAAGCTAGTGATTCGGTTTTTCGGTTCAATCTTCATTTTCTTCATCCTTTCTGCTCACAATCAGCCCCTTTCGGTAGTTGTATTGCCGGCTCCTCTTGAGTCGATTACGGACCGTGTCCACGTCAATACCCAACCCTTCCGCAACGTCGGAAACTGATGCCTTACCCGGTCCACCTGCGGCCTCAATCGC
>JBAXKQ010000336.1:0-2208 GCA_037135275.1 bacterium
GTGTGAATCGGCAGACAATGGCAAATGGGGTGGTTGTGTGCGGGTCGGGCGTATATACTTTGCCGTCTGCTTTGACTTGGTGCATCCGCCCATCCACAAGTATCATTTCACCGTCCAGCCGGTCGAAGGTGCCGATCGCAGAGTTTGTATGGAGCGTGGTTAGCACCAAATGGCCTGTGTTCGCCGCTTGCACGGCAATGTGTGCCACCTCCTGATCGCGCACCTCCCCAACCAGTATGACCTGGGGGGCTTGGCGGAGCAACGCCCTCAGACCCCGCGCGAACGTGAGGCCGATGGCCTCGTTGACCTGGGTCTGGCTGATGCCCGGGACGAAAACCTCGATCGGATCTTCCAAGCTGACGATGCTGAACCTTTCCCGGTCCATCTCCTGGATGGCCGAGTAAAGGGTCGTCGTCTTGCCTGAACCGGTGGGGCCGGTCACGATAATAATGCCGTTAACCATGCCCAGCGCCCGGCGCATGAGCTGCAAATGGCCCTGGCGCATGCCCAGCTTGTCGAGGTTGGGGAAGCGAATGGCGGAGCTGAGCAAGCGCAGGGTGATTTTCTCCTCCTGGCTGTCGAGGACCGGCATGGTGGCGGCGCGGATTTCAACCGGCGTGCCGCGAATGTTGAGCGTAATTTTGCCGTCCTGGGGCAGACGCTTCTCGGTGATGTTCATGCCGGCGCGCACCTTGAGATGCAGCACGATGTTGGAGCCGTACTGCTTGGGCATCCCTTCGAAGAACGTAGTGTTGATGCCGTCGATGGTGAATCGTATCCGGTAATCGCCGGTCTGGGGCTCGATCAGGATGTCCGACGCGCCGCGTTTGTAAGCCGCAAAGAGAGCCGCCTCGGCGATCGTTTTGATTTTTACGGTTTGCGGGTCAAGCTCTTCGTCGGTGAACTGCGCGGGATCGATGCTGTCCACGACATTGTCGGGAAGGTCCTCCTCCTGCTTGATGTATTTGGACAACTGAATCGTCTTGTTGACCTGTTCCTCGAGGAAGTGATTGAAGTCCCGCTGCAGGATGGGAAGCAGCTGCACCGCCAGGCCCTGCCGGCGGACCTGTTCGGCCACGGTTTCGACGTTATTGAAGTTGTCCCAGTTCAGCACGTAGCCCAATTGCATCAACCGGTGGTTTTCAAACAGGATGACCGCTTCGACGGCTTTGAGGGCAGCGGAGGCGGCCCGTTTGGATTCCTGCGGCACGTCGACGATGTCCAGCGAGATGCAGGGCTGGCCTTTGATCTTGCGGGAGAACCAGTATTCCCACTCCGGCGGGGTTCCTGAAAAACTGTCGGCTTCCTTGACTTTATCCAGGATCAGCCGGTCGTCCTCCGTTAAGGCGTTGTGTGCCATCTGCCACTCGGCCCATTCCCTCGGCGCTGCGGGGGGCGGATTGTTGTCGGCAACGTAAGCGTCGACTGAGGGACCGGGGTAGCGCTGATCCCATAGCTCCGCCAACTTCTGAAATGTGCTCCAAGTGCAGAGGACCAATTGGATGTTTTCCTTGTGGAAGCATCCCGACACCGGAACGTACGGGTCGTAATGCGCCACAAGGAGGCCCGGACCTTGTGCCATGACCGGGACGTGTCCGCCGGGCGCTCTTTGGAACCCCAGGGCCTGGCAGCGAGCGAAGAGCGCCGGGGCGGCGCCAAGGTGGCTATTGGTCAGGAACGGCAGCTCCAGTGCCTCGGCAATGAAGGCGGTCAAGTCCTCTTCGCCGAGAAAGCTCTCATCGCTGGAGCGGATGGTGTTCGAGGTCAGAAACTCGAACAGGTTGGCCGCAGGTTCCTCGAACCGCAGGAAATGTTCCTGGGCAAACCGGTCAAGCAGCTGCTGTAACCCTGGCGTAGCGATCAGTTGTGCCGCTTCATCTCTTGCGGCTGTCTCAGCTTCCATCATCGTTTCCCCATTATATGCTCGCCCGTGAAACCTGTGCCCGGAGCCAACGAATGGGTGCCTGAGCGTTACAATGGGTAAATGACAATGAAGACCCTGGTTGACCTTAACCCCAAAGGGGATGCGAGGCTGCCGCGCGGAGTGCATCCTTGCCGCGAATACCAGGTTTTTGACCACGAACGGGAATCATGGGTTCGTTATCAGGAGTTTCTGTATGAGGCGGCTGCGGGTTCAGCCCATATCGTTGTTGCGCCGGGGAGAAACCTCCAGGAGGGCATGGCGGCGGCCGACCGGCTTTTGAAAGG
>JBAXKQ010000337.1:0-2206 GCA_037135275.1 bacterium
TATGGGCAATCAGTTCGTCACGAACCTTGGTCATGGTCATGGCGGAATAGCCCAGCCATTCGGCCCATTGATTCAGCAGGGTTCCGTCGGGTTGAGGACGGTAGAGTTGATACAGGACCGCGACCTGGGCGGCGGCGGAGAGTTTCGTAAGCATTACCTTGCGTTGGAATTGCTCGCACATACTCGCAAAGGGCGGAATGAAGAATTGAAGGCCGGGCACAATAAATGGCAAGCCCAGATGGACAAAGCGATTGCGGCGGTAGACATCCAACGCCGGATATACAAACACCACCGGACACTTGAACTGGTCCACTAGAAGACGGTGCCTGGACTTAAGATCGGTCGCGGTCGGCGCTTCTCTATCGGACTCCGCGCACGCAAGGATGAGTATCTGGTCAAGCCACCGCCATTCAAGATAACGGTAGTCGGCAGTGATGAAGACCGGTAGGCCGGACAGCCGGGCCACGGGCAGTCCTCGCAAACGTACGGGATTCCCGACGATCTTCTCTAAGTATTCAGCCAAATGGTTAGTCTTCATACCGCAATACTACATCATATTATTGATATTATATCAACTATCTTTATTATCTATATTCTTGTGTATCAGAATCAGGTCTTGGTTCTTCATGGTCACCACTGGCTAGTAGGCATTGCTCTTGATCTGATCGAGCAGGACATGACGGGACCCACCAAAGCGCGCGGTGGCGCGGAGGCAATATAGACGGGCGGCTGGGTTGGCAACCTTCGCAAGTAGATTCGTATGATGACCCCTGGCACGGCGACAGCCAATTCTCTCACAACCTGTGAGAGAAAGTCGGCGGCGGTGTGCGTCAGATATCACCCCTCCACATCAAGGTTGACTCTCACCATCAAGTGAGTTACCCATACTACGCAAGCCGGTGCTGCAGTTTTCGAGCGGCACCCGCTGCGCTTTTAGACCGGCGCGCAGAAGTGTAGACGCCGGGGAAGGATGAGAAATGCGAATCCGTTACCTGGGATGTCTGTTGGCAATGGGTGCCACGCTTTCTCTTGGAGAAGAAACACGTATGACTGTTCCTACATATGACCCCCCGTTCATCATCTCCTACTGCTGTGCCCCGCCAACTACTCTGGAACGCTACAAGGAAGTGGCCGAGTGCGGGTTCAACGTCGCTTGGGCGGGATGGCTGGAGAACAACCCGAACGAGCCGCACCAGCCCACGCGGGCGACCACCAGGAAGATCCTGGACCTCTGCCAACAGGTGGGGATCAAGGCGATGATCTTTGATGACCGCCTCGGGGCCAAGCCTCCCGATCGTGAGAAGGCCCTGGACGGGTTGATCGCGGACTACGGTTCCCATCCAGCCTTGTTCGGGTACGTGGTGACCGACGAGCCAGGGATTGATAACTTCCCAGACCTGGCGGCGGTGAACCAGTACCTGCGGAAGAAGGACCCCAAGCACCTGCCGTACATGAACCTTCTGCCCAACTACGCCAACCATCCGGACTGGAAGGGCCCGGCCTACGAACAGAGCGTTGCCAAGTTCATCGACACGGTCAAGCCCGCGCTGTTGAGCTGGGACTCCTATCGCCAGATGTTCGAGGGCGGGGACGAGAGCTTCTACTGGGAGAATCTCGAGATCATGCGGAAGCTGTCGCTCAACGCGAAGATCCCGATGATCCAGATCATCGTTTCGCTCAAGCACATGGGCTACCGCGAGTGCAGCGAGGCCGACCTGCGGTGGCAGGTGTATACGTCGCTGGCATACGGTTGTCACGGAGTCCTCTACTTTACCTACTGGGATGTGCCGAGTCTGGCCTGGGCCAACGCGCCAGCCCTGATGACCATGGACGGCAAGAAGGACGCGAAATGGGAGTACGTGAAGAAGATCAACCACCGGATCATCAAGCTCGGTCCGACGCTGGTGAAACTCACCTCGACCGGGGTTTACTGCACCGATCCGGTGCCGCCAGGCGGCAGCAAGCTGGCTGTAAGCTCGCCGGTGAAGAAGGCCGAAGGCGGGGTAATGGCGATCGGGTGTTTTGTAGATCGCAACGCGAAAGAATACGTCATGGTCGTCAACAGATCCTTCGATACGAAGATCGTTGGTAAGCTCACGCTGGACGAGAAGATTGTTTCGGCGGCAGAGGTGTCCCAGGAGACCGGAAAAATCGTCGAGCCGGTGAGCGTGGTACAGAAGCCGATGGAGTCGGTGCTGGAACCGGG
>JBAXKQ010000338.1:0-2206 GCA_037135275.1 bacterium
CACTCTGTCCCAATCTTTCGCCGCGTGAGGGATCTTGGGGTTGCCGGTGGCTTTCATGATGTGTGCGGTATACATGTCCACGATGAAATTGCGCCCTGCGCGTTTGGCCGCCCTGTAGGCCGTCACGAGAAAGTCGATGTTCATACCAGAGCACCACACGAGCGGAAGACCTTTCGTTTCCTTGAAGATCTTCATGAGTTTCATTTCCAGTTCCGCCTCCGTCGGAAAGCCTTGATAGGTTCCGGCGCGCGTTATCGTGGTCCCCTCCATGAGCAGGACGTCGACCTTCTGGGGTGGATGTTTGACAAGCCTCTCGAAGAGTTGTGCTTTTCGCCCATGCCCACGCAGGTCGCCGGTGTAAAACAGCCTCTTGCCATCAGCTTCCACTAAGATGGCGTAGGCATCGTAAGCGGAGTGGTCGACCAGAAACGGGGTAATCTTAAATGGGCCGAGGTTGATCACCTCTCCATTTACGAGGTGGATAACGTTCTTGAATGTCCCCCCGGCCGGCGTGAAGACAGCCGCTGCCGCCAGAATCCGCTCGGCCCCCGCACCCATCAGGAATGGAACGCTTGGCGGAACACGGAAAGCCAGACCGTAGTGATCGAGGTGCGGATGCGATATTATGATTCCCAGGAGTGATGGATCTGGCTTCTCAAG
The DNA here is from genome assembly GCA_037135275.1 of bacterium. Taxonomy (GTDB): domain Bacteria; phylum Verrucomicrobiota; class Kiritimatiellia; order SPBP01; family SPBP01; genus JBAXKQ01. Next base: position 661 of record JBAXKQ010000338.1, read on the forward strand.
GCCCGACACCTTGGGCATCTCGGCCAAGTCGGCATCGGGACAGTCCAGCGGTTGACCGATATCCAGCAGGATACGCTTCCCCTGGGACTCAACCTCGATGCAGGTTCCACCTATCTGCTTGGCTCCCCGGCGTATGCACACTTTCAACGTCTGCTCCTCCATCCTGTCATCATTCCCTTATCCGGCCTTGTTGATCAAGTCATCTGCCTTTTCCACGCATTCGTTGAGTGTGTCAAGTGTCTTCCGGAACGTGGCTTTATTGAAGCCTTCGCTGTAGAGGACTCCGTCCAACAGAATCTTGATAGCAGCCCCAGTCTCTTCCACGGTCATGACTATACCATTACCGGCACAGAAACGAAGAAGCGGATAGGCGATGCGCTTGAATGAGTCCGCTTTTGATTGCGGCACATGAATCACCTCGCCAATCCTGAAGCCAGGATCGTTCCAGCCCTTGAATATGTACCCGAGGCTATGTCTGCCCTGTTTGATGTCGTAGTAGAGTTCCAGATGCTCGTTGATCCGCCCGTTGGCAAGTTTGAACCCACACTCCTTAGCCAAATCCTGAACGAGACCGTCGTTCTGAATCTGGCTGGTGCATTGTTTGAGCGCCAGCAAATCTTCCTCTAAAGACGTATGGCTGTTTCGTAGCAATTCGAAAATGCTGGCCCTCAGACCGGCACCATCATCATCTCGATGTTCAATCCGGACCATATTCATGCCTCCCGACCCAGTGACTCGTATCTACGGCCGCACGATGGGCGCACCCGGCTCGGTTCACTTGACCGCGCCATACTACTGAATACGAAAAACACCCTTCTGCGGGGGAGCATTTATTTCACTATCTTTTCTGAAATCTGGAAATCCGGCACGAGACTTGCCGTAATACGCCCCGATGAGACAGGATCGGTGGACGCGGCTGCCGGGCCAACAGACGCCCGGCAGCACAAGCGGTGTCTGCGTGCGGAGGCATGCGTGCGAGTGGGCTTCGTGGTAAAAGGTGCGGAGTTACTTGCGAGTGCTGGGCTTTTCGAGGCGCAGAATGCATGGGTTCGATTGGCTTGAGTCTTCCTTAAAGCCGAGCGACTTGAAGATGTAGCGGGATGCCGGTGTTGTCGAGTCGACATAAAGGGGCGGCGGACAGTTGTCGAGGATCGCCTTGACCAATACGTGTCCGACGCCGACTTGGAACTCCTGACCTTCGATCTCCAACTTGTGTGACAATTCCGCTTCCCTGCGGGAGTAGTTGTCCACGTCGATGATTTTCACATCCGTTTCCTGGCGATCATCTCTCTCGGCAATGGCGTAGGCTATGAGACTGTTGTCCTCGGTTACAAGGGCGACTGTGATGGGCTGGCCGGCGGCCATTTCGTCTCGCGCTTCGTGGAGGGTGCCATAGTCGTGATGGGTATACTTGAAGCAGGCGGATTTCACAGTCGGCGGTATTCTGTCTGGTTCGTGTGTTACTTCGACTTTCAGGTCATTCTTGATCGTGAAGCAAGCCACGGCTTCATGGATTGTCTTGATGGCGGCTGTTTTGAACTTCAGC
>JBAXKQ010000339.1:0-2199 GCA_037135275.1 bacterium
CGCCAGCTTGCGCCCCGCAGTATCCGCCGCCACGCGCCCCTGCCCCTCGTTCAGCTTCCACCACGCATACAACCCCTCATACCGGAACTTTCTGCTGGTCGCTGCCAGGATGTTGGGTTTGCGCGCCAGATCGCGGATCCCCTTGACGGTAATGGAATCCTCGCCACGGGCAAGCGGTGCGGTCGTCAGAGTCACGGTCGTGCCATCCGGTCCCAGCGCAGCCGATACGATCTGAAAGCCGGATGCCGCAGTATAGTTGGCAACCGCTTCGGCGTCCTCTTTGTGCACGGGTTCGCTGAAGGTGACCACCACGCGGTTGGTCTGATCCGGCGCGGAGACCGAGACCACCGTGGGCGCAACCTTGTCCAGCGGCGTCACCGTGATGATGCGCGGCACGACATCCGTTCGTCCCTGCGCGTCCTTGATCTGCAACAAGGCCGTATAGGTTCCCACCTTCTCGTAGGTGTGAGCGGCCGTAACGCCCTCTGCCTTGGTGCCGTCGCCGAAGTCCCAGGCGTACGAAACGATCTTGCCGGCAGGCCCCTCCACCGATGTCGCGTCGAAACGGACAGGCATCGGCGTTTCGCCTGCGGCAGGCTCGGCAACAAAGGCCATAGGGTCGCGGAACGGCGGCGTGATCACCACATCGGTCCGGCGGCTGACCGGAGTCACGAGCAGCTTCACGAGCTTGTTGCTCCGGATGGACAACTCGATGGTGGTGTCCTCCGGCGCCTGCATCCGGTAGTCGCCGTCCCATTCCGGTGGCCAGGCCTTGAAGAGGATGATCTGCTTCCCCTCCGGCTGCATCAGCCCCCACTCGTCGGTACGGAATGCGGCCGCAGGCAGCCCCTCCTTGTTGTAGAGATTGTGCTCCGCGGGGGCCGTACTGTAGGCGTAGCGCACGGCCACGGGGTTGGTTACTGCGGGACTGGAGACCACCACGTCGGCACCGTCAATGACCGCATCCGCCCAAGCCCACTGCCGGTCGTCGCCGCAAATCGCGAACGGACGCGGCTTGCCATCCTTGACTTCCTCGGCCGGAGCCTTGCCCTTCTTACTGCCCACCATCAGGCCGCTCCCCACGTGATCGAATTTGAGGCGGATCTTATTCCCCTCGATCTTCAGTTCCCGATAGAGCGGGCCGCTGACCACCAGATCCTTCTTGCCGTACAGGTCGCGCAGCGCCCACAGCGCCAGACGCTCGCCCACATCAAACTTGTTCCCCGGGTGAATGCCGCCGCCTACATCAATGGTCACAGCCATACCCGTGTTGGTGATTTGCAGGCTCTTGAACAGTTCCATGCGGGTAATTTCATAGCCTCCGTCTTCGCCATCCGGGTCCCCAAACAAGTCACCCACGACAAAATCACTGGGAAGCTGCACAAAGTAGACGGGAAAGTCGTACCCTGGCGCGCCGGAGCCTATTGGCGCAGGCGGCTGATTCCAGACTTTGCGCCAGCCGCCGATCAGGGCCCGCATTTGGCGGTAGTAGGTGGTGTCTCCGGGGTTCCATTCGCCCTGGTACCAGAGCGCGCCTTTGATGCCATAAGGGGCCGCGGGTTTGCCCTTGGACAGGTGGACCGCCGAGAGTCCGATGTGATCCGGCTGCCTCAGCATGGCCTCATACCCCCCTTGTTGCTTCAACCAGGGCTCCAGCTCGAACCCCTCGGGCGGGATGGCGGCGGCAATCGTTGTTCCCCCGAACTGAGCGTCAATAAGACCTATCGGCACGCCTGTTTCCTTCATGATCCGCCGCGCGAAGTAGAAGCCTGTTCCGAGAAAGTTCGGGGCATTGCCCGGCGTGCAGACCGCCCACGCACCTGCCACATCACTCCGCGGCTTGCTGCGATTAGGTGTATTGGTGGTCATCAGGCAACGCAAAAGAGGCAGATCGGCACTGGCGATATCTTCCTTGGCGTCACAATCTCTCAGCGGCAGTCCCATGTTCGACTGCCCGCCGCAGAGCCAGACGTCGCCGATCAGCACGTCCTTGATCGTGACCGTGTTCTTGCCGGTGACGACCATCTCCTGCGCGACGGTATTCATCTTCATGACCGGCAACCGGAGCATCCACTTGCCCTGCGCATCGGCCGTAGTCGTTGCCTCGGCGCTCCCCACCTTGACCGTGACCTGCTCGCCGGGCGCCGCCGTGCCCCAGACCGGCACCGGCAGATCGCGCTGCAGCACCGCGTGATCGCA
>JBAXKQ010000340.1:0-2195 GCA_037135275.1 bacterium
CGTAGATGCGAGTGACCGGAAATTCCAGCTTGATCACCGCCTGCGCCGTCATGCCAGCCAGCAGCGGCCAGGCGAACATCAGAACGGAGAGAAGGGATAAGCAATCGCTTTTCGACAGGCACCGGTCCGCATAGCCCGAACACATGCCAGAACCAATTTTGAGTCGTGATGTCATGGCGGTGAGCATGCCAGAAGCCGGGATAAACGTCAAGCGCGAGGTCCTTTTACGGGCTCAGAAATCCACGCGCGCCGGATACCACATCTGCGGGTCGATTTTATCATCGACCGACTCCAGAATGGCCGAAAGCGTGGAGCGAACGAGCGAACGGAACACCACGTGGTCATCCACACGGATCGTTACCGGCTTCGTCAAATCCACCAGTCGTGGATCCATCCAGACGCTGAACCCGCCGGGCAGGCCGGTTGTGCGGATCGTGAAGGTGTTGTCCGCCACGGAGGCTTCCAGCCGGGTGAACAGCCGTGGCCGGTCTGCGCGCAGCCAGAAGAAGTTACGATAATACGGACGGGAAGGTTCCCACAGGATCTTCGCCGGTGCCGGGTTGCGGACGGACGGCGCGATGAACTGCACGGCCTCCGCGCCGCCCGTGCCGTCGTGGCCGGCCGACGGAAAAAAGAGATACTTATGCCGGAATAAGCCCGGATGGACCGACGCGAGCTCGGTCAGAATCCGGTCTGACGCGGCATCGGACCACGGCGGCGACTGGTTGTCTTTTCCTCCGTGTGTGAAGGCGATCGGCGTATGCATCAGATTTCCGATGATGCCCCAGCCCCACGTTTCGCCGCGCTTGAAACCGATGAGAATGCCCCCGATCTGGGAAACCAGGGCAAACGTGTCGGCCTCATGGCCGCCGATGTGCCACGTCCCGTACCCGCCCATGGAAATTCCCGCCAGGAAGACCCGATCCGTGTCCACCGGCCATGTGCGTTTCACGGCTTTCAACAGCTCGTGAACCAGGATCTCCTCTTTCGGGTTTCCGGCCCATTCGGCATAGCGTTTCTCCATCACGGTGGGCGCGACAAGGATCAGCCGGTCAAAGTGCCTTTGAAAAAGCGAGAACAACGCCGGTCCTCCAGACGTCCAGGCGCCATCGCCCTCGCCGCCGCCATGCAACGTGACAAGGACCGGCCAGCGTTCCGGCGCAGCGGCGGCGTTGGTGGCCGGCGCGGTTCCCGGCTTGCGCCACAGTTCGATGTGGACCGAGCTTGACAGATCGCCGGCCCGGAACACGGTGTCTCCGGCGCTCAGCGTGGGCCCGCGTCGCGCCTCCGAGAACGCCAGTGCGGCCCAGCGCTCCGCCTCGCCCGGCGGGATGGCATCCGTGCCGCGCAACGCGCGCAGAACCGGTTCGCGATTGGTAGGGGAAGCGAAGTACAGCCTGACCTGTTCCTCCAATCGGGCGCGGTCGGCGTCGGATAGCGATGCCGGCGCCGGTGGCGATTCCAGCCGGGCGATCAATTCCTTGTGTTTCGGATTCCGCTCCCACAGGCGGTGCAACAGCGCGTGCGCTTGCACGACCAATCCGGTCTCCATCCCCCAGTTCGCAAGCGCGATGTTGCCGGTGATGTCCTCCGGTTTCAGGGCGGCGAGCCGATTGGAGAAAACCTTCCGATCATCCGACCGCGAGGGGTCAAACGTCCAGACGGATCCCACGGCGGTCGCCGGCACCTGTATGGTGTACCCGCGGTACAACATAACCGCGCGAACGCCGTTCGAAGCCGGCCCAATAGTCTCTCCGATCAGGCGTTCGCCGTTGGGTTGCACGATCAGCACCTCGCCGTCGCTGCGCGGCGGCGAGGTCAGAACGAGAAACGCAATGCCGACAACCCACTGCATCCTGAGCGTCATAGTCTTTATCCTCACGCGAGGCGGACACGGCCGTGGAGGCGATACCGGTTGGCCTCTTTCCTGCGCGATGCGCAGTATAGTAGCCGCGATGTCATGGCGAAGAGCATGCCAGAAGCCGGAATGAACGTCAAGATCGCGCATTCAGGGGCCTTCGAGATATTCAGCCGGCAGATGGGGAAGGAATGGCGTCAGGAGAAGATTGTAGCCGGAGAAATCGAGGTCCTCGAAAAGGAAATCGCGGGGCAGACCCAGTTCCTGCAGGGCGACCTGGACGATATCCATCATGTGGCCGTTGTAGTTGAAACCACCGATGTTTTCCGCCATGAAA
>JBAXKQ010000341.1:0-2192 GCA_037135275.1 bacterium
CCGGAACTCACCCAAGCGAGTGGAAGTCGTCGCGCCTACTGGATTGGCGGCGCTGCAAGCCGGTGGCAAAACGATCCACAGGTTCTTCGGGTTCGATCTCGGGCTCCAAAAACGCCATCACTTGCTCCTGAAGCGGGAGAGCCAGAAGGAGCGTGAGGACCGTCTGCAAAGATACAAGCCTCTTCAAAATAATCTGTGGGCGAATTCCGGTTCAGGCAGTTCGCCCAGCCTGTGATATAGCACGATTTCGAGGATTTCGAAGGATCGGTAACCGTACGCCATTCTCATGGCCAGTTTTGCTTTGTTGTTGAGCCCCTCCACAATGCCGCTCGAGAACTCCTTGCGCGCCCGAAACCAGTTCAGGATCAACTCGCGGTGACGCCTTAACATTCTGGCCACGCCCTGCATTGGCTCGATTCGCGAACGCATCGCAGCCGTGCACCACGCGTCGAGAAACCGACCCGCCCAGTGCGGCGAGACATACTCCCAAAACTGGTGCAGTTCCTCCTTGAGCAGGTAGGCCCGGACCGTTCGCAAGTTGTACTGCAAGAGGTCCTTGAGTTTGACCCCCTGGCGCTGCGTCAAATTCGCCGTGCGCTTGAGCAGGCACCAGCGGCTGTGGCTCAGCACGGGTTCCAGCCCCTGGCGGTGCATCTGCCGCGCCTCCGACGCCCGGACTTTGTCGAGCGCCTTGCTCACGTGCGACACGATGTGGAAGCGGTCCAGCACGTGAATGGCCTGCGGGACCTTCTTGGCGATCACCTTGAGGTAGGGCTTCCACATGTCGCTGCACACGAACCCCACCCGGGCTGTTCGCTCGCGGCCCAGCCAACGAAAGAAGCCCAGCAACGTCTTGGCCGTACGCTTCTGGCCAATCCACAACAGACGTCTGGCGCCCGCGTCGATCTGATAGACGACCGTGGCGTACACATGCCCCTTCGCCCAGGCGATCTCGTCCACGCCGATCGCTGTGATTCCCTCCACATTCATGTGCGCCCGGCCCCATGCCACCGCCATCTTCACTCCCTCGGCCACACTATGCCACGACGTATGGAAAGCCTCGGCCACCGCCGACCACGCCATGCTCTTGGCCCACCCCGCCAGAAACCATCCATAACGGGTTGTGATGGGACTCTTCCCATCGGCCCACGGCACCCGCTCCACTTTCACGCCGCATGCCGGACAGTTCACGCGCCGCATCACGTAAACAAAGAACACCAAGAAGCCCCACATCGGAACATACTCGAAGCGCCGTTCGCCCAACGTGTCGTAACCCGGCGCAGACACTCCGCAAACAGAGCAAAGTCCCCGGCTGCCCTTGCGTGGCCGGATCTCCACCAGCAGGGACGGCCCCCGCTCGCCCTGCTCCAGGCGAGCCTCGCCATACACAAAACCCTTGAGATTCTCCACGCGGTTGAGGATTGTCTTGATGTGCATCCCGTCTCCTTCGTTCCGGAAGATCGTTTTCTCGCGAAACCAATCAACCAGAATGGGCGGCGGGATGCACTTGCCGAATTACCCTTCACGGCCTTGACGTTCAACCTTTCCTCCCGCACAATGACCCCGTCGTCCCGGAGGATAGGGCTCTGCTGGAGAGCAACCCGAGCGCCGAGGATGACTCCGGAACACTCGCCGGGGTTTGGGAAAGAACAACCCAAGCCCCGGCATTTTTCCTGCTCAAGTGTTTCGGACATAATGCGAAAAACTCATATCATCCCCACCCACAGATTCTTCCCAAGAACCAAATCTTCCGCTCTTGGGGTCGTAGTTACGGGCATGGGAGACACCTGCCGCGCAAAGCACAAGTGTCAGAATCAGCACAAGAGAAACCATTCGTCTGTTCATGGATTCCATCCTTCCTATTCGGTCGGTTGAATATCTATCGCGCAGTCTTCGGGTTTGATGCCGTAATAGTCAAACTCTTCCTTCTGGAAGGCCGCGATGTTGGGATCGCCCGGCGAAAGATGATGGGCTCGGGAAAGATCAAGGCACTTCTGGTTCACCGCCTTCACCCCTTTTGTGGTCCAATAGCAGGCACGAGTGAAGAGAATCTGCCCATCCACTTCGCGGTTCGTCAGATTACGCAGTTCGCTGCCTTTCACCTGCTCGGGGCTCATGAAAAGTACCGTGCCCATCTTGGTGCCGGTTTTGGTCAGTTTGCCGCCCGTTCCGCTGATGACCCCCGCGTAGGC
>JBAXKQ010000342.1:0-2190 GCA_037135275.1 bacterium
ACGATGCATGCGTTGAAGTGGACGGCAACGGGGACCCTGACTCCGACCCGCGAACTCCAAAGCTCCCAACAGGCATGCTGTTTAGTGATGGGACCAACGGTCCTCCATATGATTATCGCGAGAGCCTTTCGAAATTCAGTTGGACCAGTCTCAATCCAACGAACAGTATTTATGCCATTTACTGACGCGATCATAATGCGGTTGTCAAACCCGGGTATCGTAAGGAGAAAACCAACATGAGAAGATCAGGTACGCTGCTGAATGTTCTCGCGCTCTACGCAGGGGCGGCTTTTGTCTGTGCTACATACGCTGAAGAAGTCGTCGTCAGGCCCAGGCAGGCGTATCGGCCATACATTGATTTAGCGAAGGTGCGTTATGACTTCACCAACTGGGTTGGGACGACAAAGACGAACTACGTGTATCTTGCCACAAACTGGGTTCCTGATCTTGCAGCACTGGGAGCAACTAGTCTTCTATATTCGAGTACTCATCCCTATTCAAATACCAATCCCTATGGGTATGGTTGTTTGGCTAGCTCGTTCGGATTTCGGGCCACGAACGACACATCCATCGTGGTGTCAGTGGAGACTCACGCGGTGTTGTCTGTCACGAACGCCCACGAAAGCATGGTGATTGCTTTCGCGCAGAATAACGTGCCTTATCTGTTCGTCGTGGGCGAAGGGCTCGGCGTCAGCATTGGGGATAGATGCTATCTTGGTCCAGGGACGAATGATGACCGGGTTGTGTTTGTTCGGAACAACGTCCTAGTGGAGTTGGATGCCGATAATCCTGACGCCGGCTACGACTACTCTAGGCGTGACGGCAGTCATCGTACCAATTGCTACTCCGTGATTGGCATTGCGAGGGCGCTTGACGAGCAAATACGAAAGATCTCGGTCGGCGAATAGGGTGTCCCGCCGCTAAGTTGAGTTGTCTGGCCGTGAAAGGAATGACCGGCCGGCACGTCGCCAACAATGTGCAGTACTTGGAGTGTGGAGTCAACGACCATGCGAACGAGAATGATGTATACGAAGCTGCTGGGTGTTGTCGCCGCGGGGCTGCTGGCTTTGGATGTTCAGGCTGCGGAGGGTTCAATCGCCCTGCCGTACACGAACTCGTTCGAGATCTCGGAGCACCAGGGCTACTACGTCGGCTATCCCATGGGCAATCAGCCGGGCTGGGGCATGGGATACGGCATGACCGGTGCGACGGCCGTGGTGGCGAGCCAGAGCTGGTGCTCGAATGCGCCTTCGCCATACCTGCAGGGTTCAACGCACACGAATGTGCTGGCTGTCGAGGGGGCGGTATCGAACGTGTTCGATGTGCCGTCGCCAAGCTTCGTCTACATTGACTTTGCCGTGCGCCTGCCCGCCCTGCGCGATCAGCCGCCAACCAAGGAAATCGTGCCGGTGCCGCATGCCGCCTTCTATGTCAACAGCCAGAGCAACATTGTCTTCTACCACCGGTATTTCAATGGGGACTACGTAGCGCCGGTATGGTCCACGAACGATCAGGTGCAGATCCCGGCCGGAGAGTGGGTGCGCCTGACCGTAGAGCTGGCATACGACCACTACACCGATGAGATCAACTATGGCTACTACATGGACAATTTCTACAGAATCGGGCTCAACGGCAGCACCAACTACTTCACCAACAACCTCGCCTACAGCCTGGAATACGTTGCCGGCGGCTATCCCGAGGTCTCGAATCTCAGCGGCGGCCCGCGGGAGTGGTTCATGTGCGCGAACGCGTACGGGACAGGACCGTACACGCTGAACACTTTTGCCATCAGCGGGCAAGCGCAGATTGACGATTTTGCCGTATGCACGAATGCGCCGGGCGGTTCATACACGAATCAGCCATCCACAAACGCCGTTCAGGCCAATGCATCGCCCTGCTCAGTCCTCGCGGCCCCCGTCTTTGTCGTGCGGTAAGCACGGCCAAACATGGACAGGGCCTCCCGACACGTGGCATCCAACCGTCGAGCATGGTCCTGCCGGCATCGAAATCGAAATCGAGAGGGGCTGGGGTTAGGCCAGGTTGGGTGCGGAAGCGAAGGAAGGGGCATCCATTAGACGCGGGCCCTGATCAGTGACCGGCGCTCCGTTCGCTCCGACGTCGGTTTGGGTGGTGCCGGCTACCTCCTCACCACTTGGACCTGTCGAACGGCGGAGAAGCGCCATGAACCGT
>JBAXKQ010000343.1:0-2172 GCA_037135275.1 bacterium
GCACGTTCTCCGCCGCCTGCACGCGGGCCAGCCGCTTGTACAGGTCCCGCATGTGGAACATCATGAAGCCCGCCTGCCACGGCACTTCGTTTGAGCTGATCTGATTCGGCGGCCGCAGATAGGCATCGTCCATGGCCAGGTTCTGGGATTGCTCGATCGGTTTATAGTCATTCATCCACCAGCCTGTCCGCCGGCCGAAGCTGATCAGCCGGCCCAGGTAGAACGCACCCTTGTCCTCGAAAAGCCGGTTCATATCCGGCAGGTTCATGGCGTGGGCGCCGCCACCGTAGCCATAACGTAAATAGGGGGGCATATCGTTGCGCCACACGGTGCGCTGGTCTTCAGGGATCTGCGTTCCGGCGCCGGCCGCGTTCCGCCACCAGGACCGGAGCCGGGCATCGTCAATCATGTAGGAGAGAAGTTCCGAATCGTCAGTCCAGTTGGCCGAAGCGTGGATTTCCATCAGCGCCCACATCCTGCCCACCGTGTAGTGCCAGGCCTGCTGACGGAAGTTCTCGGGCTTGGGTTTGGCCGGATGGGTGAGAATGGCGAAGTCAATGGTGCGACGGCCCGTGACCTCGGCCGGATGATTCACAAACGCCACACGCCAGGTCACCTCGCCGCTCTTGTTACGCTCCAACAGCATGCTGGATCCGTCCCGATCCAGGATCCAGCCGCGGTCGCTGTTGCAGTAGTACGACCAGCCGCGGTCGGCGCTCCCGAACCAGAGCGACGGGATAAAGCGCGAGTAGAACAACTCCATCTTCGTTTCCGTGCTGTCCCACACCACGCCGGGCTTGTTCGGCAGACCGCACTCGCCGCGATCGGAGCCCGTGTCCGTAAAGCTAAGGGTTTCGGAGACCGCCAAATCCACGATTCCGGCAATGTCGGTCACCAGCTCCAGACGGTCAATCTTGACCGGCGTATCGCCGCCATAGCGGAGGGAGGCCCTGAACGAGCCGTCGCAGTCGTAGCGAATCTTGAGTTCGGCCGGCAACGAGCCGATCTCCAGGGCGGAGGCGTACTCGATCTCGCTCTTCCAGGTCCGTATCGCCTTGGCAGGGGTCGTCACCTTGGCCGCCACGCGCTTGCCGCTCACCACGGCTTCCAGGCGCATCGGGGCGCGGAATTGCGCGCCGCGGCCGATCATCTGCAAAACATCGTCCGGCGCTTTGCCGCCTGCGCGCAGCTCCAGCGGCAACTCGCGCGGATCGGGCAGGATTTCGATCTGCGCCGGCAGGCCGGACTCGTCGATGGTGAAGCGATGCTTCAACGTCTCGAACCCTTTCTCCGTTACGCGGATCGGTGTGAACGGCTCCCACACCTCGTCCGCGAGCCCAATCTTGTTGTTCATCCACGAGGCCACCTGGAAGGTGTCGAACTTGCGAGTGGCGGCGGGTCTTTCATCTTGAGTAAACATCAGGCGCGGCTTCAAAGCGGTTGTCTGCTCCAATTCCGGGAGCAGGGTGAATTTGTCGGAACGCGTGCCCGTCGTGGCCGCAACAGCTCCCTGATTGAGCTTAATGAAGGGCTCCTTCTCCGTTTGCTCGCCGACGATCTTCATGTTCTCGTCGAACATCAGCGCGGTGACGCTGTAAACCTCGCCGGGCACCAGATTGCTGGCAATCACGTCGAACATCGCGAAATTACCGATCACCGGCGCCTTGAACTCATGGACATCATTCTCCTCGCCATCCACGATGTTTCTGACGATCAACTGCGCCTCGATGGCGGTCTTCACCTCTTCCTTCACGCCCACAATGCCGCGGTCGAGCACGGCCATCAGGCGCTTGGTATAGGGGGACACATCGACCCGGAAATCGAAGAAGGGGATACGTTCCGGACGCAGGGACTTGATCACGTCCAGACGCCGCTCGCGGAAGTTCTTGGGGGGACTGCCGGCACGGCCGCCGTCCATGAGATGGAACTTGATCAGGCGGGTGCAGAACAAGGTCTTCGACGGTGTGCCCGAGCTACGCACGTCGAACCACAGCACGTTGCCATCGAGCGTCATCTTGGGGTTCGAGTGGCGCAGGCGCAGCTTCCGCGTCTCGCCCGGTCGCAGTTGGACGATCCCATTGGGGGTTTCCGGAGAATTGTAGCTCGAATAAATCTGCTCTTGCGCACTCTCGACGTGAAAGCCAAGCCGCACCGTTTCCGAGCGGGTGTTGT
>JBAXKQ010000344.1:0-2169 GCA_037135275.1 bacterium
GTGCCACAGGGCACGTTCCACGCCTAGTCGCCGGACAACCGGCACCACCGCCTCTGACCGGCCCCGCGTTTCGGCGCGGGGTCGGTCCACTTATCAGTATATGCACCGCTCAGCCTCGTCTACCAGCAACACAGCACAACAAGGAGAAGAAATGGCCATGAATAGTACCGCCAAGTCCACATCCACAGAAATCGCCATAGCCCCCGAGGCCTCCACGCCGACTGCCATCAGCACAATCCGCATTACAGAGGCGGCATTGAAACAGATCGCTGAAACGATCGGTCACACTCACCCTGAGGCAGGTGGTCTCCTGGCCGGCAACCGGGCCACGCAAACGATTACCCATTATGTCTACGACAAAACCGCCCATGCCACGGGCGCGACCTACAGTCCAAACACGGAAGTCATCAACACCACGTTGGATCAATGGGATGCGAAGGGTGGTCCGAAGCTGATCGGCTTTATCCACAGCCATCCTGGTGCCTATGGACGCCCATCCCCTGGCGATGAACACTACGCCGCGCGTATCCTGAAGGCACTTCCTGCACTGGAAGTGTTCTTTATGCCAATCGCGTTCTTTGCCCGTGGAGATGAGCGCGGCAAGTGTGTATTCACGCTGGCACCGTTCGTCGCCACCCGTGCAGAGGGCGATCGCGTCGAGGTATCGCGCATACCCTTGACAATCGTGAACGCGCAGAATGAGGAACTGCAGACTGTTGATGAATGGACCTGCCCGGTCTCGGATCCCCGCACTTCAACAAGTGATCCTTATCAGGACGACACCTTTGTCCGAGTGACCGGGGCCTATAACTTGGAGTGGCTTCGACGCAGTCGCGTGGTGGCTGTGGGTGTGGGGGGTGCCTCAGATTTTATCGAGTGCCTGTCCCGTGCTGGCGTGGGCGAGTTCGTGCTGATAGACCCGGACACGGTGTCGATCACCAACCTGGCCACCCAGCAGACCTATCGCTGGGATCTGGGCCGGCCCAAGGTGGAGGCGCTGGCAGACCGTCTCTACGGCATCAACCCATCGGTCATAATCCGATCCCTCGCAAAACGTCTGGATGCTGGAATGACGGACGACACCGTGAAAAGTCTGCTTTTTGACTCCTTCGTTGAGGGAGGAGCAAAACCCAATACGACGCTCCTTTGCGGCTTTACGGATTCCTTTCCGGCGCAGGCGCGTATCAACCGGTTGGCGTTGCAGTATGCTGTGCCCAGCCTTTGCGCCCAAGTCTACCGCGAGGGAAGGGGTGCGGAGGTAACGTTTACTCATCCCGATCTGACACCGGCCTGCCACCGCTGCGCATTGGCTTCGCGGTACGAGGCATACGAGGCTGGTAAGCGCGACGACGTTGGCTCTTCAGGAACGCCAATCTTTGCAACCAGCCGACTCAACGCCATCAAGGGTTTTGTCGCACTGGGTCTACTCCATGCCGACACAGGCCACCCGCGTTGGAGTACCATGATCAGGCGCGCCGCCACTCGCAACCTGGTGATGGTGAGAATGGACCCTGACTTCTGCCAGCACCTTGGTCTGGACACCTTTGAACGCGTGCTGGGGAGAGACAACCCACGCACGTTCTTCGACGAGACGGTGTGGCTTCCTGTCACGCCGGATGACGGACAGAACGGAACGCCAGTCTGCCCGGACTGCGGCGGCACAGGCCATTTGAGAGCCGTCCGTGGACGCTTTGCCGACACGGCTACCGGTGGACTGGTGCAGAGCGTAGAGGCAGCGTTCAGACCTGCTACACCCAAGGCGGATCTGATCTGCGCCTTGTGAGTTGCATCATTACATGGACACGACAGCAAGCATCAACACAACCAACAATCGGAGGATACAGTCATGAAGCAGTTCACGCAGAGTTCTGAAGCGGCCATGGAACAGTTCGTTAGAAGCCTTGGTACGAACTGCTTGAAGTTCAGGGGTGAGCCCCTGCCGCAAGGCTTCTCCCCATCTGCGGCGGACATCGGATTCGAGCAGACGACATGTATCCGTGTACTCCTCCAGAGGGGGGTGACGTATACTGGAACCGTGGCGAGTCTCCAGCAATGGGCTGCCGCCAACGTGATTGAGTTCGCGACCGTTCACGATCTGTGGCAATGGCTGAATACGGACGTACAAGGCCAGATGGCGTTGGTTGCGAATGTGCAGATGGGCACATGGAG
>JBAXKQ010000345.1:0-2168 GCA_037135275.1 bacterium
GAGCACGAGATACCACATCCGCGTGCGGCACTGATCAAGGCATGCATCAATCGGTCAACGCGTAGCAAACACCCCGAACAAAAGGAGGAACTCAAAGTGAGTCTGGACGAAAGCAACACCAACATCGGCTATCGCCTTGGGCGATTGTTCGCCACGCTGGAGAAGATCCAGCAGGAGGCGAGTCCCGGCGTAAACGCGACGATCCGGGACAAGTTCTACGGTGCGGCATCAAGTACGCCAGTTACAGTCTTTGGCAATCTGATGCGTCTGAAGAACCACCACTTGGCTAAGCTGGAGAATCAAGGTCGCAGGGTCAACCTGGAGAGACTCATCGGCCAAATCATGAGTGGCATCAATGACTTCCCGCCACACTTGAAACTCGAGGATCAAGGGCGTTTCGCCATTGGCTACTACCATCAGATGCAGGATTTCTACACCAAGAAGAGTGAATAGGAAATGAAAGGGACAAGGCTATGAGCAGTCAAATCAAGAATCGTTACGACTTCGTGTTGATCTTTGACGTGCAAGACGGCAACCCCAACGGTGACCCGGACGCCGGGAATCTGCCTCGCGTGGATGCGGAGACTGGCTGCGGTTTGGTCACGGATGTGTGCCTGAAGCGGAAGGTGCGCAACTATGTTCAAATGACCAAGGTGGGACAGCCCGGATTCGACATATTCGTGAAGGAGAAGGCCGTCCTGAACGCGCTGATAGACAAGGCTTACGAGCAGGAAACAACAAAAGCCGCCGAAAAGGGACAAAAGACCGAGGCGGCGAGGCAATGGATGTGCAGTCAGTATTTCGACATCCGCACGTTTGGCGCAGTAATGAGTACAGGGAAGAACGCCGGCCAAGTCCGCGGCCCGGTGCAATTGACGTTCGGTCGTTCGGTGGATCCGATTGTTACGCTGGAACACTGCATTACTAGGATGGCGGTTGCAACTGAGGCTGAAGCCGAGAAGCAGCATGGGGATAATCGGACCATGGGCCGAAAGAATACGGTGCCCTACGGCATCTATGTTTCGCACGGGTTCATTTCTGCAAACCTTGCGGCTCAGACAGGGTTTAGTGACGACGATCTAGCCTTGCTCTGGAAAGCGTTGGGCGAGATGTTCGAGCACGACCGTTCTGCGGCGCGGGGATTGATGGCTACCCGCAAGTTGATCGTTTTCAAGCACAATTCCCCACTCGGCAACGCGCCCGCGCACAAGTTGTTCGAGCTGGTTACGGTCAAGCGCAAGGACGAGTCCAGGCCGCCGCGGCAGTTCGCTGACTACGAGGTGACGGTGGGCAAGCCCCCGGCCGGCGTGGAGTGCATTGAGATGGTGTAGAGAGCAACATTGCACGCTTTCCACCTGACTACATGTTTTCTCTTGAGCTGAAAGAGCTTACAAACTTGAAATCACAGATTGTGATTTCAAGCCGGGGTGGATCGCGGGCAATGCCATGCGCCTTCACCGAGCAAGGCGTCGCCATGCTGTCCAGTGTCCAGCCGTCAACTGATGAAGCCACCGGAACAGCCCCGGAAGCAGATCGGCTTACTCGTGAGGGAGCGGAAGCCGACGTACAGGAGCCGCAAGTAGTTTGCTCTGCAGTGCCGAAGGAATGGAGGGAATGTGGATAAGAACACACAGATAGCATTGTTTAAGGGAAGGCAGATCAGAAGGGCATTGCATCAGAATGAATGGTGGTTTTCTGTGGTGGATGTCGTTGCTGCGCTTACCGACAGCGCGAACCCGCGTGATTACTGGTTCAAGATGAAGACCCGCGAGAAGGACGAGGCTGGTGTTGAACTGTCGACAGTTTGTCGACAGTTGAAACTCTTGGCGCCGGATGGCAAGTTGCGAGAAACAGACTGCGCCGATACGGAGGGAATCTTCCGTATCATCCAGTCCATTCCCTCGCCCAAGGCCGAGCCGTTCAAGCGCTGGCTGGCCAAGGTCGGGTACGAGCGTGTGCAGGAGATTGAAAATCCCGAACTCGCGACCAGGCGCACCCGCATGCTGTACAAACTCAAGGGTTACAGCGATGACTGGATCGAGAAGCGCATGCGCGGCATCGCCATACGGGAAGAACTCACCGACGAATGGCAGAAACGCGGTGCGCAGGAGGAAAAGGACTACGAAATCCTCACGGCGGAAATCTCCAAGGCGGCATTCGGAGTCACG
>JBAXKQ010000346.1:0-2158 GCA_037135275.1 bacterium
TGCACGAGGCCATCCGGTTCGAATGTCAGGGTTGCGATCATACCCGCACCTGCTGTCTGGACGGTCCATGCACCTTCAGCAGGTACTCAGGCTTGCGCCGGCGGTTCTTCAGTGTGCCCAGTGCCACTTCGAGGAATCGCGTACTCTTCTCGCAATCGGGGCCGGTGAACTCCACGGCTTCGATCTTCACTCCGCCTGCCGGATCAATGACAACTTCTATGCGTCGCATGGTTACACCCCCACAATACAGAGTTTGATACTACCGTCGTTCAGAGCCTGACGTTTCACGCCATAGCCCTTGTGTCGCGCCTCCTGCGTGGCTTTATGGACGCCGTAGAGCTGCAAAAGCCTGCCGTAGTTGGCTCCGACCTCGCTCGCGACATGGCCGCTCCACCAATCAGTGGTCATCCCGTAGGATCCATCTGCCTGTTGATTCAGGGCGATGTCGTAGGGACCTTTGAGGCGGATAACGACTTCGCCTGGCAAACGAATGCCGCTATACCCCCGCGCATGACTGTTCTCGCAAACCTCCAGGCCGAGTTCGCTGCAAGCCGCTCGCAACGCTTCGATGTCGCGAACCTGTGTTTGTATTGTCGTGAAGTGGCTCATTTCTTGTGTTCCCTCCTTTTTGATCTACTGGATTACCAACCGCTGTCTCTTGAGCTGAGCGATTGTTGCCGTTTTCTCGGTCTTTACGCGTTGGCATGCGATCATGCTCTCGGTACAGTTGGCAACGATCCGCTGCAGGTCATCCTGCTCTGCCTTCAGCTCTACAAGACGGGCCGCATCTTTATCCCCGTTCAGTTTCCGGCTTATTAGCTGCATTTCCAGAAAGAGCGACTGAAGTTTAGACGCCGCCTGCGGCGATTCATGAAAAGGCGCAAGCTCGCCCGACACAGCATTGATCTCATTCTCGATCTGGATCGCCGGCAGGGCGGCGTATTGATTCTCCCAGTGAGTGAGCTGTATGCGACACAGTGCCGGATCGTTGCTTTCGATGAGCTTCTCCATCTGTGCAGCCAGCCTCTCTTGTGCACCAAGCAGAGCTCCATGCTTTCGCTCGACGCGGCTGAGCGTCCGATTCAGGCACCACAGCTTTACAGACGCAGCCTTCTGCCGAATGCGCTCCGCCACTAGAGTCGAGCGCGCCTCGCGTATTGACTCCCGGTGCTTTGTAAAGTGCTGCTTGTAGGCTGAGGTGACCAGGAGAAGGACAATGGCAGACAGAGCCAATACCGTGCCACCCCATGTTGCTGCTACGCATGTCATCGGCGACTTGTCGGCAAACAGGGCAAGAAACGGCGCGGCGAAGGCAATAGCCGCAATACCGGCGCACTGCCACTTCTTGCGAAGAGACAACGTGTAGCGCGTCAGCAAAAGCCTTCGGAGCAGAGCCCCGAGGCCAAGTGGCGGCCCGGCAAGTAGAGCCACTCCAATAGCAATGGCAACAATGATGGCGATCAACCATGCGACGAGACAGATCACCAAGACAATGCCCACCAGGCCACCGATCAATGCACCAAGTTCGTCCATGGTCTTTCCCTCCGTTTCTTACTCGATTTACTCAGGTTTGGTATTTGCTCACCTATGTATGCAACCCACCACGGCTTAGAATGTGGCCCCAGTCGCAATGTAACGATCTGTTGCGCCTGCCCACATCTTTGCCACCCCGCGCGACTCTTCCTTCGTCGCCACCGTAGTCGACCAGCACACGTAACGACGCCCTCCCGTGTCGTGCAAGCGATGCGTTGCATGGGTCCCATCATTACGGCCGCCGTAACTGGGTTGGGTGATTATGTAGGCCCGCCACCCCCCACCCTCGTTAACATGTTCAAACACGTAGCGGCCACCGCCAATGGTCTGGGTTGTCTCATCTTCATCATCCGGAGGGGAGATTGCATGCCTTTGAGGCGCTGCAGGCATCTCGAAGAGTGTGCCATGCAGAATGTATCGGCCTGTCAACTCCGCCCAGCGCGCCGCGATGCTCTCTGCATCTGGCCAAGTGATGATGGGGACGTTCCAACAGACGTACTGTCGGCTGTTTTCGTCGTTCAGCCGATGTGTCACAGTGAAAGCGGCGGACCGACTGGCGTAAGCAGGCTGTTCCTGGATATAGACTCTAAGAGATGAGCCCACTTTCTCGATCGAAAAGCAAAAG
>JBAXKQ010000347.1:0-2156 GCA_037135275.1 bacterium
AGAACTGCGGCCGACAACCTGTCGCAGGTGCTCTCGCAGAACATCTCCGGCATGGTCCGGCGCGGCGATCTGGGCTTGCTGGCAACGGCCGACGAGATCGGGCGGCAGGCACAGCATGGCGGCATCTCGGACCGCGTCATCAACGACTTCATCACGCGCCAGCATCAGCGCCTGCCGAATTTCAACAGCCTGCGTTTTGTCGACGAGAAGGGAATCATCCGTTACGGTACCGGCGTCCCAAGAGACTCCACGATCAGCGTTGCCGACCGCGACTACTTTGTCCGACTGCGCGATGACCCGAATGCCGGATTGGTGATTTCCAAGCCGGTGCTCGGACGCATAGGTGGAGAATGGGCAATCATTCTGGGCCGTCGCGTCAGCAAGCCGGATGGGGCCTTCGGCGGCGTTGTTTTCATGGGGCTGCGCGCCAGCCAATTGGTCAACATGTTCGAGGGTCTCCTGCTGGGCCCCAAAGGGGTCGTCAGCCTGCGTGATCTCGACCTGGGGATGGTGGCGCGATATCCGTTACCGGCGACTGCAAACGGTGGTATCGGCAATCAAACCGTGTCTCCGGACTTCCGCGAACATCTGCGGCTCGACCCCGATCACGGCAGCTACATTGCGCCGACCGCACTGGACAACATCAACCGCACCGTTTCCTATCGGCGCATGACGAATTACCCCGCCTACATCATCGTGGGTCTTGCCACCGATGATTATCTCGCCGAGTGGCGCCACGAAGCACAACAACTCTCCCTGATGGCGGTTCTGTTCTGTCTGGCGACTCTGGCCATGGGCGTCTTGATCTGGAAATCGTGGCGGCGTCAAGAGTTCAGTGAAGCACGTCTGCACTCGTTCTTTAACGCTACACCGGACGCCCTGCTGATCAGCGATGCAAAGGGCATGATTACCATCGCCAACCAACGGGTCGAGCGCTTGCTGGGTTATACCGCCGATGAACTGGCCGGACAGTCGATTGAAATCCTGGTGCCGGATCACTCCCGCGCCAATCATCCGGGGCTGCGCGCCATGTTCGCCGCTTCACCTGTCTCGCGGCGGATGGGACAAGGGCTGTCTGTGTCTGCGCGGCGCAAGGATGGCAGTGAAGTTGAGGTCGAAATCAGCCTGGGCCGGATTGAAACGGAGCATGGTCTGTTTTTCGCCTGCGGCTTGCGCGACATCACCGAGCGCAAGCAGGCCGAAGCCGCCTTGCAGGAAAGCGAAAATCGGTTTCGCAACCTGTTCAAGAACATTCAGACGGTGGCGGTTCAGGGCTACGACGAAGACGGCACGACGCGCTACTGGAACGTGGCGTCGGAGCAACTCTACGGTTACAGCGCTGACGAAGCCATTGGCCGCAATTTGATGGGAAACCATGACACGGGTAGCCGCTCGGCAGATAGCTCCAGTGCGTCCAACTATGAACCTATAGGCAACAGCAACGCCGACATGGGCGGCCAGAACTTTGGTGTCAGCGATGCCAGTTGGGATGACGCTGGCTCCGCCGACGTGGGTGGTGGCGGTGACTGGGACAACTGAAACCGGATGTAAAGAACGTCAGCCACAGAGTTGACCTCAAGCGTTACAGGGAGATCGCTATCCCATTGGATAGACCCTTGAAGGGAATCTCACCATGAAAAAAGCTCTTGCCTTTCTAATTGCCACAGGCGGTGCATGCGTCGGCGGTCCAGCGCTTGCCGTAGATATTGCACGCGTAATCTCCGCTACCCCGGTGATGCAGCAGGTCCCGGTGCCGCGCCAGGTCCGTACCGACCAGCAGGTGGCAGTGCAACAGCCCAAGTCTGGAGCTGGTGCTTTGGTCGGCGCGATTGTCGGCGGAGCTCTGGGAAATGCTGCCGGTGGTCATGGAGCCGGACGTGCCGCTGCCACCGTAATTGGTGCCGTGGGTGGCTCGGTAGTCGGCGACCGCGTTGAAGGCTCACCGGACCCCGAGTTGCGAACCGTGCGCCAATGCAGCACCCAAACCATTTACGAAAACCGTGCGGTTGCTTACAACGTGGTTTACGAATTTGCTGGAAAGCAGTATTCCGCGCAAATGCCGCACGATCCCGGCCCTACCCTGGCATTGCAGATTGGCCCGATTGGTGCTGTTAGCAATGAGCAACCACGCCAAACCTACCCAGCTGACATACCCG
>JBAXKQ010000348.1:0-2146 GCA_037135275.1 bacterium
CCAACTACGGCACGGTGCAGCACAGCATGGGCTTCCTGCCCGGTCTGAAGGCCTTCACGGCTGCGGTATTTGGCGGCATTGGCAACCTGGCGGGTGCTGTGGTTGGCGGCATTCTGTTGGGCTTGATTGAATCGCTGGGCGCGGGCTACATCGGCGCCCTGACGGGCGGCGTGCTGGGGAGTCATTACTCCGACATTTTTGCCTTTATTGTTTTGATTGCTGTGCTGACGCTGCGACCCTCGGGCCTGCTCGGCGAGCGGGTGGCGGATAGAGCTTGACACTTTGTGGGACAGACTGCGGTGGCGCGTAGCGAACCGGCGCTGTCCCCAACTGATTAAGGATATTTATGAAGCAACAACAAAAAATCATTGTTTTTCTGCTGACTGCAGTCGCCTTGCTGGTCCTGCCGCTGCTGTTGCAGGGCTTTGGCAACGCCTGGGTCCGGATTGCTGACATGGCGCTGCTTTATGTTCTGTTGGCGCTCGGACTCAACATTGTGGTGGGCTACGCCGGTTTGCTCGATCTGGGTTATGTGGCGTTTTTTGCCATCGGCGCCTACATGTACGGCCTGTTGGCGTCGCCCCATTTGACCGAAACTTTCGAGCTGTTCACTTCCATGTTTCCGCAAGGCATGCACACGCCGCTGTGGATTGTGGTGCCAGCCGCCGCTGCGCTGGCCGGTTTTTTCGGGGTCCTGCTGGGCGCGCCTACCTTGCGCCTACGTGGCGACTACCTCGCTATCGTGACACTCGGCTTTGGCGAAATCATCCGCGTCTTCATGAACAACCTCGATCATCCGGTCAACATTACCAACGGACCCAAGGGTCTGGGCCAGATTGACGCCCTGAGCTTCTTTGGCTTGAACCTGGGCAAGAACGTGACCGTGGCGGGTTTTGAAGTGGCATCGGTCTCGCTTTACTATTATCTGTTCCTCGCGCTGGTGGTGTTCAGTGTGGTGATTTCCCACCGACTGGAAATGTCGCGTGTGGGTCGCGCCTGGATGGCGATTCGCGAAGATGAAATCGCCGCCAAGGCGATGGGCATCAACACGCGCAATCTGAAATTGCTGGCCTTCGGCATGGGTGCCACTTTTGGCGGCGTCTCGGGTGCGATGTTTGCGTCGTTTCAGGGTTTCATCTCGCCTGAATCGTTCAGCTTGATGGAGTCGGTGATGATTGTGGCCATGGTGGTGCTCGGCGGCATCGGCCACTTGCCGGGTGTGATTCTGGGAGCCGTGTTGTTGTCTGCGCTGCCTGAAGTGTTGCGTTATGTGGCAGGTCCGCTGCAGGCCATGACAGATGGACGCCTGGATTCCGCCATCCTGCGCCAACTGTTGATTGCGCTGGCCATGATCACCATCATGCTGTCCAGGCCGCGTGGTTTGTGGCCTTCGCCGGATCACGGCAAGGCACTGCAAAAATGATGAAACTTGCGGGACAGACCGCAGTTACGCGAAGCGAACAAGCTCTGTCCCCAACTGATGAAGGATCAACATGACAGACACTGTACTCAACGTAGCTGGCGTGTCCAAGCGCTTCGGCGGCTTGCAGGCCCTGAGCGACGTCGGCATAAAAATCCTGCGCGGCCAGGTCTATGGCCTGATCGGTCCCAATGGCGCCGGCAAGACCACTTTTTTCAACGTGCTGACCGGGCTTTACACGCCGGACAGCGGCAGTTTTGAACTTGCCGGCAAGACCTACCAGCCGACCGCGGTTCATGAGGTGGCCAAGGCCGGTATTGCCCGCACTTTCCAGAATATTCGTCTGTTTTCGGAAATGACGGCGCTGGAAAACGTCATGGTCGGACGCCATATCCGCACCCATTCGGGCTTGATCGGAGCGATGTTTCGCACTCGCGGCTTCAAGGCGGAGGAGGCAGCCATCGCCGCTCGCGCGCAGGAGTTGCTCGACTACGTCGGCATTGGCAGGTTCACCGACTACAAGGCACGCACCCTGAGTTATGGCGACCAGCGCCGGCTGGAAATTGCCCGCGCGCTGGCGACCGATCCACAGCTGATTGCGCTGGATGAGCCGGCTGCCGGCATGAATGCTACCGAGAAGGTCATGCTGCGCGAACTGATTGACAAGATTCGCAATGACAACCGGACCATCCTGCTGATTGAACACGACGTGAAACTGGTGATGGG
>JBAXKQ010000349.1:0-2145 GCA_037135275.1 bacterium
ATCCATTCGTCGTGGGCGAAGGGATCGGCATCAATATTGGGGACAGATGCTATCTCGGTCCAGGTACGAATGACGACCGTGTTGTGTTTGTTCGGAACAACGTACTAGTGGAGTTAGATGCCGATAATCCTGATGCCAACTACGACTCCTCTTGGCGTGATGGCAGCCATCGCGCCAATTGCTACTCCGTGATTGGGCTTGCGAGAGTGCTTGATGAGCAAATACGAAAGACCTCAGTCGGGGAATAGCCCTGACGGTAGCGGAAGCGCTGGTCTGGCTGGGAGTAGATGGGGACAGTCCCGATTGGGTGCTTTTCTCATTGGGTAGCTGTGAAAAAGGTGCTGGCCAGTAGCGCAACCAACGATCTGGTATATGATGCTTGTTTGAAGGTTGATGGTGACGGGGATCCGAGCATTCCACCAAGAAGTGCACAACTCCCGACGGGGACAGTGTTTAGTGACGGAGGGCAAGGGGCTCCCTATGTTTATCAGGAACAGCTCGCCGGACCAGGCAACCTGCCAAGCAGCAATGGCTATCCCAGGTGTCAGCCTAAACCTTTGACACGTGTTGTTGACGCCATTGAGTGACGTGGCGATGGCGGGGCTGGCGGGTATACACAAGAGGTGGAAGATGAAGAAGCTTATGACAAGATCGGCTGTTCTATTGGTGCCATTAGTCTTGGTGTTCTGCAATTCCTCAGCCCGCGCTGATGGGTGGCTTGACGCATGCAAAGCGGCGTATGGGTTTACGAACTGGGTCGGGCAGACCAAGACAAACTATGTGCGGCTGGCCACAAACTGGGTTCCTGATCTGGCCGTTTTATCAATGACCAACATCAGGTCCGCATCCATCGAGACCAACGCTGGCGTTTCTGTTTTCAGCATGTTTATGTGCCGGGCAACGAACGATGCTTCTGTCGTGATTGATGTTCGGACTCATTCATGCCTCTCTGTCTCGAACGCTCACGAGTCACTGATGAGCTTCTTTGCGGTGTGCTCAGGATTGCTGGTTGAAGGACAGAATGGGGACAGGCACGATTGAGTGCGGAAGCGGCGGAACAGTGGTGAGGGATGACCGGAGACGGTTTGAACTGGGAAAGAAGAGGGTGGGGTGGGTGAGGTGGCCGGGTCGGGCTGGACCTGTCAGTGGAAGACACCCTGGATTACGCTGTTTGTCTCGGTTTTCGGGGTCGAATGACGGAATGCGGACAGAGTCCGGCATCGCCGGCTAGCCGGATCAGGAATACGAACGAGGCTTAGCCCGCCGGAGTGAGCCGGTAGTTGCGCAACGTGCACAGCCCGCCCCAGTCGGCGTTGCTCATTGGTCGCGCACCAGCAGTACGTTTCTGACCGAACAAGCCACGGTGCTTGCGGAAGATCTCTTCCACGAACTCGGCACTGCCCAGTGCCACGCCATCAGTAAAGTACTTCACCCGGCAACGAAGAGCATCCTGCAATGGAAGCTTTCCCCCAGATTTGAGCACTTCGGCTACTCGCTCCGCACTGAACCCGGGCCTCAGCAGCCGGCCCTGCTCGTCTTCGCCCGTCTCACCGCGAATGAACAGGTAGCTGCGATACTGCGCCGCCGCCTCCGACCACGACTTTGCAGCCCCGAACCAATCCACAATACTCCCGATTCCACTGCGTGCCTGGTGACTGCCGCCAACCGCCTCCGCATACCCGCAGAAACGATAGTCCTTGGGATCACTCACCAGCCCGGCCCGCACAGCGTTCAAGTCTATGTACGCACCGACGGCTTGGATCGCGCGGCCGTCCCCCTCTATCAAGATGCTCTTATACCTCTGCTCCCACAACGGCCCGCTCCGGCTGTTGTGCCGGTTGTAGTATTGGCTGAATCGCTGCTTCAGTGTCTTGCAGAACTCACCCAGATCGTACATCCGGTAAGTATACTGCTCCTTCAGGAGTTCGGCTGATGCACCCAGACCGTTTTCCCGATATTCCGCAAGCTTTCCGGCGACTTCCTTCACATCCACCGGTTTGTAGAGGAACCCCAGCCGTTCCACGAAGATCTCATCTGAGACAGGTTCTCTGGCCGGAACATAGAGCAGGATGTGCCAATGTGAACTCATGGCGCTCCAGGTAAGCACCTCCACGCCGCAGAATCCGGCGACCTGCCGCATTATTG
>JBAXKQ010000350.1:0-2145 GCA_037135275.1 bacterium
TCGGCTGGTTCGTCAGCCCGGAGACTCATCTGGCCCCATCCTTGTCCTGACCAGGGAGCCCACCCTCCTCTGTCGTCAACACAGCCGGCGCCGTGCCGCCGGATGCCACTGCACCGGAAGAACCATCATGATGTGGATTGTTCCCGCAGTGAGATCCAGCGACATCCTGATCCCCTGGAGAAACGGCGGCAGGATTCTCACCTGCCGCCGTGGGTGGCGCTTCTTCCCCGATGCGCATGACCTGACTCTGAAAATCGTCCGACACTGACCGCAGATGGGCCATGAACCGGCCCATGGAACGGGCGATTTTCGGTAGCTCCCTGGGGCCAAACAGCACCAGCGCTACAGCAAGTACGACCAGCAGCTCAGGGGCGCCGATCCCCAGCAAGCCAACTGGCAGACAGCCGGTCATTTACGGTACAAGCCGAACTCAACGCGCCTGTTTGCGCGCCAGGCCGCATCTGAGTGGCCTTGATCGGCCGGCTTTTCCTCGCCGAAACTCTTTGGGAAGAGGCGCGTTCCATCAATCTTGAGACCAAGTAGGTGTGCGCGAACAGAGTCGGCCCGACGTTCACCAAGGGTCATGTTGTACTCGCTGGTGCCGCGCTCATCGCAGTGCCCTTCGAGAATGGCATAGCTGTTCGGATTCCCGTTGAGGAACGTGGCCACAGCCTCGATCTTTGCGTATTCGGCGTTGCCAATCTTCGCGCTGTCGAAATCGAACAACACGTTTTCGAACTGCACAGCGACCTTCGTGCCGGTCCCGGTCGGTTGCGGCTCAAGCACCATGTCCGTGCCATTTGCGACGCCACTGCCGTCCAGCCCCGTCTGTTCGGGTTTGGTTGTACTGCATCCGGCAAACACCAATGCAAAAACACACGCAACCGCCATCTTCTCGAGCAAACCCCTGATTGACATCTCTACCCTCCCCTTGCCTGTCTTCTTGTTTATAAAAACGACATCACTTGGGCGACCACACAGGTGAACGCCAGTCCCCGTTTGCAGTCACCAACCGTATTAGACCGTCTCCCATTGTGTCAAGGATATACACCGTGGAACGATGTCCCTCGGAACGGCTGCAAACCAGGTGTCGCCCGTCCGGAGCCCAGCTCGGATCTTCGTAGTCGGCGCCGTCACTCGTCAACTGCCTGTCTTCGCCCGATGACATATCCATGACACAAATCTGGTAGTGGCCGTCCCTGAGGCTTGTGTAGGCAATCATGCCGTTCCGTCCCCAGTCCGGCGCAACATTCTCGCTTCCGCGCCTGGTAAGTCGGCGGGCCGATGATCCATCACTGTTCGCCACAAAGAGCTGCGGGCGGCCCGGTGAGTCTGACACGAACACGATCTTCCTGCCGTCCGGCGACCACGACGGGCTGGCCTCGCCTGCAGCAGGCGTTCTGGTAAGTCGCGTGACACGTTTTGACCGAAGGTCCATGACATACAGTTCAGGATTCCCGTCCTTGGAGAGACACATCGCCATCCTGCCTGCATCGGGGGAAACGGCCGCGCACATATTCATGCCGGGAAAACTGGTCACCCTGGAACGGGAGAGTGATGCGCCGGCAAGGTTTATCTCGTAAATGTAGGGAAATGCCGCGCGAAACGACGTGTAGACAAGCCGCCCGCCGTTGGGATACCAGGCCGGGGCAATGCTGATTGATTTGTCGTCGGTCAGCTGCACCATGTTTTGGCCGTCAGAATCACACAAGTAGATCTCCTTTGACCCGGAACGCGCACCAACCATTGCAATCTTTGTTGATGCCATTCCCGGACTGCCTTTCACGGCAAGAACGATCTCGTCGGCAACCGTATGCGCCAGGCTGCGGAACTGACTCCCGTTCTTCGAGAAGGATTTGTCCAGGCAGACGCGGCGTGACGGCATCAGGGTCACACGACACGCGACGCGGAGCATGGAACCTGACTCATCGCACAGACCCTCCACGACAACTGACGCGGGGCCGCCCGGCGCCATGACGAACCAGCCCGACCTCACTAGATCATCCTTCAGCACCTTTCGAAATTCCTCAGCATTCCGGCCGCCGGTCTTCATGCCTGACAGATCCAGCGGTGATTTTCCGGATCCTCCAGATCCGGTAATCTCTATGCGGTCCGCCGCCGTTGCGACAGCCGCGCTCAAACACA
>JBAXKQ010000351.1:0-2140 GCA_037135275.1 bacterium
TGTTCTCACCCCTGATGGCGCTGATCACGTCGAAAATTGTCAGTGAGTACGCGGTGAGACGGTGCAGGTCCATCTCAACCCGGATTTCCCGTTCGCGGATACCGCCCAGTTGCGCCTGCAGGACGCCGGACACATTCTCAATGTCGTCCTGCAGATCCTCTGCGACCTTCTTCAGCCGCTCCAGGTCGCTGTCACCTGAAATAGCGAAGCGGAGGACGGGAATATCGGTGCTGAAATTCAGGCCCTGGACAACGGGTTGGTCAAGATCCCGCGGGAGATCCGGCTTGGCCATGTCGATCTTGTCTTTGACCTTCTGGACCGCGTCGTCAATGTTTTCCTTGGGAGTGAACTCAATGATGATGCTGGAGACGCCCTCGGCGGAAGTGGAGTTCATCTTCTTGATGTTCTCGAGGCCGGCGAGCTTCTTCTCGAGGGGGATGGTGATGAGGTTCTCGGTCTCCTCGGGAGCGACGCCTTCGTAGAGGGCGGTGACGAAGACGTACGGTATCGTGACGTCGGGTGCGCCTTCACGCGGCATCAGCCGGAAGTAGGCGACGGGGCCGGCAACGCTCACGATCGCCGCAAGGGCGAAAATCGTTATGCGGAGCTTAATCGAATAGTCTGTCAGGCGCATATTGGGCCGCTCCTGTGGAGATCAACCGCCAGCGGTGTTTGTTGTTTGCCCGGCAGTTCCACTTGCATTGTCCTGTCCGTCGGCCGGTTCTCGTATTGCGACACCATCGCTCACCAGCCGTTGCCCGTCGGTGATCACCGTTTCGCCAGCCAATATACCGTCAAGGACCACAGCCCTTGCGCCGACTATTGCCACCAGTTTGACCACCCGGCGGATCGCATGCCCGTCCTTTGTGACGTATGCGATGTACTGCCCCTTTGAGGGGATGAGTGCCGCGAGCGGGACAGATACTGCGGAATTCAGGACGCGGCGAGTGAGGGTTACCTTGACGATGACACCGGGCCTGAGTTCTCCGTCAGGATCTGCGACACCGATCTCGACGCGGAACGTGTTGCTCTTGGGCTCGGCTGCCGCCGCCACATATGTGATTTGTCCGGCGAAGACCCGCCCTGCCAGGGCATCGGCCACTACAGGCACATCCTGCCCGCTCTTCAGCGTGAAAACGTCCCGCTCAGGCACGTCGATCAGGATCTTGAGCTTTGCTGTATTGGCAACGCGCACAACAGGAATGCCGGGCGCGGCAAACTCGCCGACATCGATCATCCTGTCCTCGATCACCCCGGCGATCGGGCTGAGGATCCTGCACTTGTCGTAATACGCCTGCGCTTCCTTGAGGGTGGCGGCGGCCATGTCAGCCCGCGCCTCGGTTCCGTCGAAGTCGCTGTCCGAAACTGCACCCGTCTTCTTGAGTTCCGTGAATCGCCTCAGGTCGTCATCGGCCTGCCGCAGGGCGGTCCCCGCCTTGTCCAGCGCGGCAGCCTGAAGGCGGTCGTCAAGCGTCATCAGGACCTGACCGGCGGCTACCCGGGCGCCCTTGTCCGCGCCGACCGTCGCCACGGTGCCGCCCACATCGAACGCAAGAGTCAGGGTCGGGTCAGCCTCGATAAGCCCCGCAAATGTAACGGTCTCGGCCACATCGGACATCGCCGCCTTCTCGGTCTTTACTGTTACTGTGACTAACGGCGCCTCTGGCAGGATCTCGGGCTTCTTGCCCATGGCCGAGAGCATCCATGTTCCCGCCACGAGCGCGGCCAGCACTGTGAACAGACCAAGGCCAACGCGGGTTCGGAATGTGTTGTGCCACCAGCCGGCCTTGGCTGGAGAGTAGTTTACCGGATCAGCTTCTTTCATTCTGTATCTCCTGCCTGGCTGTTGCCAGTATCTTCAGCAATGCCGGCCGCGTAGCGGAGCCTGGCAACGGCGGTCATGTAGTCCCTGAGAGCCAGAGAGAGGCTGAACTGCGCCTCGCGCAGGGCCTGGTTCGAGTCGGTGAACTCCAGATATGTTGCGAGGCCGGAGTCCATGCGCGACTTGGATATTGCGAGCGCCCTGGTTGCCATTTCGACGTTGCCGCGTCCCGCCTCGATGGTCTCCGCGGCCCTCTGCATGTCAAGGTAGGCCTGCTTGATTTCCAGGACAATGGATTTGCGGGCATCCTCAAGGGTG
>JBAXKQ010000352.1:0-2132 GCA_037135275.1 bacterium
CACGTGCCGTCTCCGCAACTGGCCGCAGGCGGCCTCAATCTCGCCGCCCTTCGAGGCACGCAAGGTCACATTGATTCCGGCCTGCTCCAGCACCTTGATAAACATATCCGCCGCTTGAGGCGCCGGGGCTTCCCCGGAATAGCCCTGCACAGGGCTGAGCGGGATCAGATTCACCCGCGCCGACAGGGGCTTGAGCAGTCTGACCAGGAGTTCCGCCTGATGCCGGGAATCGTTGACCCCGCCAATCAGGGTGTACTCAAACGTCACAATCCGCCGGGTACCGTCCGCATACCGCCGACAGGCCTCCAGCAAATCTTTTAACGGATACCGGCGGTTGATCGGCATGAGCCGGTCGCGCAGCTCGTTATCGGGGGCATGCAGGGAGACCGACAATTCCACCTGGAGTCCCTCGCCCGCCAGGCGTTCGATCCCCGGAATCACGCCGCTGGTGCTGATCGTGATGTGCCGTGCGCCAATCACCAATCCATCCTGATCATTCAGGATACGGATTGCCTTCAGCACCGATTCATAGTTATCAAACGGCTCGCCCATCCCCATGAACACGATATTCGAAGGCCGGTTCCCGTGCTCGCGATAGGCGAGCAGCACCTGCCCCACGATCTCGCCGACCTCCAGGTTCCGGACAAACCCGCCCTTCCCGCTGGCGCAAAACGCGCAGGCAAACCGGCATCCGACCTGGCTCGACACACACACGGTCATCCGGTCCCCGGAAGGAATCAGCACTTCCTCCAC
The DNA here is from genome assembly GCA_037135275.1 of bacterium. Classification (GTDB taxonomy): domain Bacteria; phylum Verrucomicrobiota; class Kiritimatiellia; order SPBP01; family SPBP01; genus JBAXKQ01. The sequence goes on from JBAXKQ010000352.1 coordinate 754, forward strand.
ACAGTCCCCATCCCGAAGACCGACCAGGATCTTCCTTGTTCCGGTGGGTTCCCCATCGACCTCAAGACGTTTGACAGGTTCCAGGCCGTATCCGGCGGCCAGTTTCTCACGCAAGCCGGTGGGCACATTGCGCATCCCAGCCCACTCGGAGACACGCTGGACGTACAGCCATTTCCAGACCTGACTGGTCCTGAACGCCGGTTCACCCAACCCGGCAAAGATCGCCGTAAGTTCGGCTGCTGACAAGCCGTGGATCAATGTTTTTTCTCGTTCTTCCATGATGTCCTCGGAACCCTTTGTCCCACGCGCCAGCGGCACAGTCAAGCTCAGGCCGTGATTACCTCTTGAAAGCGCGTGGCGCACCCAATAGAGTGAACGGCGTGCGAAACAAAGACACCATGGATGCACTGGCCAGCGGGTTGGCCGTTCTGGCCGATACCGTGGCCATTATTGCGGGATTTCTGGCGGCCACCTGGATCCGTTTCGATGCCGACCTCTTCGCCGTCGATAGCCGCCCACCCGATCTCTACTTCATGTACGGCTTGGGCGCGGTTGTGGCCACGATCATTTTTCTCTTCATTTTCCGGTCTCTCGGCCTCTTTGTCAGGCCGCAAATCGGGCGTTTCCCGAACGTGATCCCGCGTTTGATCCGCGCCATAGGACTGGGCCTCCTCCTCGCCACGGCACTCGCCTTCGCGGCGCAAACCACCCCCCCCTTCTCCCGGCTTACGATGGCCTTCTCGTTCGTCACCATCGCCTTTCTGGTCATACTCGAACGGTACCTGCTCTTCCGGCTCGAGATCCACATGGCACGGAAGGGCAGCCGGCAGAACCGCGTTCTGATCGTCGGCACGGACGCGGTCGCCGCTCACCTCAAACGCAGCCTGGAACATGAACCCCGGTTACGCTCCAAAGTCGTTGGATTCGTCCATGGCAACAGCCCGGACGCCGATCCGGCCATCGCCCCGGACGCTGTCAAGGGAAGCCTCCGCGATTTGGATGCCATCCTTGACGCTCACGCCATTGACCAGCTCATCGTGACCGACAGCCATCTAGGCCACCAGCGCGTGGTGGAAATCATCCTCGCCTGCGAGCAAAACCTGATCACCTTCAACATGGTGCCGGACATGTTCCGCATCATGACCGGCAGCATGGACATGCAAGTCGTGGATGACATTCCCCTGCTGGGCATCAGCCGCTGGCCGCTCGACTTCTTCTGGAACCGGACCCTCAAGCGGATGGAGGACGTCGCCGGCTCCCTGTTCGGTATATTGATTTCCGGACCGGTCATCCTCATCGCCGCCCTGCTGGTCAAACGGTCCTCCTCCGGCCCGGCGTTTTACCGCCAGGAACGGTGCGGCGAGAACGGGAAACCCTTT
>JBAXKQ010000353.1:0-2131 GCA_037135275.1 bacterium
ACATGAGCGACGAGGACTCATGATTCGTTTCATGGAGCGGGTGGTTGGGCTGTTCGGCTGGTTCCTGTGAACGACATACAACGAAGCACAGGCGGCAAAAGTATGATCGATACCCATTGCCATCTCGATCTGGAACCGCTGGTTTTGCATCTGCCGAAGCTGCTACAGGAGGCATCTGCTGCCGGAGTTACCGGTTTTGTTGTTCCGGGAGTGCACCCAGACGGCTGGCAACAGATGTCGGAGCTTGCGACAGAGTATCCTCAAATTATGCCGGCCTTCGGCATTCATCCCATGCATGCAGCGTCTGCCGATGACCGGTTTCTGGCAGATTTGACGGAGCAGGCGCAGCATGGCATCGCAATTGGTGAAATCGGACTCGACCCGTCTTACCCGGTGGAGGCGGCAATTCAGGAAAACGCTTTCCGGGAACAGCTTCGTGTGGCCGTAAAGCTGGGGTTGCCGGTGCTGGTTCACTGCCGGAAGGTTTTTCAGAGGACAATTCAGATCATGCGGGAGGAGCGGGTCGTTCAGGTAGGGGGGATAATGCACGCCTTCTCAGGTTCAACCGAAATGGCCCGCGAGTTCATCAGGCTTGGATTCGCCATATCTATCTCAGGCACCATCACCTGGAAAAATGCGGTCAGGCCGCTTCGGCTGGCCAGTGAGATAGCGCTGGAGCATCTGGTGCTGGAAACCGATGCTCCTGATATGACGCCGCAAGAATATCGCGGAAGATTTAACCGGCCTTCCTGGATGGTGGCAACAGCTTTACGGCTGGCGGATATCAGGGGGATTTCGCTCGAAGAGGTCGCCGCAGCCACAACGGCCAATGCCAGGCGGGTGTTGCGACTGGGCGACAACGAAGCATGTCTGCCTAAGAAACAATAATCCTCGCAAAACGGCGCTTGCCGATCTGGACAATGTATTCGCCGACAGTGCTCAGTTCTAGATTGGTGTCGCTGACCTTCTCGTTGTTCAACTTCACCCCGCCCCCATCGATGGCACGACGCCCTTCTCCGTTGGACTTGGTCAGACCGGCCTCGGTCATGGCCCTCGCCAGCAAAACAGCTCCGTCGGTCAGAGCAAAGTTCACCTGAGGCATCTCCTCGGGGGTCTCATTATCCTTGAATCTTTTGACGAAGTTTTCCTCCGCAATTTCTCCGGTGCCGGCACCGTGGAAACGGGAAACAATCTCGCGTCCCAGACGTTTTTTTGCGGCCATCGGATGGAGCGAATGATCCTTGAGATCGCGCTTCAGCAGATCAATCTCTGCCAACGTCATGTCGGAGAGCAGTTCATAGTAACGGAGCATCAGCTCATCAGAAATCGACATCACCTTGCCGAAGATCTCGTCGGCTGGCTCGTTGACACCGATGTAATTGCCGAGCGACTTGGACATCTTGTTGACCCCGTCCAACCCCTCCAAAAGTGGCATGGTCAGAATGCACTGGGGTGATTGCCCCCATTCGCGTTGCAACTCGCGACCCATCAGCAGATTGAACTTCTGGTCGGTACCGCCTAGTTCGACATCGGATTTGAGTGCCACCGAGTCATAGCCCTGAACCAGCGGGTAGAGGAATTCGTGGATGCTGATCGGCTGCTGGGTGGTAAAGCGCTTGTGAAAGTCATCCCGTTCCAGCATGCGGGCGACGGTGTACTTGGAGGCCAGGGCTATCATGCCGCCGGATCCCAGTTCGTTCAGCCAGGTGGAGTTGAAGACGACCTTCGTTTTATCCGGGTCGAGAATCTTGAAGACCTGTTCCTTGTAGGTCTCGGCGTTCCTGAGTACATCTTCGCGGGTCAGTACCTTGCGGGTCTCGGACTTGCCGGTCGGATCTCCTATCATGCCGGTGAAGTCGCCGATCAGGAAACTGACCTCATGCCCCAACTGCTGGAAATGATGCAGTTTTTGGATCAACACGGTATGTCCCAGATGCAGGTCAGGAGCGGTCGGGTCGAAGCCGGCCTTAATTTTGAGGGGCACGCCGGATTTCAACGAAGTCGCGATCTTCTCCTCTAGCTCCTTTTCGATCAGGATCTCGACGGCACCGCGTTTGATGACGGCCATCTGTTCTGTAACGGACATGGCAACACCTTTCAAATTCTTAGGAGTCAGAAGTCAGGAGACAGG
>JBAXKQ010000354.1:0-2125 GCA_037135275.1 bacterium
ATCGAACCGTGGCCGGACAGCGAAATGCTTTCGGCGGAAAAAGAGCTGATCGGTTTTTACATTTCCGGCCATCCGCTATCCAAGCATGAATGGACGCTACGTACCTTCGCGCTACAGCGCGTCGGCGAACTGGGCGATGTGCTGGAAGCCGCCGGAGGTGAAGAACAGAAAGCGTTCATCCGTGTCGGCGGGCTGGTGGACAAATACAAAAAGGTCTTCACGAAAAAAGACGATCCCCGTCCTTACGCGCGCTTCCGGCTCGAAGGGCTCGAAGCCGCCGTTAACGCCGTGGTCTGGCCCGACGATTTTCAAAAGTTTGAAAAACTGCTCGAGGACGGCACACCGCTGATGGCTGCAGGCCGCATCACGAAGGATTTCCGCGACGAATTGGAGATTCAGGTGTCTGAAATTTACCCGCTGGAGAAGGCCGCTTCTCTTTTTTCGGAAAAGGTCAGCCTTCACTTGCCGGAGGCAGCCCTGAGTGAAGAAAAACTTCAGGCGATCAAAAAGATCGCCGCGGAGCATCCCGGCCCGACGCCGCTGAATATCTGCGTACTGCTCGATTCGGGTGAAAAGGTTTTCATCAAAGCCGACCGGACTTCGCAGGTGACGGCCTCGCAGGAACTGGTGCACAAACTTGCACATTTGCTGGGCGAAGAGGCCGTTTATGTCGACGCACGCTAACAGCTGCTCTTGACTGGACCGCCCCGCCGGCGCTTTAATGGACGCAGATCATGAAAAACCGGACCAAACATATATTTGAATACGTGATGCTGCGCGGCCTGCTCGTCGTTGCCAACATTCTTCCGCTTCGTATGGCACTGGCGCTTGGCTGGCTGATCGGCGCATTTTTCTTTTATGTACTGCGCTTCCGCCGGACGAAAGCGGCGTCCCGCCTGAAGCTGGTATTCGGCGACCGCTTCGCGGTTGCGCCCGAGACGTTGCAGCAGTGCGGCGATGAAGCGGTTCGGATAGTTCGAGATCACGCCCTCGAAGGCATTCTGCATCTTGAACATGGCATCCCAGATCGCCCAGTGCAGCAGCGGCGCGTCCTCGCTCTGCCTGCCCTCCGCCTCGTAGCGCTTGAGCGTCGCGGAACACAGGTACATCAGGGAGAGGATGTCGCCCAGCCGCGCCGAGAGCTTTTCCTTGCGCTTCAGGTCGCCGCCCATGACGAACATCGACACGTCGGAGATGAAGGCGAAGGCCGCCGAAAAGCGCGTCAGCTGCTGGTAATAGCGACGGGTTTCCGGCGCCACGTCGGCCGGCGCCGGGCCGAAATTCGATCCGGTGAGGCCCATGCTCCAGGCGCGGAAGCCGCGGCTCCAGATGAACCACAGATGCGCGGCGAAGGCCTTGTCGAAATCGCGCAAACCCTTGGCGCCATCCGCTTCACGAGCGGCTTCCATTTCCTTCAGCACATAGGGATGGCAGCGGATCGCGCCCTGACCGAAAATGATCAGGCTGCGCGTCAGGATGTTGGCGCCTTCGACGGTGATGGCAACCGGCACCTGCTGGTAGGCGCGTCCCATGAAATTATTGGGGCCGAGGCAGATGCCCTTGCCGCCGAGGATGTCCATCGCGTCATTGACCACCTGGCGGGTGCGCTCGGTGACGTGGTACTTGACGATGGCCGAGACCACCGAGGGCTTTTCGCCAAGGTCGATGGCGCCGGCCGTCATGGTGCGCGCCGCATCCATCATGTAGGTGTTGCCGCCCATGCGCGCCAGCGGTTCCTCGATGCCTTCGAACCTGCCGATGGCGGTCTTGAACTGGGCGCGCACGCGGGCGTAGCCGCCGGTGGCGCGCACCGCCATCTTGGACATGCCGGTGTTGCTGGACGGCAGCGAGATCGAACGGCCCGCCGCGAGGCATTCCATGAGCATGCGCCAGCCCTGCCCGGCCATGGCCGGGCCGCCGATGATCCAGTCGAGCGGCATGAAGACATCCGTGCCCGAGTTCGGTCCGTTCTGGAACACGGCATTCAGCGGAAAGTGGCGGCGACCGATGTTGACCCCGGGATGATCAGTCGGCACCAGCGCGCAGGTGATGCCCAGATCGGTTTCGCCGCCGAGCAACTGGTCGGGATCGTGCAGGCGGAAGGCCAGGCCGAGGATGGTGCAGA
>JBAXKQ010000355.1:0-2123 GCA_037135275.1 bacterium
CATCGGGGTGGGCATGCGACTGGAGCGCGGTTGTCCGAAGAGCCTGTTCCGTCCCGGCAGTTCCACGGTCGTTCTGCTGTTCCAGTCAGGGCGCGTCCGGTTCTGCCAGGATATTCTGGCGAACCTGAGGCGCACCGATGTGCGCAGCTATTACAGCGAGGGCTGGGGCCCCACCCTCGTGGAAACCGATGTGGCCGTCCGGTCAACGATTGCCCGGGCGGTTCCCGGGGGTGGACGGTGAGCGCCGCGGTTGTTGTGGGGGGCCTGACGGTCTGCCTTGTGGCGCTGTTCACGTGGGCGTTCCGGGTTCTGCCGGGGGAGGAGTGGCAGATTCTGGCGGTCTGGCCGCACCGGCGGGAACCGGACGGGGCCTGGCGCGGAAAGAACCTGACGTACTACGGGGTGTTCAACGCCCTGGGGCTGGCGGTGGGCGTGGGGGTGGCGATCTTCCTGCCGGGAACGGTGGGCCTGCCCCGGGCGCATCTGATGGGGTGTGTCCTGGGCGTTCTGGCGGTTGTGCTGCCCGCCTCCAAAGTCATCAACCGTATCGTCGAGGGGCATTGGCATGGATTCACCGTGGGCGGTGGGTCCTTTGCCGGGATGGTGGCGGGACCCTGGGTGGTCTGGGGGGTGTCGCGGCTGACCCTGCCTGCGGCGGACAGCGCGACGGCGACCTTGTATGTGCTCGGCGCCCTGGCGCCAGCCTACGCACTGGGCGAAGGCATCGGCCGGCTGGCGTGCATCAGTTTCGGCTGCTGCTACGGCCGTCCGATGGCGGAGTGTCCGCCCTGGCTGCGGACGCTGTTCAGCCGCCGAGCCTTTGTCTTCCGGGGACGCTTGAAGAAATCCTCCTATGCGCACGGCCTCGAAGGGCAGCGCCTGCTCCCCATACAGGCGGTCACGTCGGTTGTCTCCAGTCTCGCGGGTCTCGTCGGCCTGGCGCTGTTCCTATCCGGCCGCCCTGCGGCGGCTTTCGTCCTGACGATGGCGGTCACGCAGGTCTGGCGGTTCAGCTCGGAGTTCCTCCGGGCGGACTACCGGGGGGCGGGACGGATCTCGGCGTATCAGTGGATGGCCCTGGTGGGGGCGGCGTACACCGTGCTCTTCGGCCTGCTGTGGTCCGGGTCCGCCTGGCCTGCGCCGGATGTGGCGCGCGGACTGGCGCTGTTGTGGAGGCCCGGAACGATCCTGTTCATCGAGGCTGTCGCGATCGTCGTGTTCGTGAGCATGGGCGTTAGCACGGTCACCACCGCCCGCGTGGTCTTCGATCTCGATCACGACCGGGTGGCGCCCCGGCCCTTACGAACAACTGACCTTCCGCTAATCCAAGGCTAACGTTCGCGCCCCACTCTATGGGCGTGTACGGCGGGATGGCGAACAGGATGGGAACACGCCCGGCATCCCGCGAGACCATAACAATGGCCGCTGCGCAAAAAAACATACTGGTTGTAGAAGACGAGGACGATGTCCTCGAGCTGATGCGGTACAATCTGACGCGCGAGGGTTTTGGAGTGGTCACGGCCACGCGCGGGGAGGATGCCTTGAAGGCGGTGGCGAGGAAGAAGCCTGACCTTATTCTTCTCGATCTCATGCTGCCGGGGATGAACGGGTTCGAGGTCTGCCGGAAACTGAAGAACGATCCCTCGACCGCCGACATCCCGATCATCATGGTCACGGCGAAGGGCGAAGAAGCGGATATCGTTGTGGGCCTGGAACTCGGGGCGGATGACTATGTGAGCAAGCCTTTCAGCATCAAGGTACTGGTCTCCCGGATCCGGGTGGTGTTGCGTCGGCAGGCCAGCCAGGCCTACGACCAGAAAAGCGAACTCCGTGTCGGCCACCTTGAAGTGAGTCCGAGCCGGTTCGCCGTGCTGGCCAAGGGGAAGCCCATCGAGGGGCTCACGGTGACGGAGTTCAAGCTTCTGCATTTTCTGGCCTGCCGTCCAGGCCGGGTGATGAACCGTCAGCAGATCCTGGATGCCGTGCGGGGCGAGGAAGTCGCTGTGACCGAACGCGCCGTTGACGTTCAGATGGTCGGCTTGCGCAAGAAACTCGGCGCGAGCGCGGACTGCATCGAGGCCGTGCGGGGCGTCGGCTACCGTTTCAAGGAAGAGTGAGGCTCC
>JBAXKQ010000356.1:0-2121 GCA_037135275.1 bacterium
GGGCTCCCCCGAAGAGTTGCGCAAAGCTCCGATGCCCGACCGGCTCGAGCGGATGCCGTGGGCAAAACCTCTGATCGAAAACGAAGGCGACACAGCAGCCGCAATTAAGGTGTGGGCCAACGAGCGTCATGGCAACAAGCATGTCTGCATCTGGTTTGACCGGAATAATTATCTGGTGGTATTGAAGCAGTGTGCGGCTCACTACTTGCTAAAAACGACTTACTGCCCGGAGTCGAAAAGACAGCGGCAGCTTCATAAAGAGTACGCCGCCTGGAAAAGAAACGGGGCACGGCTTTGAACCGTGCCCTAATGCACCTTCCACATGGAGTGGATGTAACCACATAAATATGCACGATCCTGACGCTGTTGACAATAGAAATGTTTGGCTGGTGAAGTTTGCGCCATTCCGTACTCCATGGGCGAATATTGTTCAGCGCGGCACCTTTACCATGCGTGGCGTCCGCAGCCTGGCCGCCCGCAAGCACCTTGCCGCCATGCGCATCGGCGACGAAGTGCTCTACTACCACAGCCAGAAGGAACTAGCGGTTGTCGGCCTGATGCAAGTCTCCCGCGAAGCCTACCCCGACCCGACATGCACCGATCCGCGCTGGCTGACCTGCGACTTTGCCCAGGTTGAAACGCTGGAACAGCCAGTATCACTTGCGGTGATCAAGGCAAATCCACGCCTGTCGACGCTTGGCTTGATTCGTCAGCCACGACTCGCCGTTATGCCGTTGACCGCAGATCAGTTCGACATCATCGTGAAACTGGGGGCGGACGTGGCAGTCATGCAAAGGGAGAATTCGGGATAGTGATCAGCAAGAGCGTGGGGTGAGAGGTCTTGCATCCATTTAAGCCCCTGCTTGCAGATCACGAATGCATGGTCGAGGTGGCCGGTTTGGGAGACCGGCGGCGGGAGGCAGAGGCGGATAGCGACAGACACCAGTAAACGCCTATGATGGAAGATGTTATGCGCATTCAAGACCGAAGGTCGTGCGAGTTGCCATGGAGAGTGTCCTTGGTGATTCTCAAAGAAAACGCGATGTGACTTCGCAAAGACAGGCCATGAAATTCTACGTCGGCATCACTGATAGTGCGTGGTTCAACTTCCTGGCCGAGCGCCGGCCGGACGAGGTCAATTTCTGGCGCCCGAACTCTGACCGCAATTTCACAGCGATTGAGACGGGGGCTCCCTGCCGGTGATGAAGAAGACCAACAGATCTTGTCCACGGGGCGCGATCAGTGAATTCTTCAGCGCGTGCACATCCCCATATCACCACAGTTCCACCAGATGACTGCGACGCCATTGACTTCCGACGGGTAGGCTTACCCTTCTTGGTTTGTTTCATAGTCCCAATAATCCTTTCTTCACATGCCTCCTTGACCAGCGACTATGCTGAGATCGTCCCAGAAGTGGCCGCGGGCCGAAATGTTGACCATGTGCTCAAGCGCGGCCTTGGAGAAGGAATATTCCTGGTAGATGCTACTCAGAACCTGTTCGTCTATTGCCGGACCGTCGCTTGCAACGGTTACAATGTCTCCAGCAGAGATGTGCACACACTTGTGATGCAGGTCGAACGCGGTGCCAGCGCCGAAGCAGTTGGTTAAACAGCCCATTGGATCATGATCCGCGTCCGCGAGTTTCTCCGTACTATATCCTGATGCTGTTTTCCGAGAGACATAGATCGGTGAGTCCCCGGCCCAGAGGCAGTCGGCCATATCGTGATGCAACAGACTTACAGACAGCGACGCGCCGCTTGCGAGAAAGTCTTCCATACCCTCTTCAGAGAATTCTTTGAGAAAGTGTTTATGGAGCTGATTCAGGTATGATCGCAGGACGTCTGCCGTGGCGCATCCATCCAGAAAGGTAATTCCATCATTTGCGAGGTGCAACTCCACAAGCCAACGAGCAACACTGCCGCCGTACGGACTGCTACTCATACCGTCGGCCACGACCATGAGCACTCCCTGGTTGCCGTTGACCTCAAGTGGTCGGCACAGAACCCGGTCTTGGTTCTCCCGCCGCCTTGTCGGCAACTTCTTCCCGGGGGCAGATATTGAGCGGGTTGACAATTTCATGCTTTATCGTCCTCCAGCGCTGCAATCAGGCGAAGTGTCCCG
>JBAXKQ010000357.1:0-2115 GCA_037135275.1 bacterium
TCAAGCTACGGTTGCTCGATTCGCTTTCGGCCGACAGCTCCGCTGCCGCAAATCCGTCTTCGCCGAGTTCAACTCTGAACACTGAACACCGAACACTGAACACTGAAGTTTCCGTCCACGCCATCCCCATGGTCTATGTACCCGAGGGACCGTTCCGGTCGAAAAGTCCGTTTGTCTATACAGGAGGATCCTGGACCCCTGACGCATACGCATGTCAGTTGACGACGATCGATACGCCCGACACCACCAAGCCGGGCGGTCATGTGAATTGCGCCACCAACTATCCGCGGGAGGGGCCTGACTGGCCGAACGGTTATGGTGCCTTCTACTGCATGAAATATTCGCTCAGCCAGGGCGTGTACGCCCGGTTCCTGACCGAAGCGGCGCCGGATCCAAAAACGGCAACGTATAATGGGGAATATGGCTACGGCCCGCATAATGCTTACCGCCGCTATGCTCCGGGTCTTTACGGCTTGTGCGGGTACACGATCCGGTACAGCGAGGGCGAAATGCGGTACGAGGCGGATGTGCCGGAACGGCCGGCGAATTTCCTGAGCGACGCGGACATTCACTCCTTCACGGCCTGGGCGGGACTGCGACCGATGACGAAACTGGAATACGAGAAGGCGTGCCGGGGACCTCGCGCCGTGGCGCGGGACGAGGACGCCTGGGCGCCCGGGGCCTGCGCACCGGCTGCCGGGCTGGCCCAGTTCGTGTCGTCTATCGGCGGGTACCAATCGCCGACGACCGGCCGGCTCGCGTGGCCGGGACTGTCCTACTGGGGCATCCGCGACCTTAGCCAAAGCGGCAGTGTCAACGAATGGCCGGCGGTCGTGAAAGAAGATGGGCGTGGTTTCACGGGCAATCACGGCACAGGGACGCCGGATCCGCCGGGGGGCTGGGTGTTCACCAGCGGCGGGGAATGGATGCAATACATGTGGCAGGGGTTCCCGCTTAGCCAGACCGGAATTTGGGTGCTTCCGGAAGATTGTACGAGTTTGCCGGGTGATATCGGCGCCTATAGCAGCACGCGGTCCGGGCGGTATGGCGCGCGGGCGGTACGCACGGCTGCCAGATCCGACAAGGACGCGCCGCTGCAGGTGGACGCGTTGCCGAACCTGGTCGGATACGACCTGGCTATCGCGAACCTGTCGGGCCGGGTCAAGAACGACAGCGACAAACCGCTGAAAGTCGAACTGGTTTCGTCGTTGCCGGCCTCCAGTTTCCTGCAGGGGGCCGCCTCGCGCGGCTTCACGGCGGCGGCCCAGGCGGTGACTCCGTTCAAGATGCCGGTGGTGCTCACCCGTGCACTGACGAATGTGACGGAACGCGGGGGCCGGGGGATCCTCCTGCCCGTGCAGATCAAGGGGCCAGGCGGTGCGACGCTGGGCGAGGCCAAGATCCGGTTGTCGGCGGATGTTCTGATGCGTCCGTCCGGGGTCGTTCAGTCGCTGGACGGCGGAAAGATCGATCTGAAGATGACGAACGCGACGGAGAATCCGCTGGAACTGGCGTTCGAGATGCCGTCGCTGCCGGTCGTTAGGATCGGCGAGACGAAGCAGGCCCTCACCGTCGCGGCTGGCGCCGAAGCCGTGGTGGCATTCCCTGTTCCGCGGCAGTGGTTCCCGCAAACGGGGCCGTGCCGCATTCCGTATCGCGTGACCATCGGCGGCAGTACGGCGCTGGACTTCGAGACATCCGTTGAACTGCGGACGCAGACACGGTGGTGGATCATGAAACGGGTCAAGGCCGGGCCGAACCTGGCGGGTGACGGCGAAGACATGCTGAAGGGGCCGGATGATTTGGGCGGGCTGGGCGGGGTCTTTTCCGATGCGGGAGATGTCTTCACGCTCGCCGCTCCGGCCAAGGGGTGGAAGCCCGTAACGTGCGGCGCGGCGGTCACGCTCGGGCTGGCAGGGCCGATTCCGTCGCGGGACTCCAAGGCCATGGGCGCGACGCGCGTGATCGCGGCCGCCGACGCGGATACCGTCGTTGACGTGCGCGCGGTTAATGCGGACGGCAGGGGAATCTCGATGAACCCGCCTGAGAAGGGCGAGATTCCGTTCCTCATTCGAGCCTGGGTCAACGACAGTCTGACGTTCGACTCGCGCTTGC
>JBAXKQ010000358.1:0-2113 GCA_037135275.1 bacterium
ATCCCCCCACTGGACGTGCCTTCTATTGAGGCCAAGATTGACGACCACTCAGGAGAATCGACAGGGAAGGAACCGATGAACCTGACGAGATCGTCGGTGATGGTTTTGGCAAGTTCAGGACCGGGAGTACCAGGCAAGTTTCCGGCAAGACGAAATACATCATTTCTGTGTTTGTTGATCTTCTTCGAGTCGACGGTTTTCCCATCAGCCTTGCGTTTAGTCAAGTCGAGCCACGCATACGCCTTCAGAGGGATGAGCGCAGTGGCGTTGGCAAAAGGAAGTCCGTCTTGGACGTCTTTTTGAGTCTGAATCACCCTGTAGTAATCCTCATTCAGAAGAATGGCGGACAAGCTGTGATGGTCGGATCCCACCGGTATCGGTACAATCTCCTGCCCCACCGCAAGATTCAGACCTTCCGGCTTGCGACTGAAGAATTCCAGTTCCGCCGGAAATTGTTTGTTCTTCGGTTTTGCAAAGCGATAGAGGACCGGTGCGCCCTCAGTTCGCTGGCGAATCTCGTACTCGCCCTCAGCAATGAATGTCCGAATGGCACCAACAAACTCACGATCAATCACTTCGACTATCAAAACAATGTCGAGATCGCTCGTAGGTCGGAACGCCAAGCCCGCTGTAGCGAACCACTCATGACAGGCCGCGCCGCCGATCAGGATGAAAGAGCCTTCGAATCCCCGAATGCGTTCGCGAAACAGATCGAGGCCCACTACCATTTGACCTCCTCGATGAGCTGTTCCAATTGCTGCTGTATGCGCTCATCGGCGGAATTCCGAAGGCTCAAGTAAAGCGATAGAGAGTCCACCGTCTGGTTGTCGCCGAGCAGTTCGGGGTGATATGCCCAAACCTCCATTTTTGCCGTCGCAGTCTCGGCATCACGGCACCCCACACAGATACCTTTCTCGAGAGACTCCTGAAACAAACCGACTGAAAGGGCATATGTTGGCAGGCGGTCGTCTGCGATCATGGTCCGGCGACTCAAGGCGCTGATGCCGGCGAGCAGTGCGGGGTTCCCGGGATCTTTCCACTGAACCCAACACGTCTTCCTGACTGGAGAAACCAAGAGAGGCTCAACCCGTTGCCAGAGCGAACGGCCCGTGGCCATGAAATCCAGCACCATGGCGCGACCGCTGCGGACAATTCTACAGATCTGCGCGGTTTCGAGTTCACCCTTCACTTTCGTCAGCATCATCGGGGAATAGTGCACTTTCAGCGCAATATCCTTGAGCGGGAGACCGGCAAGAGACTCGCGCAAGATGTGATAGAGCACTGTGCATTGTGCGGCGGGACTGAGAGTCTCGCGGCGCCTGGCCCCCGGTTGCGGGAACCTCTCCCGCAGCTCGATGACGCTGTTCGGAATAAAGGTTTGACTGCCAGGAACGATAAAGGGAATGCCCATCTGGACCATCCGATTTCTGTCATAGGATGGCATAATAGGCAGAACCAGAACAACGGGCTCGCCCAGTTTCAGCTGAATGGCCTCCGCATGCTTCCCATATTCGCCCGGCGATCCGCTCTCCCAATTCTCGGCTTCAAGGACCAAAAGGCCCTTCCGTCCAAACAGGCGAGTGGAGAAGATCGAATATCGTTCGCGCAGAAACAACGGTAATACATCGTCCGCTGCCGGAGTAAGATCCGGCCGCTCGCCAGTAAGCGTCTCAAGATAGTCAATCAACCGCTCTTTGAGTGTCTGCATTGCTACGATACACTATCACTGCACGATACATATTGCAAGTGTATCGTGCAGTTTATATATATTATCGCAATCTAACTCTGATCATAAGCAGGCCTGGCGAGGGCAGGCAATTATTTGTTGCTGATAATCAACGAGTTACAGCCAGCAGGCCTAGTCCCACGCTACCGCATAACCGGGCTCATTCTCGTCATTCCGCTGGAGCCGGGCTCAGTCATCGTCGACCGGGAGAGGCCTGTCCCCTTTGATTGCCTTCACAATCTTCCTTTGCGCTCTTCGCGTCTGCGCAAGCTATCAGGTTGCCCAAGGCCGGGTGTTCCCTCCAACCCAGCAACCCTCCAACCCAGCAACTTCTTCAGAGGCGGCTCGCGTGGACGCTCGCCCTCCAAGGGGCAAGCGCGGGGATAG
>JBAXKQ010000359.1:0-2093 GCA_037135275.1 bacterium
GGAAGGCGTCCCTGTCGACGGCCGTGACGCGAGCAACGCTTTGTCCTGGTTGCAGGATGTGGGAGGAATGCTCTTCGAACCATGCGTCAAATCCCAGATCGGTTAATTCCATGATCCTCTCTTCTAAGTCCCGCTACTCCTGATGTCCTGCACGGACCGCATTTGCGAAGCCCGGACATCAGTCAGAAATCCGACAGGGAGACCCACTCGGGTCACTCTCCACTTGCCGGCTCAGCTTGAACCTTCTGGTACACGGCCACAACATCCTTGCCAACACACACGAAAATGACCTTCTGCAGCGCCGGATTCTCTGCAATGGCCTTGCGGGTTTCGGTGAAAGCGATCTTCACTGCCCGCTCCAGAGGGAACTTGTAGGTTCCGCAACTGATTGCAGGGAAAGCAATCGTTGCGATTCGGCGTTCCCGTGCTATCCGGAAGCACTCGCGGTAGCAGGACGCAAGCAGTTCATCCTCGCCTTTACCGCCGCCGTGCCAGACCGGTCCGACAGTGTGGATCACGTATCTCGCCGGCAGCTTGTAGCCGTTCGTGATCTTCGCCTGTCCGGTCTTGCAGCCCCCAAGCCTTACACACTCAGCAAGCAGGCGCGGGCCCGCGGCATGGTGTATCGCCCCGTCGACGCCGCCCCCGCCAAGCAGCGTCCAGTTTGCAGCATTGACAATCGCCGTCACCGTCTGCTTGGTGATGCTGCCTGAAACAACCTCTATACGTTCTTCGTTCATTTGGCTCCCGGCGGAGACAATACCCGTGACCAGCCGCCTGAGCAACCCATTCCCGGATCATTTTGAACGCAAGCACGATTAAGCTCGTTCGCACGTCTCAAGAGTGGTATCAGGCTGGGCATGGAAACAAAAGATAAGCCCACATTCGCCGGCCTGGGTATTTCGCCGTCTATTCTCAAGGCCATTGAAACCCTCGGATATGAAGAGGCAGCACCCATTCAGGCAGCAGCTATCCCCGTAATAATGTCGGGCCTCGACATGGTCGGCCAATCCCAGACTGGATCGGGAAAGACCGCCGCCTATGCCATTCCCGCAATTGAAAGAGTGGACACGGGAAGCAAGGCTGTACAGGTGCTGATCCTGTCACCCACCCGTGAACTCGCAACCCAGGTTGCGGACGAGGTCCACAAGCTGGCAGCATTCACAAAGGGTATCCATGCGGTGCCGATATACGGCGGCGCATCCTATGATCGTCAGTTCTATGAGCTCCGCAAAGGGGTGCAGATCGTGATCGGAACCCCCGGGCGGATCCTTGACCACATGGAACGCAAGACACTCGTGCTGGACAAAGTGCGCATGGTGGTGCTTGACGAAGCCGATCGTATGCTCGACATGGGGTTCCGCGACGACATCGCCCGCATTCTCGATGCAACACCGGCAGAGCGGCAAACCGTCTTCTTTTCCGCCACGATTTCGCACCCCATCCGTGACTTGATCAAACGCTATTCCCGTGACCCAAGGATGATCAGGATCGAACAGAAGGCGGTAACGGTACCGACCGTGGAGCAGTGGTTCTACGAAATACCATTCAACCGCAAGGTCGAGGCGCTTCTGCGGTTGGTTGACTACCACGCCTTCAAACTCGGCATTGTCTTCTGCAACACCCAGCGGACGGTGGACGAACTCACCGACACACTCCTGGCCCAGGGGTTCTCGGCCGACAGGCTGCACGGTGGCATCCCCCAGACTCAGCGATCCCGCGTGATGAACAAGTTCAAGAAGGCCGAATTCGAGTTTCTCGTCGCCACCGACGTCGCCGCCCGCGGCATTGATGTCGAGGCCATCGAGGTTGTGGTGAACTATGATCTCCCCTGCGACGGAGAAGACTACGTTCACAGGATCGGCAGGACCGGCCGTGCCGGCAAGCGCGGCATGGCCATTACATTTGTTTCCGGCCGCGAGATCTACAGGCTCTCAAACATTGAACGGTTCACCCGCACGAGGATTCATAGAGGCCGCATGCCGACGATTGACGAAGTCGAAGGCAGAAAGACGGAGGCGCTTCTCGAGAAGGTCCGCATAATCCTGAGCGGAGACGTATTCAAGCCGCAGGTCCAGCTTGTCGAGCGGTTG
>JBAXKQ010000360.1:0-2089 GCA_037135275.1 bacterium
GCCGCTCCGCCCGGGCCTGCGGCACAGGCAGCACTACGCCGACTTTGGGATTCTCAAAGACCAGCGCATTTCCGCGACGCAAAAGTTGCCCCTCGAAGAAGTTCATCGGCGGCGTGCCGATGAAGCCGGCCACAAACCGGTTGACCGGTGTGTCGTAGAGGGCAATCGGATCGGCCACCTGCTGGACAATGCCATCCTTCATCACGACAATCCGTTCGCCGAGGGTCATGGCTTCCACCTGGTCATGCGTCACGTAGATCATCGTGGTGCCCAGGCGGTTGTGCAACTGGGCGATCTCCACGCGCATCTGCACGCGCATTTTGGCGTCCAGGTTGCTGAGCGGCTCGTCGAACAAGAACACCGCCGGCTTGCGCACGATGGCGCGCCCGAGCGCCACGCGCTGGCGCTGGCCGCCGGAAAGCGCCTTGGGCCGACGCTGCAGAAACTCGTTAAGCCCGAGAATATCCGCCGCCTCCTTGACCCGCTGTTCGATTTCCGCCTTGCCGCACTTGCGCAGCCGGAGGCCGAAGGCCATGTTCTCGGCCACGGTCATGTGTGGATAAAGCGCATAGTCCTGAAAGACCATGGCGATATCGCGGTCTTTCGGCTCCACATGGTTCACCACCCGATCATTGATCCGGATGATCCCCTCGGTGATCTCCTCCAGCCCGGCGATCATCCGCAGCGTCGTGGACTTGCCGCAGCCGGAAGGCCCCACCAGAACCAACAACTCACCATCCGCAACATCGAGATTCAAGTCCTTCACGACTTTCAGCCCGTTGTCATAGATTTTCTCGACGTGCTCCAGTATGACTTTAGCCATGTGTACTCCCTCTCCCTACCCCTTCACCGCCCCCAGTTGAATCCCTTGCACCACATGCTTCTGTGCGATGACGAACAGGACGATCAGGGGGATGATGTTCATAACGCTGGCGGCCATCAGCAGGTTGGTCTGCCGGCCATAGATCCCGTCAAAGGCGAGCATGCCGATGGGGAGCGTGCGCAGGGCATCGCTCTTGATCATGACCAGCGGCCAGAAGAACGAGCCGTAGTTGCCTATCAACGTAAAGATCCCCAGCGTAATCAGCCCGGGCCGGGCCAGCGGCATGATGATGTCCCAGAAGATCCGCCAATGGCTCGCGCCGTCAATCGCGGCCGCTTCGTCCAGGGAGCGCGGCAAACCCAGCATAAACTGCCGCAGCAGGAACGTTCCGAAAGCGCTGAACGCCGCCGGCACGATGAGACCGGTGTAGGAATCCAGCAGACCGAGTTTTACCATGACGGTATAGTTCGGAATCATGGTGACGACGCCGGGGATCATCAGCGTGGCCAGATAGAGCCGGAACACGGTCTCTCGTCCGCGCCAGCGCAGCCGGGCAAATGCGTAGGCCGCCATGGCGCTGGTCACGCACTGGAGAAACGTCACCCACAGGGCAATGAACAGGCTGTTAAAATAGTAGCGGGCAAACGAGATCTCCTGAAACACACGAGCATAATTCCCTGATTGCCACGACACCGGAATGGGATTCAGAGATTCCACCTCGCTCAGCGGCTTGAAGCTGCAGAGCAGCATCCACAGAAACGGAATCAGCATCGTGAGCGCCATCACGCCCAAGGCCAGGTGGCTGAATCCCGGCTTGCCTTGTCGCTGCCACCAACTACGCTTGACGCCGCCAACTTTGCGCTGTTCCATCGAGAGCTGCGATACACACGCATCCCCTCGTGTAGGGCCGACGCTTGTCGGCGTGCTGCGGCCTTCGACAAGCGAAGGCCCTACAGTGAGCTGCGCCCGGTGGTCCACCTCGGAGATCTTATTCATGGGTACCTCAATCGTTCAACGCCTTGCTGCCGAACTTCCAGTTCAACAGGGTGATACCGAAAATGATGACAAAGAGAATCCAGGCGATCGCGGACGCATAGCCGATCTGGAATTCGGTAAAGGCCTTGTTGTAGATGTAGTACGAGATCGTCGTGGTCGTGCCGGCTGGCCCGCCGCCGGTCATAATCCGGGCCTGCTCGAACCCGCCCTGCAGTCCGCCGATGAAACTCATCACCACAATGAAGAACGTGGTCGGCGCCAACTGCGGCC
>JBAXKQ010000361.1:0-2088 GCA_037135275.1 bacterium
CTCCAAGAACCTTTTCCGCTGCGGCATCAAAAGGATCAGAGGCCTCGGCCATGATCGCAACCGTTTCACTGGTGTTGACGTACTGGACTGGTTGCGTGTAGCCGTGGGATTCGAATTCGTTCTTCACGTATGGGTCATTTGTGACAAAGGATGTCGCCAGCTCAGCTATGTACCTGGGTGTGCGGTACATCCGATAGGATTTCTCCATTTCGATGTCGCGCTTGATGATCCCATGGCGTTTCAGCTCATATGACCTCTCGTAGATCTTCTGGCCGATGTCGCCAACGAAGAAGTACTTGCCTCCTCTGCATACCTTCGTCACGATGTATAGGTGAGTGTCGTCAAAGTCCTGAATCTCGTCGATCAAGACGTGGTCAAACCTTGCAAAGCGACTACCGCCTTCCTCTAGTGTCGCCGCCGCCCAGTCCTTGAGTCGAGCCTCGTAATCTGTCGGACTTTCACCACTCGACGCTTTGCACAATTCGGCTGAGTTGCCAGTCCGAACCAGTTCCGCACAGAGCGCAGGCATGCCCATGACTATTATGGCGTCCCTGTAACGCCGGGGATCGCCACCGGCCGTCTGAATCTTGGACTCCAGAATACGCTGAATATTCATCTCGAGATTCGTGTTATAGGTAGTCAAGAGAATGGCCGGTACTGGGCCACTACCTGCACGATCAACCAGGTAGAGGGCTCTCGATATCAGGGTGTTTGTCTTTCCGCTCCCGGCTACGTCTAATAGGTAATTCTTATCCTGATCTATGCCAAAGGCCCAACGTTGCTGCTCGTTGCTCAGGATATGGAAATGGGTTCGCTCCTGCTGCCGTGCTAAGGCATTTCCCAGGCAGAACGTTGTCGGCATGAGCCTCGTGTTGACGCGTTCGATTTCCTCGGCTGGCACACCGCGAAAGGATCGGTGCTTGCGCGCTAGTCTTATCAGTAGTTCTTCGGGATGAAGGGCGCACTCACTGAGGTCATCCCTGAATACTGTACGGTCCATGTCGAGGAAGAAACGGCTTTGCGGGTTATTTAGTACTGTCAGATCTCGGAATCTGTTCACGAACTCGTTGCGGTTGAGCCGCGGGAAAGCCACGAAACACTGCACAAACACGTCTTCATCGCCAAGGAGTGTGCGCAGAGCCCGCTGGTATCGCTCGGCTTGATCTGCAGGATTAGAAATCGTGGCCTGATGTCCATCCCGCCGGCGCACACGGATTCTGTATTGATCCAGCCACTCGTACTCATTCATCTCAAGATTCCAGTCCTTGACTTCGAATGCCAGCACGCCTATGCCGGGTCCAACGACAACCATGTCCGGCTTTGCCTGCTCGCTCCCATGCATCTGCTCTGCATATGCCGGTGTAAGTTTCAGTTCGCGGTACAGGGAGTATCCCGCAGGCAGGCGTGCAAGGAAGTCGAACAAGGTCCTCTCCGCGCGCTGCGCGTCTTTGAGGCGCTCAGTCTGGATGATCAGGCAGTGTGTCACTGAAGCTTCTCCCCTATAACGGTGCGGAAACGAAGCAGCTCAAACTGCAGAGCCGCGAACTCAGCCTTACCTTCCCCTGCGGTTGTATCACCGTTGACGTTCCTGACAAGGAATTCGAGATTCGAAGTGACCCGCAAGGACGTCCCCCCGTCTGGGTACCACCTGCGGATGGCGGCAGCAATTGTAGCATAGACCGTCATTGCATCCTGCTTATTCGCCGTCATGGGTTCGACGCCCGGCGGCCCAATGTTTAGTCGGTTGTTACGCCAGCGGACTTCAAGAGCGGTCGCGCAATCTCTGTCCGGTCGGTTATACGGCCTCACCGAGGGCACCAGCGGAGCATCCCCACAGAGATAGTTGAGAAGATTTAGGGCCTTTGCTCTCGACGCGAATGGAGCAATGTATTGCGTGTAGTAGCTCTTGAGGCAGTAGTAACACCCATCAGTGTCTCCCGCCTGGCAATGCGGGCATTCACGCAGCCTTTGCGCGGCCTCCTTCAGGACGAGGTCAATCTCATTGAACACTCTTTGAAGAGGTAGGTCGCCATTGCCTGTAGGGTCATAGAGAACAAAGTGGTACTTTGCAGCATCCATTTTGGATCC
>JBAXKQ010000362.1:0-2087 GCA_037135275.1 bacterium
GGCTACCTCCTCACCACTTGGACCTGTCGAACGGCGGAGAAGCGCCATGAACCGTCGAGTTTCCGCAGTTCCAAGCAACCTAAGGGGTCGTATCTCGACAAGCGACAAAGGATGCCTGCAAGTGATGCTGAGGGCGTGGTAGACATTGACGAATGGCAAGAGCGATAAGAGTCGATGTCAAGGATGGCTGGTACCATGTGACCGCGCGCAGGATCGAGCGGAAGGCCATCTTCAAGGACGCCCGCGACCATGAGCATTTCCTGGAACTGCTCGAGGAAATGAGCAAGAGGTACGGCGTTGAGGTCCATGTCTACTGCCTGCTGGTTAATCACTACCACCTGCTGATCCGAACTCCCAGGGCTAACGCCAGTCAGGCCATACAATGGCTGGACGTCAGTTACAGCGTCTGGTTCAACAGGAAGCGTGGCCGGTGCGGACATGTGTTCCAGGGCCGGTTCAGCAGCGTGCTGATTGACGGGGAAGGCTCTTGGGCTCTTGATGCCAGCGTGTATATCCACCTGAATCCCATACGGACGCAAGGCTACAGCCTAGGGAAGTCGGCCAACAAGGCAGAATCGATGGGCTGGACGGAACTGGATCGCGAGCAATTACAGCGCAGGCTCAGAGCATTGCGGGAATTCCGGTGGAGTTCATTCTGTGCATATGCCGGTTACTCCAAGACACCCGGCAGGCTGGTGACTGAGGAGTTGGTGAAACGGGGTGGAGGGCGTCGGGAGTACCGGGAATATGTCCAGGAGCATCTGACCCGTGGGGCAGATCCGGCAGGCTTTGAAGATCTGAGAGGGCAGATAGCGCTGGGATCGGTTGAGTTCGGGGAGAAGGTGAAGCGGTTGGTGGGGAAAGTGAGCAAGGAGCAGCCGCTACGGAGGATGCTGGAAAGTCCGGTCAGGATATCGACAATAGTGAAGCTGGTGGAGGAAGAACGTGGGGAGGCCTGGGCGGACTTTGCCAACAGGCACGGGGATTGGGGGCGGGACTTGGTGATATACCTGGCGCGGAAACGAACGGGGCTGACGCTCAAGGAGATCGGCGAGGCATTGGGCGGCCTGGAGTACAAGACTACGGGCAAGGCGGTACAACGATTCGAGGCCAGCCTCGCAAGCAATGGCGAAAAACGGAAACTTGCCCGTTCGCTTCTTGATCAGTTGTCACTTGTCGAGATACGTCCCTTATGAGTATGCGGGTGTGCTGATATCGTAGGCAACCGACAACTCCCCGCCGCCCGGCCGCCAGGCCCCGGCGAGCGGGATCATCCTGTCGCATGCCTCGCCGCGGAGAGGGGTCCGGCGGCGGTCGTCGCGATACTCGCGGTCTTCCCCGCCTTCACCGGTCCTGAATACGTCACAGGCTGCTACCGGATAGCGGAACACCAGGCCGCCATCCCTGCTTGCCGGCACAATATCCTTGAGGCGCAGGGCAAAGCGCAGCCGGCCCTTCCGGGATACGCCGTTCGGCGGCCGGTTCCAGCGCACGCTGTCGAGATGCCTCACCGTGAAGTCAAAGATATATGCCGGCACGAGGCTCGTCTTCTCGTCCTGCGGCCAGAATGGCGCCGTGATCTTGACGGAAAGCGAAACACCCAGCGCCAGGCTCTGCGCCTCGAACCTGACGGATGTCATCGTCAGTTGCTGGTCAATGCAGAAGAAATCCTCACCCTCCGCCGCCAGCGGCAGGGACTCAACGCGGCCATCCTGTTCGACCGCGATGAGCAGTCCGGCTTTCCGCTGGCACATGAGTCCCAGGGCGCCGTAGTGGATCTCGCGCCGGCTCGGGTCCAGTATGATGCTGTAGCGGCTTCCCAGCCGCGCCAGACTCGTCGATATAAGGGTCATATCGCACTCCCTGCGGTTGCCTCGTTGACAAATACGGAATCCCTGCGACCTGGCATTGCCATGGATCAGCGGGCACGCATACTACCAGAAAACCGCGGCGCTGCCACAACAAGTTGCACCGCCACCACAAGACCGCATGTGAGGACAAGAAGGTGGCTGAATAGGGACAGGCCCCTCGCTCCCCGAGGTCGTGAACAAGTTCATGGACTGCGGCAACCTGGAACAGGGCTTCGC
>JBAXKQ010000363.1:0-2083 GCA_037135275.1 bacterium
GTCTCATCGCTTTGACGTGCTATTGTAGCAGCGTCTTGGAGGTTCTGCTTTTCATTACCATCTGTCCCTGGAATCTCCCGGAAGACCCTCGAAATCGACTTGCTCGGGCGATGACATTGCGATTACCGTACTGGCTGGCAGTTTTCGATCGCGTCATTTAAGTGTGCTGCCGAGGCGGACGGACGTGTCGATTCCGACTTTTTCAGCGGAATCGCTTGTCGAGATACGTCCCTTATGAGTAGACCGGAATCCACGATCGTGGCAAGTGAGGGAGTGACTCGGTATGCGGTGTTTGACCTTCTTTCTGCTGGTTTCTGCCGTTGCGTTGTCGGTTGGGTGCCGCACCATGGATGCGGAAAGGAAGCAGGCGGTGGCAAAGGGACTCAAGATCCATTTTGCGCTGTTCGCGGAACAGGTCGTGTCTCCGCGGGAATCGGATTGTCCCAGGCGGCCGCTTGGTCCGGCGTTCGATTACACCGGTGATTTTGAAGCCAAACTGAAGTATCTAGACAAGGCAGGCGTGGGCACCTACTGGCTCTACGGCTTCCGTGGGGGCGAGGGCACGGTCCGTGATATCGGGCTCCTCAAAGCCGCAAAGGCGAAGCTAGAACGCTACGGAAAAAAGGCATACATCATCTGCGAACCCCTGGGGCATCCATGTGACGAGCCTCCGGCCGGTGCGCCGGAGCGGGCCGGTCCTCCGGGCAAGGGATGGCGCTACCGTATCAACGCTGATGGAAGAACCGACTGGGGCACGGCCTGTCTTGACGATGTGGTACTCCGTGACCTGGTGGCGGCGACAAAGGCATTCCGAGATGCCGGTTTCAGGAAAGTCTTCTTTGATGACGACCTCAGGATGGGGGTGGGCCATGGCCGTGTGCGCT
Source organism: bacterium (assembly GCA_037135275.1). Taxonomy (GTDB): domain Bacteria; phylum Verrucomicrobiota; class Kiritimatiellia; order SPBP01; family SPBP01; genus JBAXKQ01. The sequence continues at coordinate 885 of JBAXKQ010000363.1, forward strand.
GGGGCGATACCTCCGGCGGTTGTTTTTGTGACCAGTGCGTCGCCGGGTTCAATCGCAAGCACGGCACCAACTATACCCGTGCGGACCTGCGCGAGATTGTGATGAACCCCGACAAGAACCCCGAGGCCCTGGAGCGCTGGATCGCATATAACTGCGACAAGATTACGGGATTCATGAAGGCTGTGAACCTGCCCGGCATCCAGGTCGGCATTATGGTCATGTTTGGGGGCAACATGAATCAGGGAGTCGATCTGGCTGCAATCCAGAAGGCCGTGCCGGATTGCATGGTGCGGGTTGGCGAGAGCCATTTCAACAACGGCATATTCGACCATCCGAACGCAGAGTCGGCGGTGGGCGAGGGTATTGATTCGCACAAGGCACAGGTTGGTGATGTCAGCCGCCTCTATAGCGAGAACACGGTTTGTCCCTGGCCGGAGATGAGGCCGGATAATATGGCCAGGAAGATGCTTTTGGAGGTAAGGCACGGCCTGCGTAACATCATGCTCATGCCGCCGCAGTTGCTCGACTCGCCTGCACACTGGGAGGCAATAGCCGGCGCCTTGCCTAAGGCCTTGGCCATTGCCGCGGGGGAAGAGCTGTGACGCTCCGTCCCGCATTGAAGCAATAGAACGTCCGCCGCACGGCCTGCGGTCCTATGTCCGTAACCCTCCTCAAAAGGTACAGCGGCCGCCGATGAACGGCGGCCCTACGGCGTTGGGTTTTGCAGGCCGTCCGCGCTGTAGGGCCTCCGCTTTGTAGGGCCTCCGCTTGCGGAGGCCGCCGATGAACGGCAGGCATGCCCGAGAACTGAGAGGGGACGTATCTCGACAAGCGACAAATGATGCTTGCAAGTGATGGTGAGGGCAGTGAAGCTGGTGGAGGATGAACGAGATGAGGCCTGGGCGGACTTTTCCAACAGGCATGGGGATTTGGGGCGGGACTTGGTGATATATCTGGCGCGGAAACGAACGGGGCTGACGCTCAAGGAGATCGGCGAGGCATTGGGCGGCCTGGAGTACAAGACTACGGGCAAGGCGGTGCAGCGATTCGAGGCCAGCCTCGCAAACAATGGCAAAAGACGGAAGCTTGGCCGTTCGCTTCTTGATCAGTTGTCGCTTGTCGAGATACGTCCCTTATGAGTAGAAGAGCCCTCCCGGACCATCTGAACCATGCGCCTGATGCGGAAATACTGGGGCCGT
>JBAXKQ010000364.1:0-2083 GCA_037135275.1 bacterium
CATTGATGAGCCGCGCTGGTCGGGCCATCCAAACATGCTCACACAGAACTCTCCGTCGTTGATGCTGTCCTCACGCTCATCGAGAAAGACGAAGGTCTTGGAGGGTCCGGGAGCCGTGAAGTCCCCCGCCTTGTGATAGATCCGCCAACCGTCCGAATTCCAACCCATCGCGATCCCCTCACCCCGCCCGCCAATGAAGTTGAGCATCGACATCGTCCTTACGCGCGGCTTCGAAACACCACGAACGTTCACCATGCTCTTGTCACCCGGACATTTGAACACGGCGGGATTCTTGCAGTAGGGGTAGAGAATGGAAGGAACGATGTCCACGTTGACATCGTAGTTTTCAGCCATGGCCCCGTTGTAATCCAACCAGCCATCCATCCAGGCGTAGGGTCCGTGTTTGACGAACGGAAGGGTGTCCCGGTAGTCGTCCACATACATCTTCCACGCCAGCAAGAGCTGACGGTGGTTGTTCATGCACTGGATTCCCTGGGCCTTCGACTTGGACCTGGAGAGCGACGGCAACAGCATGGCTGCGAGAATCGCGATGATGGCGATCACGACCAGCAGCTCAATCAATGTGAAACCCTGATTCGACCTTTTAAACTTCTGGCTTTTCATACATCAAAACCCAAATTCGGGAGCCGCCGTAAAGTCCGGCGGCTCCCGTAAACCGCAACCACTGAATTACGAGCCCGCCAACCTCACGGTTTGGCCACCACACGGTAGAACGCGCCAGCAGGCACGGCGTTCGTATCCGTGTAACTCGTCCCGGAGATGTCACCGGAGATGTTTGTGAAGCTTGAGGCATTCACAAGGCTCGAGGCACGCAGGACGTTGTATTTCACACTTCCAGCAGCCTGCCAGTTCAGCTGAACTCCGGCCCCCGCACGCAGGACTGTGGAGATCTTGAACGGGGGCACCTCGAAGGCTTCATTGTGGAAGATAAACAACCGCCCGCCACCGTTGGCTGTGCTGGTGTCGCTGACCACAAGGAATTTTCCATCCGGCGAGAACTTCATGCCGGGTTCCTGGAAATCGATCTGCCGGTCAGGCCGACCTGCGTCAGTCAGGGGGAAGCTGAGTTCACGCTGACCACTGATGCCGTCGGGCGTGCAGGACCAGACCTGATTGGTCAGGTCGTCAGCCACCCAGAGCCGCCCGGTTTGGGGGTCTGCCGCGATGCTGGAGGGGGCGATTGCAATGGCGATATCGCCGTAGAAGTCCGGCCAGAACGAACGGCTCATGCCGTTGGCATCCACAGCCGTGATCTGGCCGTCGAAGTTCAGGGTCACCATTTCAGCCGACTGCGGCAGCACGGTCATACCCACGAGATCCACGGCACCCAGGCCGCCCGGACCAAACAGGTATTGGCTATACATGGTCTGGTCCAATGTCGTTGTGGTCGGATCAACCGTGAACAGTGCATTGTTCGCGTCACCATCCACGCCACGGTCCATGACCACAATCTGATTCGGCGCACCGACGGAGCCGGTGAAATTGGCCGGGGTGAAAGCCACATCAAACGGATCATCGTCCACACCGCCCGTTATTGCACCAGGCAGGGCAAAGTCCGCGATCACGCGCTCAGGAACATTCGCATTCCATGGGGCCTTGAGCCGCCAGAGGCCCATCGCAAAGTCATGCACCCACCAGATGGTTCCATCTGCGGCGATCGTGAGCCCCGAGGGATTCGCGATACCTGCAACCAGGGGGACCGGGTCGATGGCCCAGTTGCCACCCGCCACCTTGGTCGCCTTGTTAATGGATCCGCCCGTTGCTGCGTCTATCGCGAACACAATGGTCGTATTGTCGCGCGGATCAATCGCCATGGCCCCCGCCGGGCCCGAGACCGTCAACTTCGTGAAGTTTGTGAAGCGTGACCCATCGATGTGGGCTGTGTAGGGCTCGGGCAGCGGGCTCGGATTGGAAACGAGCGTTTCAATTTTGATGTCATCCACATAAACCGGCGGATGGTTTGTGCCATTCGAGGAACTCCAGGCTGCCATGAAGGTCGGGCCCCAGGTTGCGGCCGTACCAACGAACGAGGAACGGTCCACGATGACTTTCGCAGCGGGAC
>JBAXKQ010000365.1:0-2081 GCA_037135275.1 bacterium
TTGGAACGCAGTGGAGAGGTGGCTGCATGTCACGCCGTAGCTCGAAGAGCGAAGGCGGAAGTGGCCGTCCGTAGTTTGCACGGCATGCCCACCATGGCTCATGCCGGAAGACGATTTGGAACGCAGTGGAGAGGTGGCTGAGTGGCCGAAAGCAACGGTTTGCTAAACCGTCGTACGGGTTACACTGTACCGGGGGTTCGAATCCCCCCCTCTCCGCCAATCCGCATCCTCGCGGATTGGCACCCCGAAGCTTCATACGACCTCTGTGGACATCCTGCCTACCTCTGAACTGATCGGTAATTCTCCAGCGCGCGATATTCAGCAGCCAACCCTTGTCCTCCCCCTGGGGACAGACCTCTTCGTCCCCTTGGGGACCGTCCCCTGGGGACAGACCTCCCTTGTCCCGTTGATGAATTGGCTGAGCATTTCGGCACGGGGGATAGCACAGTCTTGACTCATATCAAACACTGTGCAGTATGGCATCAAAGCCGCAGTTCCATACGAAAGGATAGACCATGGATTTTGGACGGGTTCTGATACTATACAATAATCCTGCCAAGTATCGTGGCAGGGTTCTCGCCAGCGATCTTGGTGTTGTACACGAAGTAGCAGCGGTCGAGAAGGCCTTGAAAGGGCTGGGGCTTGAGTTCGAATCCATTGGGCTTTCCTCGCTTGCACATCTTTTGCAGGTGTTGCCGAAACACAAGGGGGCTTTTGCCATCAATCTCGTGGAGGGGTTTCCAACGAACCCTCATGACATGGTTTATGTGCCCACGATGTGCGATGCGCACGATATCCACGTAACAGGTTGCGATACGCGGTGCATGTCACTGGCTCAGGACAAATGGGTAACCAAGGCTGTTCTTCGCGAGGCTGGGATTCACACACCAGCGGGAATAGCGGTTAAGCCTGGAGATAGCGCCGACTTGAGCCGGATATTGCCGGGCAAGTACATAGTGAAGCCAGCATCGACTGACGCCAGCGAGGGAATTGATTCCAGATCCGTGGTCAGGGTGCCAGGGCCAGCCGTATGCCGTGCCATTGCCAGAGTCCACAAGAGATTTTGCCAGACCGCAATAGTTGAGCAAATGATCTCAGGGCGGGAATTGAATGTGTCACTGCTGGAGACTCATGGCAAAGCGAAGGTCGTTGCTGTTGCGGAGATCGACTTCTCGGCGTTTCCACCCGGCCGGGCGAGGATCGTCGACTACAGGGCGAAATGGGCCCCTGATTCGTTCCAATTCATCAACACACCGCGAATACTACCTGCAACCATAACGGCGCACCAACGTGCGAGAATAGAGGGCGTTGCACTGAAGGCCTGGCACGTCCTTGGGTGTCGCGACTACGCAAGAATTGACTCGCGGCTTGATGAGACGGGAGAGCCGATTCTTATTGAAGTAAACCCGAATCCCGACATATCGCCCGGGGATGGTTTTGCGGCTGGCATTGAATACGCAGGCCTCTCGTACGAGGCTTTCATACAAATCATTTTGACTAATGCCTATCGTCGTAGGAACTGCCACAACTCGATTCGCAAGCGGCCACGCCAGAAACCTGCCAGTGTCGGCACAAAGATCAGGCATGCCTCGGCACTTGATCGTCCGGCAGTTCTTGCTTTGATTGATCAGCCCAAGTTCTTCCGACAGGACGAACTTGCCGTGGCCGCGGAGGTCTTTGACGACTCAATACCCGGCGCCCCTCCCGGTGAATACCATTCCAGAGTCCTGCTTGAAGCCGGCAAGGTGCGTGGTTGGATCTGTTTCGGTCCGACTCCATGCACCATAGGGACGTTTGACATCTATTGGATTGTGGTCGCAGCTGGGTACCAGGGGAGAGGGTACGGAAGAAAGCTGATCGCACACGCAGAACGTGAAATGCAAGCTATGGGAGCGCGCATATCTGTCATCGAGACCTCATCGCGCGGAGACTATCTTCCTACCAGGCGATTCTACGATAGCGCGGGCTACACTGTCGCCTCACAAATCCCGAATTTCTACTCCGACGGTGACGATCGAGTAATCTATACAAAACGCATAAAACCCAGGTGAATCCGTCAGGGACGATCCGTCAGGGACAGA
>JBAXKQ010000366.1:0-2071 GCA_037135275.1 bacterium
CTATCCGTGTAGCCTGTATTTAAGAAGGACGATAGAAGTTAATCGACTCATCAGGAAAAAATCATTTATGGAAAGGAGACCGTAACCATGAAAAACATCATCAATATAATGAGAGCATCCGTTATCCTCAGCCTGCTCGGCCTGATCGCAGGATGTAGCGGTGCAGGCGGATCAAGCAATTCCGGGACATCGTCCACGGATCAAGCTACCGGTTCAATCGCTCTAAAACTGGCCTGGAGTACAACTGAGAAAATCGCTGCCAAAAGCGTCGAATCTGCTCCAGCAGGTGTAGTAACGGTGCGGATCATCGTAACCGGCTCCGGAATTTCTCCCGACTTGCGGAAAGACTTCTCAGCCACTGCCGGAAGCGGCACAATTACCGGGGTTCCCGCCGGAACGGAACGGACAGTGTCGGCGGAGGCGCTGGACGCATCCGGAAAGATGACCCATCAGGGAACGGCTACAAACAAAATCACCGTGGTGGCCGGTCAAACTGCCGACGCCGGAACAATCACCATGAATGTGGCAGGAGGAACCGGTCCCTCCGGCCCCTCTTCCATGAACACCGAGCAGACTATATCAGATCAGGCTCAGTCCATGACCATAGCCTTTGACGGCCTGGCGTTCGTGACGGGTAGCTTCTGCGCCCAGACTTTCTATCCACCGGGCAAGGTCGCCGACTTCTTCGGTTTTCAGTACCTGCGCGACAACGACCTGTCTGCAATGGGACACAACACAGACTTTACGACTTTGACGGCCAACCCAGTACTGGTTCTGTTGAACGACGCTCAACTTAAGATTCTCTCGGATCTGGGCACTGCGGAAGCCGCCCTGAACGATGCCTACGGATACGCACGGTTCCCTCTGGCGAAGGCGTTCCGCCGCCTGAATGACGGCGATCTGCCAACCGGTAAAACGGGACTCAGCCGTGACGCGGTCAAGGCGTATTCGGCGTATCTGTTCAGCATCGACGGCGAGATGACCTACCTGCGTACAATAGCGTTTGCAAGCATCCTCGGATCCATGGACGCGACACAGCTGGCAAAGCTGGCCGCCATGAAGGGGAAGGGGTCTCTTGAATGGACGCAGCCGACAGATGCTCAAGTCAATGCAGTGCTTGCCAAGTACCCGGGCCAGATGATGCGTACATATGCCGGCGAGATGCTCGCGTGGTATCTGGGGAATGTTGATGCAGACGTCTACTTCTGCCCCGAGCGGGAGGGCACATACTTCGGGTCATTTTTCATGAAGGACATCAAGGCGATGAACAATCCCAGCTACACGATCGACTCTAACATGACGGCAGACATGGGCGACGCGTTCCTGGCGGCTCTTGACACCACTCAGAAAGCCAAAGTCACCGATCTCGTGACAACCCAGAAAGCGGACCTGCTCTCCATCGTCTCGAAACGGAACGAGATATCCACGCTGCTACGGAAGTTACTCAGCTCGGGAGGGACGCTCGACAAGGCCACGATCATCAGTCTTTCCAAGCAGTACGGCGAACTGGACGGGGACATCTCCTATCTCTACGCGACCGCCTTCTCCTCTGTCGGGACATCACTGAGCAGCAGCCAGAAGAGTACGCTCACGGCACTCAGGAAAACGGCCACGGCCGAGACCGGCGGCACACCAGACTATGACAGTTCATGCGGGAATGGCTATCTGTACTCTGCGACGCTGAGAACTCCGCCAACAGTCATGAACACCGACTTCATGTTCGGGGTCTGTAGTGCAGCAGGGAGCAGTTGCAGCACCGATTGGGACTGCTGCTCGTTCTCGTGCGGCAGCAATGTGTGCGGATCGGCTTTCACCCTTACGAGCTCAGCTTTTGTTGACGGTGGCAATCTCCCCAGTCAGTATACCTGCGACGGGACCGCCGGCATGCTGAGTTCAAGCCCACCGCTTGCCTGGACGGGTGCGCCCAGTGGTACGGTCGAATTTGCACTGACGATATCAACAATTGCCAATGACGGTACGAAATTGAATTGGGTACTTTACCACATTCCGGGCAGCGTGACGTCGCTTGCAGAAGGAACGACTGTCGGCACTGACGGCGTAAGCACTGACG
>JBAXKQ010000367.1:0-2062 GCA_037135275.1 bacterium
GGCACCGGCTGGGCGGACAACACTGGTTCAGTGTCTGGCGGTTATGTAAGTCCTACGAACCCTGATTATACTTACTCTGCTTACGCAATTAAAAACTCAATCTACTACCTCTCACAACAAACAGCCTGGACGACCAAGAACCTCATCCTGTCAGTTGGCGGATACAACTTATCTCAGTACATGGACCAAGCTGGCAGCGGTGCCGGTCTGGCTCAAACTGCAGCTGACCAGATTGCGAAACTTGTTCAGATTACTGGGGCCGTTGGCGTTGACCTTGACTACGAACCAGTTGGTCAACCCTGTGTCCCGGCCAACATGGCGCTTCTTTGCCAGAAGATCCAGATAGCTGTCAAAGCTCTCAACCCCACTTACGAAGTCCATCTCACAATCATTCCACCCCTATCCCAGGCAGACCCCGATCTTAAGACGGACACAGCTCTTGCATGTGATCCCTACGTCGATCAGATCAACGTGATGACTTACGACCTGTCTGGGGCGTATTCAGGCTGGGTGACTTGGTTTAACGCGCCGTTATACAACGGCGGCCTCCAGTTCCCGGGCACGAGTAGGTTCGTTCCCTCCACCGATGAAGCTGTGTCGAACTTCATCGCGGGGGGCGTCGCGCCAGGCAAACTCGGCATCGGCATCGCATTCTACGGCTACGTGTGGAGCGGCGGCACGGGCACGAGTACCGGCGGCGCTGCGTTGCCGCGCCAATCCTGGACCAGCGCACCCACCACGACCGCGCCTTCCTATGACGCCATCATGACGACCTATTACCAACCGTCGCTTTACCACTGGGACACCAACGCCCAAGCTGCCTATCTCAGCTTGGACAACCCCAACTCGGCAAATGACAAATTCATCTCCTACGATGACGAGCACACTTGTCAGGCCAAAGTCAGTTATGCCCGCAATCGCGGTTTGGGAGGCTTGATGATTTGGGAACTGGCCGAAGGCTACCGGCCGAGCCAGCCTGTCGGCCAGCGCGAGCCTCTCCTCCAAGCTGTCAAGCAATCCCTCGCCACACCGTGCTTCACGGGGATTCAAACCAGAGGCAGTGACGTCCAGCTCAACTTCACCAGTCTGCCACTTGCGAACTACCGGATCCTTTGGGCGAGTGATCTGTCCGCAAACGCTTGGAGCACCTTGAGTAACAATGTTTCTGGCACTGGCGGCACCCTCCAAATCATCGATACCAACGCATCTCCCCGTGTCTATCGCATCCAGACGCCGCCGTGACCACCAGTATCGAGTCTGGCAATCCGTGGTTCACGCGGCTATCTTTATCACGTTCATCCTGTGGTACTTTGCGTAGGTATGGACTCGCACACTTTACACAAGTAGACTATGCCTTTGATGGGTCGAGGTGGTAGAGGCCATTGAGGGGGAGAGGTTACGATGACGTCGCGAGAAAGATTACTTGCTGCCTTGAATCATAAGGAGTCAGACAGAGTTCCAGTCGACATCGGTACGAGTGACACCACCATGGCGCGTGAGGTCTACGAGGGGCTTGCGGGGCTCCTCGGCATTGAACCTGTCAACGCGAATGGTGCTCCGAATCGCAATACATTCGTTACTCCGGACGAAACGATGCTGGAAGCTTTAGGGGCTGATGTGCGCGTTGTGCATGTTGTCGAGAAGCCACGATCCTGGCCACCCGGGCCGGTAGAGGAAGTATTGCCTGATGGCACTGTTCAATGGACGCACTCAACGGGAATGATCTACAGGCGCGCAGCCGGGGAATGGGACATACAACTCTACAGACCCGCCATCACCGGTGATCTCACCCGTGCCGAGCTTGATCGCGTTATTCCTCTCGGGCCGGCCGCCGATGATTGGGCTGACGGTGATGCGACCGCAAAAGCGATTGCCGATGTCCACAAACGTGGCTACGCGGTACAGTGCAATCGAATCATAATGCCCGTGACTGGGACGAGCATCGGCATTCTCGATACCGCCGGCTGGTGCATGGCACTGGCAACGCAACCCGATTTGCTCTGCGAGTTGATGGATCGTTTCCTGGCTCGCTGCTTTGCCGATGCGGAATCGTTTTATGGCG
>JBAXKQ010000368.1:0-2059 GCA_037135275.1 bacterium
TCGTCCAGCGTCGATTGAATCGATTGCTCATAGAATACTCCGTTCGTGTGTGGATCCTGATACTTTTTGGTGTAGGTTCGGTCCCGGCGACTCCGTTGGTAATCAGTCTTATAGTTATTTTCCTTTGCCTACTTCTTTTCTACCGGTTTCCCGGGATTAGACTGCACAATCGGAGGGGCGAAAGTGTTCAGCCTCGGCACCACAACCTTAGTTTCCATTCCCAGCAGATCCAGCATCGTGTCGGCAAAGGCCTTGCCCAACAGAATGAAGAAACGCCCCTCTCCAAAATAGTGAAAACCGAAGTTGGAGGTGGCGCGCTTCAACATCGCATCCTCCTCTGAGGTAATCGGATTCTTCTTCAAGTCACGATCCATGTTCAGCCAGCCGGCGGTCTTGATGGCCACGATATCCGGATGCAGCAGCGGGGCGCTTTCGATCGCTTTCGCATTGCCTTTGAATTCCGGCATGGTGTTGATGGATCGTTGCGCGTCGCGCAGATCCTTCATCGTGCCGATTTCGTTTTTCACCCCGTTCACGCCAATCACGCCGATGACCGCTTTCATGTCCGGGGCCTTGAATTCCTTGCGCAGATCATTGATCAGACAAGCGAGTTCCTTCGCATACTCCTTGTTTCCTTTGTCATTGTAACCCTGGAACCAAACGAAGCCGACGATTTCGTAGCCGGCCTTTTCGTCGTAGGTCGGCCAGTGCTTCTTGAGGTTGTCCAGGGTATCGCGAACGTAACCGACCAGCAGCCGATACTGGCCGCCGACATCTTCCAGCTTCGCGCCTACAGGAATTCCAGCACTCGGCGGACGGAAATTCACACCCAAACTCTGACCACCGGGACCGTACTTGATCAAAAGAATCTGCTGATCCAACGCCTCACCCATGTAATAGCCGAACGCATACTCCGGTCCGATTTTGCTGCCCAGCCGGCTATAGCAGTCCGGTTTACGGCTGGCGCGGCCGCCATGCCCCGGGCAGAGGTTGCCGTAAACGCTGAACTTTTCGTACTCGCCGAGACCGAAACCGCCCCCGCTGGTGATCCATACGTCGTCGCGCATAACCAGCGTCTTGCCGTCCGGCTTGAAGGTCTTGAGCAAGGCGGCCCGAGCCGGATCCTTATCCTCGCCCAAGAAATCGATGGTCCTGGCCTCGGCCTGCCCGTCCATGTTCGACTGTCCGGCAAGGATGAACACTTTCACAGGCCCCTTCTTTTGCGCACCCCACGCCTGCCCCAACATCAACAAACCGGCTATTGCACTGACTATAATGTAACGATTGAGACTTTTATTATTCATGTCATTCCTTTTTGTGTAACCATCATTCTTAGTGTAACCATCATTCTGCTGCCGGACACCACGCGCCTTCCGGGATGAGCACAACGGTCATGTCGACTGTCGTCGGCATGACGAGTTTGTCACCCTTCAGCGTCGTGATCTTTTTACCGGCGCGATAGACATCCACCGACTGGCCGCGCCATGGATTCACCAGGGTGCAGGGCCGGCCCTTTTCGCTGGTAATCCGGACATATTGGACCTCGCCGCCCTTGAGTTCGCTCGCCACGAGGAAGGCGCCGAACTGCCGCAGATTGGCAAAACGCGCATCCACATTTTTCGGCCAGGCGGGATAGAGACGCACGACATCCTGATGCACGGAACACAGCATCATTTGCACGGTATTGGGAATGGTCGCCACTTTCTCCATGCCGTGTTTGTTCTGCCGCATGCCGTTCGGACGGTACTGCGTGGCCACGAATTCATGCAGCTTCGCATGGATCACATCCGGGTGAAAGCCGAGATAGGCCGCCGCCGGAAAGAAGCTGGTGTCGCCGTTGTTGTCGAACCAGCGTTGCATGTAATCGAGTGTGTTGTGTGAGATCTTGATCAGCTCCGGACTGCTTTCCAACCCGATACCCAGCGCCGGATAGATATGCTGGATACCGAGGGTGTTGCCATCCCAGTATTCGGTACCGGTTTCCGTGTACCGGAAGATGGTTTTACCATCCACCTCCCGGGTGGCATAGTTGCTGAGATGCGACAGGACATGGTTCCAT
>JBAXKQ010000369.1:0-2050 GCA_037135275.1 bacterium
TCGAGGTCCCGGAGGCCTGACTCCCCTCGGCGATATTCTGCACGCCAGACCGCGCCGCCTGAACCATTTGGTCGTGTGTGCGACTGCGCTTGCTGATGTAACGGTCACAGAACCGGACCGTGACGTCATAGATGAGCTGAGATACTTGGAAACTCTTCAGCTTCCGGTAACCGCCGTGTCTCGGGACAAGAGGCTCTTTGTTCATGTTTACGCGGCAAACTCATTCTTGCGATCACCTTGGTTTTCACTTGGGCCAGATCTAAGAGTGATCAGGGCGGTAAGGTGTCAGAATGGAGCAGGAACTTCAAGTACGTCCTCTGCCGGGCTTGTGTGGACCTGGTGAGTCCCCCCTGCCCTTCGCAGGCCGAGCCTGCGCGACGGTCTGGCGATCCAGCAGACTTCCTGTCCACTCCGTCCACTGGGTCCACTCCGTCCACAATCAGAAACCCCTCCCCCCCTTGGAGTTCCCTTCACTTGCCCCTCTTGTACACGATCACCGCCGCGCCGGGCTTGTCCGCGATCTCCACGGCCAGGCCTTTCTCCATCAGGTCTGCGCCACGCACCTTCGTCACGTCTGCGGCGTCACAGTTCGTTACCGCTCACACTCCTGCCGGATCCGGCACGGAGCCCATCCTCTTCCGCAGAACAGGAAAAGCGGCAGCACATGTTACCAAACCGCTGATCAAGATGGCCAGCCAGGGGCGATAGGCATACAGGGCACCTGCTAGATAGCCCGCGGGAATGGAAAACAGGGCGCACATCAATTGGACCGCAGAGTACACATCGGCCATGTGCGACGCCCCCATCCGGTTGTTCAGTGCGGTGCTGACCGCAACCGAGAACAGATAGCCTCCAGCCGCGCCCAATCCCGCGACCAACAACAACCATCCCAGGCTGCCAGCGGGTATGACCAGCAACAGGATCTTGCCGGCCGCCATACCTGCCAGCGAGAGCACGAGAATGACGCGCTCGTTCGCCGCATGCACATGCTTCTGCGAAACACGGTATAGCAGGATGCTGATCACGGCCGTCAAGGGCGGGATCAGGGAGAGCTGCGTCACCGTCAGATGAAGCTGGTTGTTCATGAACAGGATGACGACGAAGTCCATGCCGCCGGAAAAGGCAAACAGCACATACACAACCGTCAGAGACAGGAAATCCCGATTCGACAGGTTCTGCCGAACGGTGTCGATGTGATGCAACACACTGGCAACAAGGGACAGACTGTCATGGTGCCGCAGTTGCTCCATCCCCGCCTCGCTTTCGGTGATCCGCCCATGCCGGTAGAGGAACATCGCCGTCATGCTGACAAAGGCGACCCCGTACAGGACCCGCATGGCCGGGATCAATCCGAACCGGTCCATCACCGGTCCGGCCAGCACCGTGGCCAACCCGCCGATGGAGCCGAAGATAAACATGATGCCAAAGACCTTGGCCTTCTGGTGTTCGGGTACGCCTTCTGTCACGACACAATACCAGGCGATGGCGGTGATCCGCGAAATCGAGAAGAACAAGGCTGCCAGCAGAAACAGTGTGAACCCGTTGGCCAGCATCCAGAGCAACAACGGAACCGACCAGCAGAGGAATGAGAAGACAAGCAGGCTGCGCTTTCGTCCCATCCGGTTGACGATCGGCGCTGCCATGGCCTGCGTCAGCAATCCAGTCACGGCCGCCAGGCTCGCGATCAATCCGATCTGGGGGGCGGTCAACCCCACCCCTTGCATGTAGAGTGCGGCGTAAAAGAACAGGATTGAAGCCAACGTTGAGCTGAACAAGTTCAGCAGCAGCGTGACCCGCGTGTTTTGTGGTAGATCTTTCAACATGGATGGGTGCTCTATCAGAGGCTTAACCGTCAGGTCAACGACGAACCGCTTGACCACGCGCCCCATATGCCAGCGCCGCCAATGGCAATATCATGTCCTTCGCACCTCATCCTTTCACATCCTGCTTACCTTCAGTTTAGTCGTGGCCTGCACCCTTGCGACCCGCCTCGCGGTAGAACACAAGCCGGCTCTCCCGGGCCTTCTCTATGGTCACGCGCAGCCCGCCC
>JBAXKQ010000370.1:0-2042 GCA_037135275.1 bacterium
ACCTTCGGATATTTCGTCACCGAAAGCCCGTATCACCTCGCGGAATACCTGCCGTATTTCACGCGGCGTTTCGCTGACTTGAAAGTTCACGCGGAAACATCCCCGCGCTGGAATAAATCCATGTGCGGCTGGAGTGGCTACCGCATCGAGCCGAGTGAAGGGAACGGCGGCAAGGTCGAGCAACTGATACCGAAGGCCTGGGACATCCAACTGTATGAAGGCCCGCATCGGCTTGACCACAACCGCATGATAGAGGAACTGAAACGGAGTGACAACGAGGTTGTCCTGAGGCTCTCCGAGGAGTATGCGGGACGGATCATCCATTCGATTGTCACGGGCACCCCCCGCCGGCTGAGCCTCAACGTTCATAACGATGGACTGATCGGCAACCTGACTCGTGGCTGTTGCGTCGAAGTGCCGGTCGACGTTGACGATCGGGGACTCCATCCTCAGGGAATCGGCGAACTGCCGGCGCATTGCGCGGCCCTGTGCCAACGGAATGTTGATGTTCAGCGCCAGGTGGTGACAGCCCTGGCGGAACAGAGCAAGGACGCGGTTCTGCATGCGCTGCTGCTCGATCCCCTGACGGGCGCCTGTCTGGAGCCGTTGCAAATCGCGGCACTGCGAGACGATCTGATTTCCGCTCTCGGAGATCGTCTCCCTTCTTGGCTGAGGAGTTAGGAGATACTCATGGATGAGTTGGACAGTGGTCAGCAAATTTCGGTGACGGGGACAGTTCGCGAGGAGGCGTTGGCGGCTTGTGCCCGGCAACTCAGGGCGTGGGACGTGGCCATGCCGCCAGTCGAACCGCTCGTGCTCGATTTTGGACTGGGTGATTTCTACCGGACGGGATTGATCGAATACTGGATCGCCAACGAAATCGAGGCCGGCTATTGCGGCAAATTCCTGTTCCTGTTCGATGGGCAGACCTGCCCGCTGCACCATCACCGGACGAAACTGGAGACGTTCTATATTCAGCGCGGCACGGCGCGGATGCAGTACGGCGGCCGCGAGTGGGACATGGTTCCGGGCGAGGTGCTCCGCGTCGAGACCAACCATCCGCATCAGTTTTGCGGCATCGGTCCGGTATTGATTCTGGAGGTCTCCAAGCCCTGTATCATTGCCGATAATTTTTTTACCGACCGGCGCATTCCCATCGGCGGCAATTACCGCAAGCCATGAGCAAAACCAGACAGGCAATAAATGGATCTGAATAATTCCGGAGTACGATGAATACCTCCCATTCGATGCGTCAGGCCCTGATGCAGGTCCTGGGCGGCCAGCGGTCCGACACGATTGTTTGGACGGCCGACCTGAACTACTGGATTGCCGGACGGACGGGCAACGGCACGGCCAAGGCCTCGTGGTCCACGGAGGTCGGGTGTCTTGAACTGGCCCGCGAGTTGGGCATCATGCCCTACTACGAATACTCCCGCTTCTTATCGGGCCGGTCCGTGTTTTCCAATGAAGTGGAGATCACTACCCGCGTCGAGGGCGGCATCACCTGCACCACCTGGCAGACGCCCGTCGGGCAGCTCCGTCTCGAGACGTGCTACTGCCCCGAGAGCGTCTCCACGGCGATTATCCGCTATCCGGTGAGCACGATCGAAGACCTGAAAGTGCTGCTGTACATGCTGGAGCGACGGCGCCTAGAGCCGACAAACTTGAAAGACTACCGGCAACGGATGGAGTTGTGGGCGGGCTATGACGGACTGCCCTGCCTGGCCTTGCCGCGAAGTCCACTGGCCGCCATGCTCGTCGAATGGGCGGGCGTGGAGAATACCGTTTTCCTGCTCGCCGACTGGCCCGACCTGTTCGGCCATATGATGGAACTGATGGAGCAGCAGGAATCGCCGCTCCTCGACGCCCTGTGCGACTTGGCTCCGCCGCTGGTTCATTTTATTGACAACCTTTCGGCCAATAACGTGGCGGGGCTTTTCGATCGTCACATGGCCGGGATATACCGGCGCCGGATCGCTCGCCTGCACCAAGCGGGCGTGCGCTGCGCGGTGCACTTGGATGGCTCGATCCAAGGACTGCTG
>JBAXKQ010000371.1:0-2040 GCA_037135275.1 bacterium
TTACCTGGGCAGAGGTCTTTCACCTCCTAGTTCGCCGACATGCCCGGCGCACACGTTCAGTATGACAGTCGTTTTGCACCGTGCGAAGCGCGGTGTGAAACGTACTTGTCCATGCTCTGGTTGGGTGCTCTCCGTTCTCTCACTATTCGGTTGCGCCGTACTTCTTGAGCAAGGCTACAACATCTTTGTTCCTCTCGCTGTGCGCGTAGCGCAGGGCGATCGACAAGGGCGTAGCGCCTGCCTTGATTTGACTTGGGATGCCCGAAGTCATGGGGGCATCCTGGGTTGTCTTGGCATTCACGTCTGCACCCATGCGCAGAATCAGATCAAGGACTTCTAGATACTTGTTGCCGGGGATGACCGCATTCACGCAGGCGAGTTCAACGCCATGATGAAGGGGCGTTGCGCCGAGGACATCAGCCGGGTCAACTTTTGCTCCGCGATCAAGAAGTAGCTGGACAACCTCGGTTCGAGCGTTCGCAACTGCGGCGTGCAATGGAGTAGATTGGTATTCGGTCTTGGCATTGACATCGAGTTTCTGCGTCAGCAGGAACTCGGCAATGTCCTGCTTGCCGTGTGCTGCTGCTGTATGCAACAGCGTACTCTTGTCGTTCTCCTGTGTCCTGATGTTAGCGCCCTTAGAGACTAAGAACTCAAAGGTCTGCATATCCGTGGCAAAAATGGTCGCGAACACAAGAGGCGTAGCGCCGTAGTCGGTGCGAGCCTCAACATCTGCGCCTTCGTCAAGAAGGCGCTTGATTCTGCCGCGGTCGCCCAGTCTTGCTGCAATGTGGAGGGCCGTCTCCTCATGCACTCGCCGGGCATAGGCTTCCTCGAACGTAAGTTTTCCGGATGTGGCGTCAGTGGGTTGCGACCGTGTGCACCCAATGGCTCCGACAACCAAGAGAATCGTAATGTACGTTTTCATATCTTCTGCACCCAACGCCCCGCCTCATTTTCGGCGAGCTTCGAGCCGTAAAATGCAGGCGGTTGTTCGCCTTTCCGATCCGTCGCTGTTGTGCGCCGTGTTCAACGAGACTTCCGTAGTTGCATGTACTGATACACTCCGAACTCGTCTGTCTCTATGTTTGTGGTTTCAAGGTCCGGCAAATCGGACGAGAGAAGCCGCAGTTCCTCTGGCGTCTTGTAGTTGAGCCACCAGTCACCCACCCACTCCATCCACAGTTTGGATGGATTATCGGGGTGCGCATTTGTGACAAGTAGTAACCCACCGGGTGCAACTGATGGCCACAGACCGGCGACAATCTGTCTGGCGGTCGGGAGAGAGAAGTAGTCAAGCAGGCCAAATGCGTACACAAAGTCCGTTGACGGCAAGGAAGATGACTTGCCGTTACGGAGGATGAACTTGAGGATGTTTTGCCTACAATAGACGCATTGTGCGTCCGCAAGGCCGGTCTTCTCGCGGGCGCGATCCAATGCATCAGCGTCTTGGTCGAGAAGGAACACGTGAGCGGGGGTGTGATTGCGAGGCAACCACATCTCAATGCAGGAACCAGAGCCGATACTGGCGACGCGTCCATAGTCGTTTCCGACCTCTCGCCGCAAGCGGAGAATACGTGCCTCGTTCGCACGTGGGGCCGCCATGTCGAACGTAAGGGCAGTAAGCAGTTTTCCGAGTTTGCTAGAACCTCGGTATCGTGATTCGACTCCATGCGTACACCCGAGCCAGATCATCTCCTGTGTGACGTAGTCGCCGGCGTAGCCCGTCGGTTTCGTGAAAACGTAATTTCCGAATTCTGACTGCAGCAATAACGGCAGGCACAGGCGACGAAACTCATCCATCTCTCGCGCGTCTTGCTCTGGGGAAAGTCCAGCCCGGAAGTTGGCAATCGAATCAAGTTCCGCCTGCAACCGTGTGCGACAAACGGCCTCGCCTTCCTTGTCGGCGAGCGCAAGTAGGTTACGTATCAGTTCTTGAAACGAGCGATAGTCCATTCTGGTCTCCTTTTTCTGTCGTCTGCTGGCGATCGGGATAGGACCGCCCCTTGCAGGGCGGCCCTCCCACATCACCGTACGTAC
>JBAXKQ010000372.1:0-2026 GCA_037135275.1 bacterium
TGTTCTGGAGGCAGAACGCGCTGAAATCGCAGTATTTGCAGGTCATCTCCCCCACGTTGCGCGGCCAACCGTGCTCGGGCCGCTTCGCCCTTCGGGCCTCGCCCCGGCAGGAAAGAATCTGACGAGCCAGGACCGCACGCTGCACCTCGAATTCGGCCAGATCGTCTTCAAGGATGGGCACTTCCCGCCGCGCAAAGTAGAACTCACGCCGCGCCTGTGTGTCGGCGGCCAGTCGGTCCGCGAACTCGTCCAGGGTTTCCGGCCGGGTGGAGAGCGTGTAGCCCTTTTCCTTGTCGCCGGATTCGCGGGGTGTCCCATCTTTCTTGAGTACCCGGTTGCCCTCAGCATCGAGGACAACGCGCAGCCCCGCCTCATCCAGGACCGGAACCGCACTGAGGGGGGAAATGGCAGGCTTGCGGGTAACGTCGTAGATCACGAGCGCCACATCCCATCCGAGCCCACGCGCCGCCAGAACGTACTGCATGACTTGGGCATTGCCGCGCAGGCGCAACCAGTAATCACTGTCGGGGGCGATGTCGCAACCGGCGCTCTTGTGCTCAATGAGCGCAAGCCGCCCGTCGTTCATCTTCGCGAGCCCGTCGATCTTCCCGGCGCTCTCAAAGGTGCGTGATGCCGCCAGCGGCAACCGGAACTCCACCTCGGGGTAAACGGTCTCAATCGGCTCACCACCCCATGCCTTGTAGTAGCCGGCCAGCATGCCGCTCAGTGTGGCGATCTGCAGTTCATCGATTTCACTCTTGTCGCCGATGCCGGCCGCGAACGCCGCGCTGATGTCAGCGCCGGACCACCGCGCCTCCATGGCGCGATGCCAGGCGGACCCAAACCGCAAGGCCGCCCCATCACCCATCCGCCGCAACCCGACTTCATACCGCCAGAAATGCTTTCGCGGGCACCCCAGCAAAGCCCCCATCCGACTAGCCGTAAGTAATTCCTTCATATTCCCTCTCCCTCTTCGGCCTGACTCAGGTCTCAGGTCTCAAACTCAGGTTTCTTCTTCGCTCCCCGCTGCCCTTGCCCCTTCCCTCTTCCCGCTATCCTCCAGCCTTCTGACTCTCCCCATCCTTTGCCCTCAGCCCCTCCCGGATGGCCACAACCCGCCGCTCGTCCAGCAATACGAGGCCGAAATCGACCGCATTGAGTACGTTGTGCAAGGTAAGCGACGGGACCGCACTCCATGGCCGCCCTTTGAACGGCCCACTCGGCACCAACCCGAAATCCGCATCCCCATACTTATCCACGGCATTCGTCGTCATTTTGACTCCCTCCTGGTTGCTGTTTCCCTGCGGCACCAAAAAAAAGACCCACGTCTTTATGACGTAGGTCTTTCTCTCAACCTGCCCACGTCCTCTGGTGACGTGAACAGCATCGCAGTATTCTCTGCCCTATTTAAAGTGGGGCATCCGGGGGCATCCGGGTTTATCCTGGGGCTTTGGCCGTAATTGGCCGGGGGCATCCGGGGGCATCCAGGGGCATCCGGGGGCATCCGGGTCCGCCGCTTTTTTGCCCTGATCGCTGGCCTACAGCGCCAGCCAGTAAAGTCCCGTGTGTTCCTCCACCCTCACCAGTTCCCCGTAGAACCCATACGACTCTTTCGCTCCTTTCCGCTTTGTCCTGATCCTGAACAGGTGACTCAACGCCTGCCCCGTGATCTTCTCCTTCCCTATGGCCAATCGACGCCTGTTCACCTCACCACAGATGAAGATTCCCGTTTGCTTGTTGTTGCAGTCGATTCCCAACTCCACGAACACACTCAGTGCAAGCCGCGCATTCAATACGTTCACCGCATAGGTCTTCTTCCGCTTCCGATCCACCACCTTCGCGTAATCCTTCGTGATCTCAAACCGCTTCCCGCGCCCCACGATGGACGTTTTCTCTTCGGAATTCTGTCTGCGGACTTCTGTCCCCTGTGTCCCCCTCTGCGATCTCACCTCCTGCGATCTGAGATCATTTTCGATTCCCCCGTCTGATGAATCCGGATTACGGATTCCTGAATTCTGACTCCTGA
>JBAXKQ010000373.1:0-2022 GCA_037135275.1 bacterium
CGCCACGCTTGTCATCTCCGACTATGGGCACCATCCCTCCGAAATCAAGGCGCTCCTGGCCGCAGTGAAGGGGCTCGACCGCACCCGGAAACCCGGCGGCCGGATACGGGCCGTGTTCCAGCCGCATCGCTATACCCGCACGCTTGCGCTGGGGGCGCAATTTCCGGGCGCGTTCCGCGGCGCTGACGAGGTGGTTCTAGTGCCGGTGTATGCAGCGTCGGAGAAGATGATCGCCGGCGGGACCATATTCGACCTGTACGCGCTGTGGCGAAAGCAACGGGCTGGGGCCGGTACGGGGAATGCCATTCCGCCGGCGCTGCTTGCCGGTTCGCTTGAACAGGCGTGGCAGTACCTCAGCCGGACTCAGCGCGTGGGGGAGACCCTCCTGGTTGTCGGTGCCGGCGATGTCGAGAAGATTGCTGAGTGGGCCAGGGACCAGTATGCAGGGAAAAGAAAAGTCCACGCGGCGTCACGCAGGGTTGAGTCCGGCCTGAAGTTGGACCACACACTGGTTCGTCGGGATGAGCCACTGGCGCGAAAGACAACCTTCGGGGTTGGTGGATCGGCTGATGTCTGGATGGAGATAGGGTCCGTTGCCGACCTCCGGAAGGTGATGCGGCGAGCCGCCCGGCTGGGTCTGCCGTTCCGGCTTCTCGGAGGAGGAAGCAACATCCTCGCATGCGACACGGGTGTCCGCGGGATATCAGCGCGATTGACAGGCGAGGAGTTCAGGCGCATACACGTGGGCGGCATGACAGTCACTGCCGGTGCCGGGGTTCCCCTTGTCCGGCTGCTGGCCTGTCTGGAGAAAAACGGGCTGGCCGGACTTGAGTTTCTCGAGGGTATTCCGGGTACCGTCGGTGGTGCGCTCCGCATGAACGCCGGCGCCTGGGGCGACGAGATTGGAAAGCACATCGCATGGGTCCGCCACGTTGATGACAGCGGGGAAGTAAAGGTGGTTCGGAACCCGGTGTTTTCGTACAGGTGCGGGTTGGCGAGCGCCGCTATCGTTGAGGCGGCATTCGTCTGTTTCCCCGGCACTACCGCGGCAATTGCCGGGCTTAGGCGGAACATCGCGGCGCGTCGGGCCTGGATGAAGGGGCTTCGCTGTGCAGGGTCGGTTTTCAGGAATCCGCCCGGCGACTTTGCCGGCAGGTTGATTGACGAGGCCGGGCTCAAGGGGCTGACGGTTGGTGGGGCGATGATATCGAAGAGACATGCGAACGTCATTATAACCCGGAAGGGGGCCTGTGCATCGGACGTGCTCGCGCTGATTGGCATGGCGCGGACAGCAGTAAGGCTCAAGTGCGGTGTTGAATTGGATACAGAAGTCGAGATTCTCTGACTCCGGCTGATTCTGCCGGAACGGAAAGGCTGACAATGAGAAGGGGCAGCAGGAAGTTCAAGAAGGTTGCCGTGCTTAAGGGTGGTCCTTCGGCGGAGAGGGATGTGTCGCTCCGTTCCGGTGCCGCTGTGGCGGCGGGTCTGCGCCAGGCAGGCTACGAGGTCTCCGAGATAGACATCACGGGGCATTCGGTCAACCTCCCGGCAGGTGTCGAGGCGGTGTTCGTTGCTCTGCACGGCGAGTTCGGGGAGGATGGCCGCGTTCAGCGCATCCTCGAGGCAAAAGGAATCCCCTATACTGGTTCAGGCCCCGGCGCCAGCGCGGCTGCCTTTGACAAGAGGCGCGCAAAAGAGGCGCTTCTCAAGGCACATGTGCCGACCCCGGCGTACGAGGTGTTGAAGCGCGGCGATTCCAGGAAGCTGCCGCTGCCAGTCGTAGTGAAGCCGCCGTGCCAGGGTTCGTCTCTGGGTGTGTACAGGGTGTTCCGCCGATCGCAATGGAACGCCGCCGCCCGTGGCGCATTCAAGTACGACGACGAGATTCTTGTTGAGAAGTATATCAAGGGGCGGGAGCTGACAGTCGGGATCGTCGGCGACACAGTGCTGCCGGTGGTGGAGATAAAGGCGCGGGCCGGCTGGTACAGTTTCAACGCAAAATACGGGAGCAGGGACACGCGG
>JBAXKQ010000374.1:0-2019 GCA_037135275.1 bacterium
GCGGCCATGGCGCTGCGCGGCGAGAAGCTGCCGAATGTCGTGAATGGCGTGGGCGCTTGATCGTCGAATAATAAGGTTGGCGAGCATGAAGTACCAGTTTCCCTATGCCGACTTCGATCCGATGGAAATACCCGATCGGTAATTGGCCGGCGTATATTCCATCCGCGCCGACGGGCCCCGGCTTGACGCCAAACAGCTCATTGCCGAGGCGTTGGCGAATCCCATGGGATCGCCGCGTCTCAAGGCTCGGGTTCGGCCCGGGATGCGGGTGTTGATCGTCGTGGACGACAACACCCGTACCACTCGGACGGAATGGCTGTTGCCGGCAGTGATGGCCGAATTGTCGGCATCCGGACTGGCCGCTTCTGATATCCGGGTGTTTGTGGCTCTTGGGACGCATCGCGCGATGACCCTTGCCGAGATGGAGCAGAAGTATACGCCCGATCTCGTTGCCCGCCATCGGTTCATTCAGCCGAATTGGCGCGACACCGATGAGTATGTCGCCGTTGACGCATCCGGCGATTTTCCCGTTCGAATCCACCGCGATTTGCTGCAATCGGATTTCGTGATCGGTGTGGGCCAGACCATTCCGCATCTGATCGCCGGGTTTGGCGGCGGGTGCAAGATCGTCAACCCCGGTTGCGCGGATCCGGTCACGATCGGGCGAATGCACTGGCTGGGCAGCACGGCTGAGGATGGGCAACTGTTCGCCGTGCGGGATAATCCCGTCCGCCGGGTTATCGACGAGGTTGGTCTCAAAGCCGGCCTGAAGTTCATCATCAACGAAGTGCCTGGGAACAATAACACCCTCGCCGGGGTCTTCGCCGGCGACCCCATTGTGGCCCATCGGGCGGCGTGCGACTTTGCGCGATCCGCTTGCAGGATCAACCTGTCTGAGTTGACCGATATAGTTGTCGCCGACGCGTATCCATCCGATCACGATTTCTGGCAGGCGGTCAAGGGCTTGAACGCGGCCTGTGGAGCGGTCCGTCCCGGCGGGACCATCATTCTCGTGACACCTTGTCCGGAAGGGGTATGTGCCCCGCATCCGGAAGTCGTGGAAATTGGCTTTCGGCACTCGCCGGAGCATGTTCGGAAGCTGGTGGATACGGGTCAGCTCTGCCCGATCTCGGGAATTGTCATCTGGCTGGCCGCGCGCATGCTCGAACGGGCGAACGTCATCTTGGTGACAAAAGGGGTATCGGCCGCGGAGACCACGGCTCTGGGTTTCGAATATGCGCACGATCCGGCGGCGGCGCTGGCGCAAGCGCTCCGTAGGCATGGCGCCTCCGCTCGCATCAATGTGCTTCACAAGGCGGCGAAGATGGTATGCTCGGTTCACTTTTAACCGCGCAATGGATGTTGCTTTTCCGTGAAACGAAGGAGAGAACGTATGCAACAAGACCTGAGTGATCAGATGGCGGATGTGTTGAAGCGGTATTTGGCACTGTGCGAGTCGCCGGAGAACCAGCGCAACCGCCGATTCTGGGCGAACGCGGACGACCCGTGGCTGATCGAGCGGTGGCGCGGGATTTCCGCCACCCCGACCGGCGCCTTCACGATGGCTCTCGACATGGCCGGCTATGCGACCGTGCTGGGGATCGATACCGCGGCCTACTATGGCCAGGCCGAGGCGCAACTGTACGAGCAGATGCGGTATCAACTCTGGGAGCATGAGAACCTGCGGTCCAACCGGTTCTTCGAGAAGAATGCGTTTGTGTCGTTTGGCGCCTGCTATTCGGCCAGTCTGTTCGGCGCGCAAATCGAGTTTCCGCCCGGGCAGGCGCCGTGGGTGAACATGAAGAAGCCGTTGCTTGCCGAGCGGCGGGATCTCGACAAGATGCACACGATTGAGCTGGACGCGCACGGCCTGGGCCCGCGCACGCATGCCTTCTACCAGCGCATGCGGGAACTGTGCGCCGGTTCGGGCATCACGGTCAGGTATCCGACGGTGATTCGCGGTCCGTTTTCCGTGGCCACGCAACTGCGGGAGACCACCAACCTGCTGATGGACATGCT
>JBAXKQ010000375.1:0-2018 GCA_037135275.1 bacterium
CTGCGGCTATGCGGCTGGCCGTTGAGACCAAGCGGAAGCAACTGGCGCAGCGTGTCCGCACGACCCTCACGGCCGGAAACCTGAAACTCCCCCTGGAGGATCTGGTGCGCAACCATGGCTTGGGCGAGACCGAGAAGCTCATCCTCGTTACCGTCCTCGGCCCCGATCTGGATGATGCCTTCGAACGGGCCATGGATGCCCTCGTGGAAGGTCGCAACCGCTGCAAGGAGGTCCGGACGGTGCTTTCCCTGCTCTGTGGTAAGATCGAGGCGAAAATCGAGGCTCGAAGGTACTTCGTCCACAGCGGCAAACTGCTCGCCAATGGTTTGCTGAACATGGCCTATTCCCACGATCTGGCGACCGAGAGCGACTTCATGTCCATGGACCTCCAAATTCCCCGCCGGGTCGCCAGCCTGATTCTGGGTGAATATGATGTGGACGATCAGGTTCTGTCCTTCTCCTCCGTCATTGACCCCGAGGTGCGCCTGGATCAGGTCGTGCTCCCCGCCGGTAAGCTGGAGGAGGTCACCCGCCTGATCACCGCACGGGATGAGTATCTGCGATGCCGCAAGGAATGGGGGTTCGATGAGGTGGTGAGCTACGGCCGCGGGACGGTCATCTTGTTTAGCGGGCCGCCGGGCACCGGAAAGACCATGCTGGCTCACGCCCTGGCGCACACCGGCGGCTATCGTCTGATGCTCGTGGACTTCAACAAGGTCATGAACTGCGTGCCACACCACGGGCTGGATGAGAACCTGCAGCGGGTCTTCCACGAAGCACGCCTCCAGCATGCGATCATCTTCTTTGACGAGGCCGATGAAATGTTCACAGACCGCCGCTTCAACGGCGCCATGCCGACGCTGCTCCGGGAGCTGGAGCGGCTGGACGGAATCTGCATCCTGGCCACCAATCGCCGCCAGGTGCTGGATGAGGCGCTCGACCGCCGAATCCTCTACAAGCTCGACTTTGAGGTTCCGCCGCCGGGGCAGCGGGAAGAGATCTGGCGCCGGCATCTTCCGGCCCAGGCACCGCTGGCCGACGATATTGACCTCGTCGCGCTGTCCCAGGATTTCGAGTTCAGTGGCGGCTATATCAAGAACGCCGTGCTCACCGCTATGACGGTCGCCGTGCAGCGCCAGGGGGCCGAACGGCGCATCACGCAGGCCGACCTGCGGCAGGCCGCCACGCTCCAGCGCCTCAACCGGCTGACCGCCCATGCGGACAAGGTACAGCCCAAGGTTTCATTGGAGGACGTGGTCGTGGATGCGCAAACCCGAAGCCAAATCGATGCCTTTATCGCCGCCGCCCGGCAGCGAACCACGGTGTTCTCAACCTGGGGATTCGGCCGGAAAGCAAGCCGCGGCCGGGGCCTGGCCGGCCTCCTGAGCGGTCCATCCGGCACCGGCAAGAATATGACCGCTGAGGCGATCGCCGGGGCGCTGGGGCAGAACCTCTACCCGATTCGCATGGACTCCCTGATCAGCAAGTTCGTCGGCGAGACCGAAAAGCATCTGGCGGCTGTGTTTGCCGCCGCACGGGACACCGAAGCCGTGGTCTTCTTTGACGAGGCCGATGCCCTGTTCACCCGCCGCCTGGACGGGCAGGATCACCACGCCCATTACATCAATCAGCAGATCAACATGCTGCTCACGGAACTGGAGAAGTTCGACGGCGTCGTGCTGCTGGCGTCGAATCGGCCCGAGGCGCTCGATCCGGCATTCGAGCGCCGCATCCGCTATCACATCCGGTTCAACCTGCCCCATCCGTCCGTTCGTGCGGATCTGTGGCGAAAGATGATTCCGCACGAGGCTCCGCTTGACGCCAATATTGATTTCGACGAGTTGGCGGAAGCGTTCGAGTTCAGTGGCGGCACCATTCGGAGCGTGGTTTTGCGGGCTGCGTTTGCGGCGGCCAACAACGGGCGGTTGATTACCCGCAAACTGCTGTTTGACGCGGCAGAGGCGGAGGCCCCTCTACAGGGAGAGAAGCTTTCAATTGGCTTTCATGGATGATCCAAG
>JBAXKQ010000376.1:0-2015 GCA_037135275.1 bacterium
GCCGGCACAGGGGATGCCCGGGTCTGTAGTGCCGAAGGTCAGGGCCGGGCACGAAACCAATCCCCAGTCGCCCCACACACAGTCGTTCACGGCGGCCGAGACGTGGTAGCTGATCGCAGTGATGAAGACTGCGAGGAGGATGCGTGTTCTCATGGTGTTGGTTAGCTGTGGCTGGTCTGTTGGTTCGCTGTAGCCTGCCCCTTTGGCGGCACGAGTCTCTTCTCAAGCCGCCGCAGGGCCGTGTTGATTGCCACCGCAAGGCCGGCTCGTGCAAAAGCGATTCTTGTTCCACCATCTTCCGTACACCGCTTGTGCGAGACAGCGCGATGGGTTTATGGCGGCGCCTCCGTCTGCGGCTGGTTCGGTGGCCTCTTCCACAGGCGAAGTGTGAGTAAACCAAGCGCCAACCCAGCGAGAACTCCAGCCGTCAGTAGTCCGTGCTCACTGCAACCAGTGCCTAATGAACTTGCAGTTGTTTGCGCCCACAGCAATCCAATCAAAGAAGTTGCTGCTGGAAAGCCGATCTGGAAGGATAGGTGTTCGGAAAATCTCGGTGCTAGCCCGAAGAGCACACAGACTATCACGCTCAGAGGAAACGTAATTACAAAGCAAACCAGCACTCCGTACAGTGCGCCCAAACATGCGGTAAGAAGTGAAACCAACACTGTTTCGAAGCTCACTTCTGGTGAGCGGGAAACTCCACTCCACCAGAGCCACATCAAACAAGCCAGCCATGGAACGCCAACTGTCCACAGCGCGAAGTGCATCAGGTAACGAAACATACGTCAAAGCTCGTTTGGAAGTTTACAGTCCGGGCATTTGGACAGAAGGCTCTTGCAGGCTGGACGCAGTGTCGTTTCTCCAAACTCCCATGCACCGTCCGGCAACCCTGCGCCATACGGCTTGAAAGGTATGAAGAAGCACTGGGCGTAACACTTGAAATGAGCCAAGTACCGGCAGCAATTCCGACGATTGCACGATTGATAGCTCGCTTGGCACTCTTGTTCCGCTTTGACCAAGCACTCTGCTACGCAAGCAGCATTTCTCTGCTGCCGATTCCCCGTGTAGAGCTTTGCAAACCCCTCGCAGAATCCTTGGGCCTTCTCCGGATAGCCATCCGCCACGCTCTTCCCTCCGCAAGCACCACAAGAGACGCCCTTCAGTCTCGCGTATCCAGAGCAATCGATTGGTGGCGGACACGTATGCCACCCCTGATACCATTCACCACATTTTTGACACTTGGTCCCAGTAAACCGCCCATCGGTGTCCATGTAGTCCAACGGGTCATTGGCGACGAACCCGTAGAGGTTGATACCGCCATTCTCGCCAATTGGATCGCGGCTCACCCATCTTCCGTCCTTTTCAAACCGATACCCGTAGTAAAGCAAGTCCGTCTCGTCATCCTGATATTTTGTGGAGAAACGGAATGGGTTTGACTTCGCCATCGGCCCTGTGGCGCGGAGGAGTTCCCCGAAAGGGGCATATTCATATTGAGCGGCGATGCTCGCATCAGCACCGTTCACGAGGGCAACGACGTTTCCGTTGCCATCATAGGCGGCAAAGCAGTTGGTCGTCTGGGTCCCTTTGTAAGTGGTCGCCAGCAGACCGCCCACGCCCCCGGCACCCTGTAGCGTGCCACTCAAGTCCGTTCCCCAGGTGAAGGACTGGAGGACGGAGGGCTGCGGACCGAGCACGGCCATCAGATTCCAGCCGTCGTAAACGAAACTGTTGGTGGAAATGGGCACATCGACCACGGACACGACCTTGCGTATCCGCCGCCCTTGCCAATCGTAGGCCAGGGAAAGCCTGAGGGAGCCGTTGGTCACGGCCACCAGGCGATTCTCGGCGTCCCACCCATACTGGCACCGCAGGTCGGCCATCAGGTTTCCGTCCGGGTCGTTGGTCCAGGCCCAGCCAGCCACGTTCGTGTATTGATTCAGCAGGTTGGCCACGTAGTTCACGGTCGTGCCATTGGTGACCGTCTGCTTCCGGTTTCCGATGTCGTCGAAGAAATA
>JBAXKQ010000377.1:0-2006 GCA_037135275.1 bacterium
ACTTGGACGAGTCGATCATGACCGGCACCCTCACCTTGCGGGGGAGGAAAGCGAGCAACTGAATCATGTCGGCCGCCTCGTCGCGATCCGGGTTGGACACGCAGACGTCTATCACCTGCGCCCCACACTTGACCTGATCACGCGCGATCTCAGATCCCTCCTCGAATTTTTCCGCCACGATCATGTTTTTGAATTTGCGCGAACCGATCACATTGATGCGCTCTCCCACCAGCACCGGACGGGCGTCATCCTCTATGCCAAGCGCTTCTATTCCGGCCACGACCCGGCGGCGTACAGTCGCGGGACGACGGGGCACTTTACCGGCCACCATCCTCGCGATGGCAGCGATATGGGCCGGGGTGGTGCCGCAGCAACCGCCGACGATGTTGAGCCACCCTTCGTCCACGAAACGGGAGAGCTTGGTTGCCAGGGAGTCGGGGGTTTCGGCATAGTGGCCGTTCTCATCCGGCAGACCGGCGTTGGGATACACAGAGACGTGACAACAGGCCAACTCGGACAAGGTTCGAAGGTGATCGGTCATGAACTCCGGTCCGGTAGCGCAGTTGAGGCCGATGCTGATCAAACCAAGATTGTCCTCCAGATGAGCCAGGCTCGTATAGAGCGCCTCGACCCCCTGCCCTGCCAGCATGGTGCCGGTCGGCTCGATGGTGCCTGATATCATCAGCGGCACCCGCTGGCCGGTTTCTTCAAAGGCCAACCGGATTCCCTCGGCCGCAGCCTTCAGGTTCAGGGTATCCTGGGCTGTCTCCAGCAGCAGCAGATCCGCGCCACCAGCCAGAAGACCCAAGGTCTGGCCGCGAAAGGCTTCAACCAGCTGTGCAAAGGTTACACCGCCTGTCACCGAAATAGTGCGAGTGGTCGGGCCCATGGAACCGGCCACCCAGCGCGGCTTGTCAGGGATGCTGAAGGCATCGCAAGCGCGGCGGGCGATCAGTGCGGCCTGCCGGTTCAGCTCAAATACCTGATCCTGCAATCCGTATTCGGCCAGAACGATATCTGTCGAGCCGAATGAGTTGGACTCAACGATGTCGGCCCCTGCGGCGAGGTAGGCTCGATGGACTTCCTCGATCACGTCCGGTCTGGTCATTACCAGATATTCGTTGCACCCTTCGTATTCCGGCCCACCAAAATCATCGGCAGTCAGATGACTCTCCTGGAGTTGGGTACCCATGGCGCCGTCAATCACCAGGATCCTTTCGGAGAGTGCTGCCAGAATTGTTTGATGCATTATGAAATCTCCTTATCGCTATCTGTCAAAAATACTTCCCGATGCTGGTTTCCAGTTTTCCGTGCAGCAACACCTCATCGTCGTTGCAGATCTCCGCGTGCATGGCAACGGCATGGTCGAGAAAGAGCTGTGCTACCTCCGGATCAAAGTGGCTCCCCATTGACTCCCGCAGAATTTTTACCGAGGTATCGAAGCTGAAGGGCTCCTTGTAGGGACGCTTGGATGTCAGGGCGTCGAACACGTCCGCCACCGAGAATATACGGGCGTTCAGCGGGATATTTCCGCCTGTAAGGGAAGCCGGATAGCCACTGCCGTCGAATTTTTCATGATGACAGCGTACCACGTCCTGAGCGTCCTTCAACCAGTCGTAACCGCTGACGATATCCTCGCCGTGCTGAACATGCGTCTTCATGATCCTGAACTCTTCATCGGTCAGCTTTCCAGGTTTGTGGAGAATCGCATCGGGGGTGGCGATCTTGCCCAGATCGTGCAGGAAGGCCCCCTTGATCAGACCCTGCATGGCGGCAGGCGAAAGCCCCATTCTCTCGCCGATCTTCACCGAGTAAAGCGTAACTCGATAGTTATGGATATTGGTGTCACTGTCTCGCTTGGCGATGGCGCTTCCCAGTACCTTGAGCATGCCGATGTTGGTCAGCGCAAGGTTGTTGGAATAATCGACCAGCTTCCGGTTGAGGCGGATGATAAGCGGGTGCAGCGCCAGACTGGTAACGAAAATGACAAGCACAACCAGTATCAG
>JBAXKQ010000378.1:0-2004 GCA_037135275.1 bacterium
GGACCTGCACAAGCACTTCATGGACAAGATCACCATACCATCGAGGCAGGGCAAGGGAGAGCTGCGTCGCGTGCCGGAGGTCCTTGACTGCTGGTTCGAGAGCGGTGCGATGCCCTATGCGCAGGCCCACTATCCGTTTGAGAACCGCGAGAAGTTCGAGAAGAATTTCCCGGCGGACTTTATCGCCGAGGGGCTCGATCAGACTCGCGGGTGGTTTTACACACTGATGGTCCTGTCAACGGCGTTGTTCGACAAGCCGGCTTTCAAGAACGTGGTGGTAAACGGGCTTGTCCTTGCGGAGGACGGCAGGAAGATGAGCAAGAGGCTCAAGAACTATCCTGACCCTATGTCGGTGATCAATACGTACGGTGCCGACGCCCTGAGGCTTTACCTGATCTATTCGCCCGTAGTGAAAGCGGAAGACCTCCGTTTCTCCGAGGCTGGCGTCAAGCAGACAATGCGTGACCTGCTGATCCCCCTGTGGAATGCGTACAGCTTCTTCGTGACATATGCAAATACCGATGGGTGGACCCATGCCAAGGCGACTGGGAACCGTAGCGTCAACATCCTCGATCGATGGATACTGAGTTCTCTCGAGACTCTCGTGCATGATGTTGTTGAGGCAATGGACTCATACGACCTTCAAAGGGCCGTGCGTCCGTTCGTGAAGTTCACCGAGGACCTGACCAACTGGTACATTCGAAGGAGCAGGCGGCGGTTCTGGAAGTCGCAGGATGACGAGGACAAGGCTCAGGCATACGAAACGCTCTGGCATGTGCTGCTTGAATGGTCAAGGGTTGCTGCGCCGTTTGTGCCGTTTATCAGCGAGGCGATCTTCAAGAACCTGCGCACGGCTGCCATGCCGGAATCGGTGCACCTGTGTGATTTCCCGGTGGATCAGGGCAAATACCGCGACGCCGCGCTCGAGACTCAAATGAGCGGCGCCATGACAGTGGTTGGACTAGGCCGACTCCTGAGGGCCCAGAACGATCTCAAGGGGAGGCAGCCACTGGCCGCCATGCACATCATCTCGCGTTCCAGCGCAGTTCTGGACGGCATCAAGGGAGTCGAAGATATCATTCTCGACGAGCTCAACGTCAAGAAAGCAACCTTCGATACCGATGAATCTCGTTTTGCCACACTTAAGATGAAGGCTGATTTCCGCAAGCTTGGTCCGCGGCTGGGCAGCAAGGTCAAGGCGGCGGCTGGGGCGCTTTCGAAGCTGAGTCCGGAACAGGTGGAGACGCTGGCATCCGGCGAGGCCATCACACTGAAGCTGTCTGGCGAGGATGCTGTAATTGAACCCGGTGATGTGATGATCGAGCACATCCCCAGAGAAGGCCTCGTTGTGGCTGCACAGGACGGAATCGTGGTTGCCCTGGAAACCGGACTCACGCCGGCACTGATCAATGAGGGCATGGCCCGCGAGTTTGTCAACAAGGTCCAGAATTTGCGGAAAGACGCCGATTTCGAGGTCAGCCAGCGCATACGGATCGAAGTGGCCTGCGGGCCGGAGCTCAAGGCGGCGATAGAGGGCTATTCCGACTACGTCAGGAATGAGACTCTATGTACCGGTCTTTCGATGGAGGGCAAACTTCTGGGCGAAGCCCAGGTGCTCGACATCAACGGACAAGAGTGTTCGGTTCGTGTGACTCCGGTGTGACGGGTCGACTCCTGCTTGACAGACCCGGCACCACAGGGGCTGGGACGAGGTCAGCCTGTCAGCATGGCCATGTGCGTTGGCGTGGATGGATGTCTGGATGAACATGCACGGCACCATACGGAGGCTCTGCGTCCACACGGTGCCTATCCAGCCATGAAGTACAAGGCCTGAGGCAGTTTTTTGGAACGCTCGACTTTTTTCGCAATGAGCTTGCCAAGAGTCATGCTTTCGGTTACTAGAGCAACCCTTGATATGTACCTGTAGCTCAATTGGATAGAGCATCTGACTACGAATCAGAAGGTTGCAGGTTCGATTCCTGCCAGGTACGCCAGTCGAGGCAG
>JBAXKQ010000379.1:0-1999 GCA_037135275.1 bacterium
AAGCCTACTTTCGGGACCTGCATGTGCGAATGGCAAAGTTCGGGTTAGAGGTGGCAGAAGACAAGAGCGGGCTCATCCAGTTCAGCCGACAGACAATGGGGCAAAATGGAGGGTTCGACTTTTTGGGTTTTCGATTCCACTGGACGACAACGAGGCAAGGGCGGTCCAGAGTACAGCGGATGACAGCGCCAAAGAAGCTGCGCCAATCAGTGGCGCGGTTTACAGAATGGATCAGAGCGGAACGGCATTTGAGGATGCGTCCGCTGATGATAAAGCTGCGCCGGAAGCTCACCGGCTACTGGAACTACTACGGGGTAAGGGGCAATTTCCCGAGCCTCAATAAATTCTGGTGGCAGGTGCTGAAACTGCTGTATAAGTGGTTGAACCGACGCAGTCACCGGCCCAGTTACAACTGGGACGGCTTATGCGCGCTACTGGCCGACTTTGCAATACCCGGACCTTGCATAAAAGAGCCACGCCAGACTCAAAGACAGTGGTATTGGTAGCCATGATAATAAATGCGTGTGTCAAGCGAGCATCCGTGAAGAGCCCGGTGCGGGAAATCCGCACGCCGGGATCTGCGAGGGGGCGCTCGGGCAACTGGGCGTTCCTACCTCGATGTGCGCCAAGCTAAATTTGGCGCTTCTTGCGCGGTGAGAGTCCGCGCCGAGTAAGAGCATGACAGCTCACTCGTACCGAGTGTTACAGTCGTAAAGGAGGTGCGGACCGAACAATACGATTGAAGCGTACACAGGGAATCCTGCGGGCCATAGGGAGGCGACACCCTCCCGAAGCGATCAGCCCCGTAACAGGTTCGTGCGGAGGGCGACGGCGTAGAACCACCGGAAGCCAACAACAAGCGCCCGCTTTGTAGGGCGTGGAGACTCCGTCGGGGTCTTTAGCGCATGGCACGCAGGAAGAGAAGCGACAAGGACTTGGGAGACCCGCGCCGCTCCCGCAAGGGTAGGCCGGTGCAACTGAACGAAGGCCGGTCAATGGTGGTGCGGGAGTCAGATGGCCCTATAGTACTCGGAGACGGGAAAGCCGATCACAAGCTCGCCAGACGGCGGCGGCGGTGAGCATGGGGAAGAGGGCCACATGGATGCGAAGCTCGCAACGGAAACATGATGCAGACAGGACAGACTGCTATCGACATGCCAACCTCGTTGCGAGGAATAGCGAACAGGGCGCGAAGTGACCGGCGGCATCGGTTTCGGCATCTGTATACGCTGCTCAACACGGCGAATCTGCGATGGTGTTTTCATCAATTGCGCAAGGACGCGGCACCGGGCATCGACCAGGTGACGTATCAGGAATACGAGCGCGATCTGGAAGCGAACTTGCAGGTGCTGGTGGAGCGGCTGAAGCGGAGGCAGTACCGGGCGAAGCTGGTCCGCCGGAAGAATATTCCCAAGGGACCGGGCAAAGTCCGGCCGCTGGGGATACCGGTCTTGGAAGACAAGCTGCTGCAACTGGCGGCGGCACGAATCCTTGATGCGATCTACGAACAGGACTTCCTGGACAACAGTTGGGGATACCGGCCTGGCAAGGGACCGCAAGTGGCCAGTCTGGCACTGGAAGGGCGGCTCCTCTGCGGGACGTACAACTGGGTTGTAGAGGCGGATATTCGAGGATTTTTCGAGCACATCGACCATTCCTGGATGGTGAAGATGCTGGAACAGCGGGTGGATGACAACGCGTTCCTGCGGCTCATCAGGAAATGGTTGAAGGTGGGTGTACTGGAAGAAGATGGGCAAGTGCTGCATCCTGCGGCTGGAACGCCGCAGGGAGGGGTGGTTTCGCCGGTACTGGCGAACATCTACCTGCACTATGCGCTGGACCTGTGGTTCAGGCACACGGTGCAGAAGCAGTGCCGCGGAATGGCGATGATGATGAGGTTTGCTGACGACTTCGTGGCGGCCTTTCAGAATCAAGAGGAAGCGGAAGCCTACTTTCGGGACCTGCATGTGCGAATGGCAAAGTTCGGGTTAGAGGTGGC
>JBAXKQ010000380.1:0-1979 GCA_037135275.1 bacterium
GGTATGGTCCTTTGGGAATTCTTTGGTTTGATGGGGAATGGGAATCACCCTGGACAAACGAGCGGGGTGTGGATCTCTACAAATATGTCCGCAGCCTTCAACCGAATACCATCGTCAACAACAGGGTGGGGAAGGGGCGCACCGGGATGGCCGGGATGGATCAGGGCAAAGACAAGGCAGGGGATTACGGAACCCCGGAGCAGGAAATTCCACCGACTGGATTTGGTACGGGTGTGGATTGGGAATCGTGCATGACGATGAACAATCATTGGGGATATAACAAAAACGACAAGAACTGGAAGTCCACCGCCATTCTGCTTCGAAATCTTGTTGATTGTGCCAGCAAGGGAGGAAACTACCTTCTCAACGTCGGACCCACATCCGAGGGGCTTGTGCCTGCTGAAAGTGTGCAGCGTCTCGCTGAGATTGGGGAATGGATGAAGGTCAACGGGGAGTCGGTTCATGGCACCCAGGGCAGTCCGTTTGAAAAGCTGGCCTGGGGCCGCTGCACGCAGAAGAAGATCGCCGGCCCGGCCGCCGCCGAAGGTTTCCAGCAGCATGCCGCCTGGCCCTTCCAGGATCCGCACAAGAAATCCGGCGCCAGCCAAACCCGGCTCTACCTCTTCGTCTATGACTGGCCGGCGAACGGGCGGCTTGTGGTGCCCGGTTTGGCCAACAAGCCGGTGCGGGCGTTCCTGCTCGATGGCCGCCAAGCCCTGCCGTTCACGGCTGCCAACAACTCGGTCACCATCAGCATCCCCGCTGCCGCCCCGGACAAGAACGCCTCGGTGATCGCGCTCGACATCCAGGGCTCGCCGGAAATCGTCAAGCCCGACCCCTACGCCGACGAGACGCCCGCGCAGCGGGACGCCCGGATGGCCTGGTGGCGCGACTCC
Source organism: bacterium (assembly GCA_037135275.1). Taxonomy (GTDB): domain Bacteria; phylum Verrucomicrobiota; class Kiritimatiellia; order SPBP01; family SPBP01; genus JBAXKQ01. The sequence continues at coordinate 897 of JBAXKQ010000380.1, forward strand.
CGCTTTGGCATGTTCATCCATTGGGGCGTCTATTCCGTCCCCGCCGGCACCTACAATGGCAAACAGGTTCCCGGCATCGGCGAGTGGATTATGCATCAGGGCAAAATCCCCATGGCCGAATACCACCGCTACGCCACGGAGTTCAACCCGGTCAAGTTCAACGCCGACGAGTGGGTGCGCACCGCCAAGGACGCGGGCATGAAGTACATTGTCATCACCTCGAAACACCACGACGGCTTCGCCATGTTCGACTCGAAGGCCTCCGACTGGAACATTGTCAAGGCGTCGCCCTTCGGCCAGGACCCGTTGCAGGAACTCGCCGCGGCGTGCAGGAAGTACGGCCTCAAGCTCGGCTTCTACTATTCCCAGGCCCAGGATTGGAACAACGGGGGCGCCGCCGCCGGCGGCAAGTGGGATCCGGCCCAGGAACATAGCATGGACGAATACATCGCCCAAGTGGCCGTGCCGCAAGTGAAGGAGATCCTCACCCAGTACGGCGAGTTCCCCGCCGTGCTCTGGTGGGACACGCCCACGGACATGAACAAGGAGCGGGCCGAAAAGCTGATCGCCCTGCTCAAGCTCAAGCCCGGCCTCATCCACAACAACCGGCTCGGCGGCGGCTTCCGCGGCGACACCGAGACGCCGGAGCAGTTCATCCCGGCCACCGGCTATCCGGGCCGTGATTGGGAAACGTGCATGACGCTCAACGACACCTGGGGCTACAAGAGCTACGACAACAATTGGAAACCCACCGCCACGCTCATCCGCAACCTCGTCGATATCGCCAGCAAAGGCGGCAACTATCTGCTCAACGTCGGCCCGACCGCCGAGGGCGTGATTCCGCAAGCCAGCCAGGACAACCTCCGCGCCGTCGGTGAATGGCTGAAGGTCAACGGCGAGGCCGTTTACGGCGTCGGCCGTTCGCCGTTTGGCGAGGAATTTGGCGACTACGCCGCGACGCAAAAAGGCCCAGACGGCAAACCGCTCTTCCTCGCGCGCAACGACTGGCGCTGCACGACGAAGCCGGGGAAACTCTATTTCGAAATCTTCCGCATCGGGCGCGACGGCTTTTTCCTGCCGGCA
>JBAXKQ010000381.1:0-1978 GCA_037135275.1 bacterium
CCGCCCGCCTATTCGAACCTGAACCCGCACGTCTCTTCCGTGAGGTGCTCGTGCTCCGTTCTCGGATACTTGCGGCAGCTAGAGGGGCGGATGGGGTAAGCGGCACACCTTGAGAGACCTTGCCCGTCGGATCGGAGGAACGGACAGGTGTACGGAAGTTCACAGCAGTTCCCGCAGCGAACGCACGTCCCTCGCCTGGATTTGGAGACAGGCAGCAACGATGTGAACTGCCTCAGTAGTTTTGCCAAAAGCGTGTTTCGGTTGAGCATGGGACAATCTCCTTGCTTACAGAACCCGTTGTCGGGCGCTGGGTCACGATTTGTTGGTTGCCAGAATAGCGGCTTTCTTTTTTTCAGACATTCACGGGGCTGCCGTCCACGCGGCAGCACCAACCAGAATACGGGAACAGGGGACAGAGAAATAGTATCATATATTTTTCAGATTGTGTGGAAATCGTGCCTCCTCGATACTTTAAGAGGAACGTAATACGCTTGAACTTTGCGATGTCCATCGGTACGCCCTCTTGCATCCGTTCCACTACATGGACCGCGCGGCGGGGAACCATCGCGTCGTCCGATTCGCAATCTTGACGAGTGAGAGCATCACAGGGACTTCGACAAGCACACCCACGATGGTGGCCAGCACCACCGGCGATGACGCGCCGAACAGCGAGATGGCCACCGCTACCGACAGCTCGAAGAAATTGGAGGCCCCGATCATGCCGGCCGGCGCGGCAATGTCGTGCGAGAGCTTCAATTTTTTAGCCGCCAGATAGGCGATGAAGAAAATCAGATACGTCTGAAGGGTCAGCGGAAGGGCAATTAGAAGGATATGAAGGGGGTTCTTCAGAATGATCTCGCCCTGAAAGGAGAAGATGAGCACGAGCGTTAGCAGCAGACCGCTGATCGTCACATTACTGAACTTCGGGATGAACGACGTGTTGAAGTACTCCAGCCCTTTTGTCTTGATCACATGAAACCGGGTCAGCATGCCGCCCACCAGCGGGACGACCACAAAGAGTCCCACCGACAGAAAGAGCGTGTCCCACGGAATCGTAATGCCGCTCACGCCCAGCAACAGGGCAACAATCGGAACGAAGGCGGGCAGGATGATCAGGTCGTTGGTCGCGACCTGCACCACGGTATAGGCCGGATTTCCCTTGGTGAGATGGCTCCAGACAAACACCATCGCGGTGCAGGGAGCGGCGCCCAACAGAATAGCCCCGGCCAAATAATCCCGGGCCAGTTCCCTCGGAATCAGCGCCTGGAAGACCACAAAGAAGAAAAAGGCCGCGATCGCATACATCGTAAAGGGCTTGATCAGCCAATTGGTCGCCCAGGTGACATACAGCCCTTTCGGGTTTTTGCCGACATTTTTGATGCTGGCGAAGTCCACCTTCATCATCATCGGCCAGATCATGAGCCAGATGAGCACGGCAATGGGAATCGAAACATTCGCGTATTCGAACCGTCCCAGCAACGCGGGTACGCCTGGGAGGAATTGGCCGATGAGCACGCCCACAACCATACACAGGGCGACCCAGACGGTCAGGTAGGTGTCGAAGAAACTGATGCCAGAATTTCTGTTTTCGCTCATGTGATCCCTTCTTTCTTGATCTGATGGGTGGCTTGCAGGCCGCCGCGAGTGTTTACCGTGTGTCATACATCAACCCTTCTCGACGCTACCCGGCAACGTCTCCACGAACGCCCGGATCTGGTCGCGCACGCGCCGGTAACAGTCCAGCTTCTCCTCCGCGCCCTCAACCCTCTTCGCCAGCGCGGGCGGATCGTCGAACCCGACATGCACGACTTTGGCTGATCCTGGGAAAATCGGACAGTTCTCGTTGGCGTGGCCGCACACCGTCACCACGGTGTCGAACGGCACATCCAGCAGCGTGGCCACGTTCTTCGACGTGTGGCCCGAAATGTCCACGCCCGCCTCGGCCATCACCTGCACCGCGTTGGGGTTCAGCCCGTGC
>JBAXKQ010000382.1:0-1975 GCA_037135275.1 bacterium
GGATTTGCGGCAGCGGAGCTGTCGGCCGAAAGCGAATCGAGCAACCGTAGCTTGACGCCCTTGAACTCGTTGGCGCCCTGCCCGACGGCGTCGCGGTAGATGAACACCCCGATGCCCTTGGTGCCGTCGTCGTTGAGCCCCATGTCCAACGCCGCGCCAGCCGGCTTGCTCTGGTGGGCCACGTCCGGCGAGAGCGTGGCGTGGGAGAAGACGCGCGTATCCGGATTCCGAAACTTCAGGAAGACCCATGCCGCATCCCAGCTCTCGATCGGCAGCGGTTTACCGGTGCAATTCTTCTCTGCCGGCTCGGTCCACTTGGCCCGCCAGGAGTTCTTCCAAGTCAGATCAAACGAAACCGTACTGTACTCCTTGCCCGGTTCGACCTTGACGTTCGCGATCTTCGGCAGATCGTCCTGACGCCCGTCCATCGGCGGGAGCGGTGCCGCCGGCTTCGCAGCCACCTGTGGCGCAGACGCCTCCAGCTCGCCGGCCGGCTTCCTGATCCGGTCTTGACGCGCCGGAGCTTCCGAGCGTAGGCGGTTGTCCGCAGTCGCGACCAGACGGCATCTCAACTCCACAAAATGCCCGCCGAGATAGGCCCACCATTCGGGCCAGTCCGCAGGTGCGTCCTTGAACTTGGCGACCACCCGCTTGATGGGAGCGCCCGGCTTGCCGGGCGATACCATTCCGTTGCCATGCGTCCCGCGGAATTTCCGGAGTTGCACGGGCATCGAGGGTCCTTGCGGTTCCGAAATTCCCCAGTAGGAGGCGAGCGCCGTTCCACGATCGCTGGTGGGCGTGGAACGACACCCGGCCCTCGTGGCCATGCTGCAACCAAATACATGTCTTCCCTTCAGGTATCGTTCCGTGGGCAGCCCCTCGTCGAGCAGTACCGGTTGACCGTCGAGGTCCTTGGGCAACGTCCAATCGGGGGGCGCCAACGGATCGCGCACTCCGTTCCCGGCCTTGGCTTCCTCCAACTGAGTCATCGGCCGCAGGCCGGCCCATACGGCATAGGCGAGCGTATCCGATGGGGTGGCGCCCGGAAGCCGCCGGAACGGCAAGCGCGCCGTGAAGACCGGCCGCGATGGCGTCGCCGCAACCCTTCCTTTCCCTTTCCCCTTCCCCTTCTCGCCCTTGTTTTCGCTGAAAGTCTGTTCCAGAAGCGCATCGAGGCCGTCTTTCTTCTTCTCCTCGCTGGCGGTCTCATCGGCCGTCGGCAGTTCCACGCTTTCGGGACCATCGGCGGAGGAGAAGATGGTACAACCGCCGAGTTCGGTGACCTCATAGGGTTTTCGTCCGGGGCCCAAATCGATCTTGGCTTTCGCGCTATGCATGCCCGCGTCGGAACCGATCTCGCTACCGACAAACGCCCGTTCGGCGGCAACATCCGGAGGCAGCGAATTGAGGAAGTCCACATACTGCCCTTGCGTCAACTCGTACTTCATACAATAGAAGGCGTCATAGCCAGTCGGATAGTCGTCGTTCAGAACGCCGCCGCCGCCCACCGAAACGGTGCCGACGTTCACCTCCCAGTACGTGTGCGTCCCCCAAAGTTCGCCGGCGCGATTCCCGATACGACGGGCGCAGGTTCCTTCCGCCGCCGGGCCATTCCATGCCGCATCGATCAGACAGGGAATCGAAGGGCCGCCCCGCCAGGACCCGTCCGTCAGCCCCCCCGACTCCTGGCCTTTGAAGCGCTGATTATTCATGGTTTGCACCAGCGGCATATCCGGGCCGTCGGCGAATTTATCCATGATACCGGACGGATTTCCACTGCCCACCTTGAACGGCCCCGCAGGCACGTACACCATGGGGATCGCATGCACCTTGACCGCCGCCTTCGCCGGATCGACTTTGTTTGCCCCGTGATTCCAGCGCAGCTTGATCCCTTTCCAGTCGTTGCGGCCATTTCCGACCGCATTGCGATAGATGAACACGCCCATGCCGCGGGAGCCATCGTCGGAGAGCTTCA
>JBAXKQ010000383.1:0-1959 GCA_037135275.1 bacterium
GGTCGTTGGTATAGGCGAAGACGGCCGAGCGGTTCCCGGCCACGTCGAGGACGTTGGTGAGGTATCCGGCGGCGGAATAGGAGAAGTTGAAGACGTTGCTCGACGCCGTGACGATGGATGTGAGGGTGTTGTTCGCGTCATAGTTGAGCGTAAGCGCCGCGCCGAGGCGGTCGCGGACCGCGATCAGCCGGTAGCGCGAACCCGAGCCGTCCGGCGCGAATTCGTAGGCGCCGCCGCCCCGGATGCGGATGAGGATGTTGTTGCCGCTGTTGCTCATGAAGTACGCGCCGTCGCTGGAGACGATGCCGTCGCCCGGGACCTCGGCATAGGCGCCGCCGCCTGCAGGCGCGAACCGGTAGTAATCGCCGCCGCCGGTCTGGAACAGCTTGTAGTTGCCCGCGGTTTCCACGTAGCAGGCGTAGATGTGCTGCCACTTGTAGCCCATGGACCAGACCTGGTTGGTCCGGCCGCGGTTGTCGAGGTTGTTGTAACGCATCTCGAAGGAGAACCGCGGCCCCACGGAGGCGTCGAACCAGATCGGCGTGTCACGGATGCGGACGCGCGCGTTCTTGACCGTGAGTTCGGGGACACCGAGAGGGGACTGCCAGGTGGCTGAACAGGTGGGACACCCGACCGGACCCGGTAACGGGACCCCGAGCGACAATCCGCCCCCGGCTGCCGATCGAATCCAGTTTATCAATAGGCCGATGATCGACGGCCCGCCTGCGATGTGACAAGGACAAGGTATGCAGGGACAGTCCGGCGGCGGGACGGTCGGATTGCAGGCGAAAAGAAGGCCCGCTCCGCCGCCGAAAAACAGCAGGCAGGCCACGAGCAGTTTGGGGACGCCGGAGAACAACTTCATGGACTGGTTCCTTCCGATATCTGCGCCACATAACAGAGGTTCGAAGCGATCTCCGCCGGAACGGACCGGCCGAGGGTGCGGGTGTAGCCCGCGTAATGGCGTTGCGCCAGATCGGCTTCGTAGCGGGAGATGCGCTCCGCATACTGCTCGCGGATATCCCGCTCGATGCCGGGGCGCACGGTCGGCGCGGCGTAGCCGAAACCGCCGCGAAGCACGGGCTTTCCGGAGGCCAGCAGGGCGCGGGTCGCCGGAGCCTCGTCGGCCAGCGTATTGAGGCTGTGGCTGCGGATCAGATAGAAGCCGTTGGCGAGTGTCTCCAGGGGCCGGATCCATGTCCCGAGTCCGTTGGCCGGCCCAGGGTCGTCATAGGCCGCGAGCCACAGGAACGTCCCGGGCGCGAGTTTCCGGACGAGTTCGGCGTGTTGCCGGATTGCGGCGAGCGCGGCGGCGGGGTTGCTGGCGCAGGCCACGTTGTTGAGTTGGTCGAAATTGATAGCCACGGAATGGACGGACGGCAGGACGATGCGCAGGAAAACGGACAGTTTTTCCCCGGAGGGGACGGGGTCCGACAGCCGGAAATCCAGCGCCAGGATGGGTTTGTCAGGAAAAGCCTTCAAACACGCTTCGGTCCAGGGTTGGATGTTCTCGTCCTTTTCCGGCAACGCGTCCACGGCCCAGATCGCGCCGTTGTACCCCGCTTTCCGGAACTTTTCCAGAATCGCCCGGGTTTGCGCCGTTTCCGCGGCCAGTCTGGCGCCAGGTTCGTTTGTCAGCCGGATGGGCGTGACGATGCGCAGGAAGGATGCGGACCGCGGGGTCGAGGACGCCAGGGGCGCCGATGACGATTGAACACCAAGTCCGGAATCCGCCGGAAGGGCGACGTTCCGGCCCGGCGCGGAAGGTGACAGCGATTGCGCCGCCTTCCCGTGCGAGCCACAGAGGGTGACCACGCAGAGCCAGATCGCCAGCCATGTCTTTCTTCGCATGTTTCGGCCCTGTTAGAGGATGATGACGCCTTCCCACGGCGAAAGAATGAAGATCGCCGGTCCGTCCGGATCGCTGCCCTGGTCGGCCCGGAGCGGGTCGGTGTGAAG
>JBAXKQ010000384.1:0-1954 GCA_037135275.1 bacterium
CGGTATCCAGGAGGAAACTGATGCTCTCCGCTTTCCCTTCGGGATTCGCGTCATAGATCATGTATGAAGAAACAAGCCTGTTATACGGCAAATAATTGCAGTGGTACCCTTTTGGCATTGCCATCGCACCTCCGTTATGCGATAGTTACGCCTTGTAGAGACCACAAGGGCACACAAGGGCACACGACATGAAAACACGAACCGGATACCTGCTGAAACGCGGCAAAACCTTCTACGCCTGCTGGGCCGTGGCCGGAAAGAAGTTCAGGCAGTCAACCCACACGGCGAACCGCAAACAAGCGAAGACCGAACTGGCGCGCATCATGCGGCCGTTTCTGGTTGCGGATGAAGTCCGCACGCTGGAAACCGTCAAGGCCCGCATCGAAGGCGCGAAGACCGAACTGGCCGTCTATGACGAACAACGCAACCCGCCGCTGACGATTCGGCAGGCATGGGCTGCATACCTGGCGACACCGAACCGGCCCGACACCGGCCCGAGAACGTTGGATCAATACGAAGGGAAGTTCAAACGCTTCGCGGCATGGATGGAACGTGAGCACCCCGAGACGAAGGTCCTGCGGAATGTGACGGAGGAACACGCTGAAAGCTACGCTTCCGACCTCGCTGCTTCCGAGATGACGGGGGCAACGTTCAATCACCACCTTGGACTCCTGAAACTCACATGGCGCGTGCTGCGAAAGAAGGCCAAGGTCGAGCGCAATCCATGGGCGGACATCGCCGCAAAACGTATCGCCACGGCTGGCCGGCGAGAGCTCACCATTGAGGAACTGCGTGCCGTCTGCGGTTCTGCGACCGGCGAGATGAGGTCGTTATTCGCCTTGGGGCTATATACCGGCATGCGGCGGGGCGACTGTGCAACGCTACGCTGGGCCGAGGTTGATCTTGTCCGCGGGATCATTCGGCGCGTGCCGAACAAGACCGCCCGGCGCAATCCGAAACCAGTCCTCGTTCCTGTGCATCCAACGTTGCGCGCCATGTTGACCGAAGCCCACGACGACCCCCAGCGTGGCGAGTACGTGTTGCCTGGCCTGGCCGCGATGTACAGGGACCACAACAGCGTGCTGGGCACAACCATTCAGAAGCACTTTGTTGCCTGCGGGATCCGCACGCAGAAACCAGGTGCCGGCCAACGTGTTTCGGTTGAAGTGGGGTTTCACAGCCTGCGCCATTCCTTCGTGAGTCTGTGCCGTGCCGCCAATGCGCCCTTGTCAGTGGTCGAAAGCCTCGTCGGACACAACAGCCCGGCCATGACGAGGCACTACACGCACACCGGCGAGGCGGCGGCGCTTGACGCCGTGAACGGGTTGCCCTTCGTGCTGGGTGAGGCACCGAAGGCACTACCGGCACCGGCCCGCAGTGTGGACGCTGAGACGGTCCGCAAACTGGCAGAGGGTATGACGCCGAAGACGTGGCGCAATCTACGTGCCGAATTGCTGGCGCTGGCCTCGATCCCACAGGCGGCGACATTGTAGGAGCCACCCTACGCTATATCGGTGCGCCGCCGGATGACCGTGATCATCGACGCCAACGGATTCTGGCCGGCGGCGCCTCACACATCTACCACCTATGCGCCCACCATCATCCTCATCATGGTCAACACTGGTCGCGCCATGGATCTTCGATCGAGGGCGACTCTCTTAACACCACACAGGACCCGCTACGCGGCTGTCACGGCCCCTGCGAAGAAAAGGCCAGGGGCCGCGCCAGCCGCTACGCTCAGACCTACCGGGCTCCCTATTATCCCCACAGGCACGACGCTACGCCGCCGTCATGGCACCTGCGGAAGAAAAGGCCAGGTGCCACGCCGGCGGCTCCGCTCAGACCTCCGGTCTCCCTACTTTTTCCACACTTGCACCCACGGCACGACCTTCGGTCCGGATGCACACGGCGTTCCGAATGTCCGCTCATCGCCCCGCGTCCACGGCCCCGGCGT
>JBAXKQ010000385.1:0-1951 GCA_037135275.1 bacterium
GATCCGTTATGTGCCAGCGGTAAAGGCTGAACCTCGTGTTAGAGTTGTAGACACCGTCCGGACGTACCACATGCGGCATGCCCGCGTAGGCGGTCGTGAACTCGACGTAACGGCGCAAGGACGCCGACTCCGGACCGAACGCGTAGGACCCGCAGAAATAGTCCTCCGTGCCGGTTCCGCAGATGGTCGGGTAGCATTCCCCGCCATGCTCCTTGACGTTGCGGCCCACCACTCCACCGGGCAGGTCGCCATCCATGTAGAACTTGATTTCACCCTCGCCCCACCAGATGTTGTTGTTCACCTGCCACGCCATGTAGCAGCCAACAAAGTGACCCTGTCCGCGCACACCGTCGACAATGGTGTAGACGTCTTTATAGGTCACGGGATTGGTGCGCCGGAACTGGGCGTGGAAATATGCCGCGTCGGCCGGAACATCGGTCAGGGTATAGTTCACCTGGTAGAAGATCCGCATCTCCTCGAACCCGATGTTCTCCATCGTGATCCTGCAATGCTTGCGGAAGGGCATCTCCCAGTAGCAGTTGAACGCGTTGCCGGGATTAACGCACACGGGCAGTGAGTTGATGGGAGCAAACGTATTGTAGCTGGTGTAGGCGCTGGCAAAGAAGTCGCCAACCGGCACCTCAACCGACGGCGTCTGCTCGCCGTCCCAGTAGAAGCGCAGGATCGTGAAGCGGTAGTTGCCGGTAGGCGTCATCCAGATCTGCTGGATCGCGCCAGGCCCGTCGACATCCGCAAGGACAAGGGTCTCGCCCGGCTTGATCGGCACGGCCGGGCGCACCTTCCATCCTGCACCAAGTTCCTTGGATGGGCCATGGCTAGGATCCACATGGCGTCCGCCCTGCCCCTTGGCACCGGTTGGATTCTCCGCCGAGCATGATCGCGTCTCTGCACCCGACAGGCGCCAGAGATTCCCAAGGTTCATCCCCAGCCCGTTGAATCCATCCTTCACGATACAGCCCCCCTGCTCATCACGCCATCTGCGGGAACGGCTTCTTCGGGCCGCTGGCTGCGTGCGCGAAGGAGACGAACATGCCCCATCCCTTGCCGCCGTCGCGATTCAACGCCACCACGATCTCGTGCTCACCGATATCAAGCTTGACCGGCGCCTTGGTCCGTTTCCGCGGCGCCGGGTTGACGGCTCCGGCATTCGCTGCCACCGGCAAACCGTCCACGAACACACGCGCACCGCCGTCATGCCCGACGTGCAGGATCCACTCGCCCGCCTGTTCCACCACAACGCGGCGGCCGATGTAGACGATCCCGTCCTGCCCGCGCAGGTCGTTAACATTGACGAAGTCGCCACCAGCTGGGCTGCCACAAGGCACATGCTGCCAACCCATGTCCGCGGCGAGGCTGGCCGGTGCGGCCTGTGTGACATCGCCTGCCGGCGTCAGCCGCGAGACCTGCCAGCCTGAGGACAGGAACGGCGAGTGGCCGGGCAGCTTCGTACGGGCGCGGTGAGCCGCCACCCCCTTGGCCCAGTCTGCCCGGATCTTCTTCACATTGGCGGCTTTCGTGGTCACCGGCGCCTGCGGGCTCCAGCGCAGCTCCGCCGGAATCTCGAACTTGCCGTTGATCTTCGGCACACGCTGGCGCTTGGCGACAGGCGGGATAGCCACCGCTGCTGCCGGTGTTTCCGCGTACCAGTACGCCACGCTCGCCATCTCGTTGCCTAGATGGTTGCCATGCCCGTGCTCAATGGTGACTTTGATCTCGCGCTCAAAGCGAACCGGATTCTCGAGGTGGTGCACGTAACTGGTCTGGTAGCCGCCGGTGTTGTTCTCGTGGATCGAGGACCCGTTGCGCAGGAAGGCGTTGGGCTGCATGCCCCAAGCCTGGTTCAGGTAGTCCTCGCTGCCGGTGCCGTGCAGCTCGGGCGGCCACTTGTAGCCGTCCACCCAGATCATGTCGTCGCCCTCGCCCCACCACG
>JBAXKQ010000386.1:0-1949 GCA_037135275.1 bacterium
GCAGCGAAAAGCGCCCTCCCGCCTGAGCGGGAGGGCACCGCACCACACCATGCGCCGCGTCAGTGCAGAGTCCGCACTGACGCGGCGATCTTCATCGGCGCAGTGAACGCAGGGCGCTGGAGCTCGTGTACGTCTCGATGGGACCGAGCGGCGTCAGCGTTCGACCCTTGAGTCCTGGATAGTCCGCCCCGTACCGTTGCACGCGGAAGACCGCATTCATGAACTGATCCGGCCGGCCGGGATCAGCCGGCACGGTCGCCCCCTGCTTGAGCGGCGCGGTCGTCACCGGATTCACGTACCGCCAGACGATTTCGCCCGCAGAGGTGACCTCAAAGAGGTTCCCCTTGATCCCTTCCGTAATGAGCGTGTTGCCGTTGGGCAGGCGTTCCGCTCCGGAGATTTCGGCCGAATAGAAGCTCGTCGCGGGCGTTCCCTGATACGACCACGTGGTGGTCGTCGGGCCAAAGGGGGCGGTGGCGCCGATCGTGTAGTTGCCCGATGCGTCCACCGGTGGCACAATCTCATCCACCGTCGAATAGCCGCGGCCAATGCCGTTGTTGTAGATCAGGATGTTGCCGGCGCCCTGCAGGCCGGCTTCGATCCAGTGCGTGTGATGCTGCTGATACAGCTTCCGCTCCGCTGCGGTGCCGCGGTCGTACTGCATCGCATAGCCCCACCGGTACAGAATGTCGCCGCCCTTTCCCGACTTGCCCCCGGTATGCCCGGCGGCTTGCGCGGTCGTCGTGCTGTGATCGATCACCATCAGTTCACTGTTGCCTCGCACGCTGATCATGATCTGATCCAGCGCCGGGTTGTAATCGATGCCATTCACGTGATTCCAGAACTGCGGAATCTTGGCACTCCCGCCTCCGTTGGGATCGACGAGCTCGGGATGGTCCTTCACCACGCCATAATTGCTCTTGGACGACGCAAAGTCCTGGATCATGTGATCCCACATGTGCCACTCCCAGACAATCGTGCCGCCGCTCGGGGATGTGGGCTTGACCTCAATCACATAGTCCGGCAGCATGTAGCCCGACGTGATCGTGGCATCGAGGTTCGCCGGATTGAACCCCGCTTGCTGCACATCGGTGTACATCTTCTTCTCGGCGGCGACGATGATCACGTTGCCATTGGGGAGCACCTTGAAGTCGTGATGGGCGATGTAGGTGGAGCTGTAGTAGTCGTATGCCCACACCAGATTGCCGTCCCAGTCGTACTCCTCGATGCGCCCGCCTTCGCCCCCACCGGTCGAGGGACCGACTCCCTGCATCGCACGCGCACGGATCATGTGGCCGTTCTCGAGCAGGTACGACGACCGTCCCGGTTCGCCCACGGCCGTCCACTTTCTGACATAGTTGCCCGCGTTGTCCAGCAGGTATGTGATGTTGCTGTGAATCGGCGACATCAGCGTATAGCCGGGATACGCCTTGCTGGTGTTGTTCAGCATCAGGCCGACGGTGTTCGTGGTCGTCGTCGAACTCCGGTCCGGCCGCATGACGCGGAAGCCCGCCTGCAGCCACCCGGAATCGGAATTGCCGTCCAGCTGCGGACCGGTCGACCACGACGGATTGCGATTCGACACGCGGCTGAAACCGAGGAACTGCTGGCCGCCGCCGTTGTACCAGGTGCCGCCGCGGAACGCACGCCAGGCGATGCCGCCGTGGTCGGAGAAGATCGTCCCCGTGGCGGGGCCCGGGGGATCGACCGTGATGTTGTTGGTCACGCACTCCTGGTAGTAGGTCGACGAGTACCAGTCGTTCACCCACTGCCAGACGTTGCCCGCCATGTCGGTCAACCCGTACGCGTTGGTGCCGTCGCGCGTCTGGTATGTCGTCGCGGCCGCCGGCCAGTTGTAGTCCGACTTGTTGCGCAGCGAGCCGTTGTAGAATCCCACCGGTGTCGTCCGCGGGTACTCGCCCGCCTCCCAGGGATCGCCAGAGCCCTCC
>JBAXKQ010000387.1:0-1948 GCA_037135275.1 bacterium
TGCATATTGATGATTGTCCCAGTTGCCAAAGTTCAATTGCGAAGGGACGAAGACGGCGTATGGATCGCCAAGTCCGAACTCCTCCCTGGCTGCCACGCCCACGGTAAGGATCGTGGCGAAGCGCTACTGCGTTTTCAAGAAGCCGCCAAAGCCCATCTGGAGGCTCTGCTCGAAACTGGACGCCCCATCCCAGTCGCTTTCCGCGACCGGTTCATTCTGGCTGCCTGAGCATGGGTAATACCCCTCCTGGAACTGCCGCTAGCTTGACCGCGCGGGTGCAAATCGGCACGGCTAAAGGTGCCAAGTCCGTGCTCCTTCAGTTGCCAGATCGACACCACCATCCTGAATCCGTGAGGGCCGACGAACCATGCGCGCAGCTCGAATTCCAATCTAGGTAGGACTCTTTAAATGGTCCATCGAAACGCCGGGCTGATGTGGACAGGAGATATTTTGGGGCCTTGACATGGGAGGGAAACCTCGACATTGTGCAGACTATGCCGCGCACCATGCGAATGGAGTACCCGGGTGCGATCTACCACGTCATGGATTGTGGGGACCGTCGGGAGGATTTATTCGTCAATACTGTAGACCCCAGGACATCCTCAAGACGCTGGCTGAGGCTTACCAAAAGACGGCTTGGAAGGTCCATGCCATTTGCCTGTTGCGCGAAACCACCTGGCTGGTCAATGGGATTGCCGCGCGGGTGCAAAGTGGCGCGCCTAAAGGAACTAAGTCCATGCGCCATCAGTTGGCCCATCGACACCACCAACATGTTTAGCTGGTTATCCATACACCGAGAGGCGATTCACCGGATCTTGGAATATCGCCAGAACGAAAAGGAATTGTTGACGATCCTGCGCGAGATGGAGCAGCAGGGACTCAAGGTCATCAGCCTCCAAGACGAAGGCGCGGACGGACAGACCATCCCGCTTGCGGAAATCGACCCGTTCACCTTCCTGGCCTCGTTCAACCGACGCGTGACCGACAAGAATCGCAAGGAGAACTGGAGCTTCCTCAAGGCGCGGTGGGGCCTCAAGGCTCCCGTGCCGGATGATTTCACCGGCATACCCGTCCTGCACAACATGACTTCTAGGCTGTTTCCGCATGCCGGGGAGCGCGAGAAAGACCATGTGGGCCATCTATGGCATGTTGCCGCGCTGGCGTCGGACGGCGGGATAGAGAAGGTGGACGAGGAGTCGCTTAACCGATGCTTGAAGCTGAAATGTGTTGGCATCCGCAGGTTGACCATCGTCCTGTTTTGGATCAATCTGGAGGGGGAATATGCCGACACTTGCGAGATGATGCTGTTGTATCCCACAGTGGATTCGCCCCTTTCGGCGACCTTCACCCACAAGGGCCACACGATCAGCATCCGCACCATCAACCTCGATCAACCTTGGCCATCCATCCGCAAGGACTTGCTAGCGCTGATTGCGTGAACATGCCTTCCGAAGGCGACAACCGTGCCGCTAGCCTGCACCGACGGCTAGTTTGTCGAGCAGCCCGTCAGCCGGTTGCTGGCGGAACTTGGCCGTTAGACCCGCAGCCTCCCGGCGTTGATTGCGAGGCGCGAGTCAGCAGGAGCAGAAGAACAGATTCACAATTTGCGTCGGATGGGCCATACTGCTGAGAAGTTGCCATGCGTAAACTAGAAAAGCTAACGATCAAGAGTTTCAAGTCCATCCGAGAGCAGGTGCTGGAGCTGGGGCTGCTCAACGTACTCATAGGGAGCAACGGGGCCGGCAAATCGAACCTGATCGAGGCGTTCCGGTTCTTGCGGGAGATTGTGAATCAGAATCTGGCTGGTTACGTTGGAGTCAAGGGCGGGGCAGACACGCTGCTCTACTTCGCGAGAAGAAAATCTCCTGAGATGTCCTTCCGCCTGGAATTCGGCGAGGGTGATACTGCAAACGCGTATTTCGTGCGGTTGGCGGGCACGGACGAGGAT
>JBAXKQ010000388.1:0-1948 GCA_037135275.1 bacterium
GCCGCGAATCAAATCATGTCGCTGCCGGCGGTCCAAGTGCGGGGCGCCTGGTTCGACATTGCCGGAGCGTTTTTCGCCAAAGAGCAGTATGTCGTGGTGCGTTCGCCCAACGCCACATGGAGCGGCACCGGCGCGTTCATCGGCCGCAAATCCTATGACTTTCTATCCGTTCGGGCATCCAGCTACAATCTGCAAAACGGAACCAGGGGGTTCTGGAGAGACCACTGGCCGTCGGCTGTGTCCAAGGATGGAACCGCAGTAACGCTTGGTCCGATTGGTGATACCGGGTTAACACTTGACACCATCACCAACTACATGATTCTCAAGATTACCGTCAACAACTCTGCGAGTGCGGCGAATCTGGCCGCCTATCCCTACTACCAGATCGGGCAGAACGAAACCTTGAGTTCCTGTGAGATGGACCTTGCCGAGATCATCGGCTACGGCCTGAGCGCGGATGCGTACCACATGAGCGCGCCGCTGCCCGAGGGCGAGGGTGCCGCGCGCTGCATGGCGATGGCGCTGCGCAAGGCCGGGCTGCCAGCATCCATCGTAGTGGATTGCAGCCACGGCAATTCCGAAAAACAGGCGGAACGCCAGGCCGACGTGCTGCGCGACGTGCTCACACAGATCGAAGCCGGCAGCCAGTCCATTATCGGTTTCATGCTGGAGAGCTTCCTCGAAGCCGGCAGCCAGCCCTTTCCAGCCGATCCGGCACAGCTTCGCTACGGCGTTTCCATCACCGACGCCTGCATTGCCTGGAACACCACCGAAGAATTGCTGCGCGCGACGCATGCCCGACACCAGGCGGTCATGACGGCACGGAAATCCGTAGCGCGGGCAGAATGCGGTGAGCGAAGTCGAATCGCCCGCCCCGGGCCCAGCGCAGAAACACCCACGACCCATGAGGGTTGACACGTGATTGCCCCCGGAACGATTGAGGTGCCCGAGTACGCAAATCTGAAATCCTGAAAAATCCTGTTCATCCGGTCAGAGAAACAACACCTTCAAGGACATCCATGAGCCACACCCCCATCATCGGCCACTACCCCGACGCCAACGGTCACTTCGACGCGTTTGGCGGACGCTATGTCGGCGAAACACTGATGCCCGCGCTGATCGAACTCGATGCCGCGCGCAACTCCGCCATGGCTGACCCGGCCTTCCTGGCCGAGTTTCGCGCCCTCTTGCGCGATTATGTCGGCCGTCCAACGCCCGTGGATTTTGCCGCGCGCCTGACTGCACATGCCGGTGGTGCGCGCATCTACTTGAAGCGCGAGGACCTGACGCACACCGGCGCCCACAAGATCAACAACACCATTGGCCAGGGGCTGCTCGCGCGCCGCATGGGAAAACGCCGCATCATTGCCGAAACCGGCGCCGGACAACACGGCGTCGCCACCGCCACCGTGGCGGCGCGTTTTGGCATGGAGTGCAAGGTCTTCATGGGTGTCGAGGACATCCGCCGGCAAGCGCCGAACGTCAGCCGCATGAAACTCCTCGGCGCGGAGGTTGTGCCCGTCTCCTCCGGCCTGGGCACACTCAAGGATGCCATGAACGAAGCGTTGCGCAACTGGGTCAGCACCATACGCGACACCTTCTACGTGATCGGCACCGTTGCCGGTCCGCACCCCTACCCGATGATGGTGCGCGATTTCCAGTCGGTTATCGGCTCTGAAGTTAAGAAGCAGCACTTGAAAGCGGAGGGACGCTTACCTGATGCGCTCCTGGCCAGCGTCGGTGGTGGTAGCAACGCCCTCGGGCTGTTCTATCCCTTCCTGCGTCAGAAAAATGTCAGGTTGATTGGAGTTGAGGCCGCCGGTCACGTCATTGCCGCAGGCAAGCATGCAGCCCCACTCTGTGCCGGTTCACCCGGTATCCTGCATGGCAACCGCACCTACCTGCTCCAGGACAGACATGGCCAGATAACCCATGCCCATTCTATCTC
>JBAXKQ010000389.1:0-1939 GCA_037135275.1 bacterium
GCAATCCCGAATCCACGATCTCCGGCGTCACCCATTGCTTCATCTCGCCCGTGATGTTGCAGATGTAGCGCAACGCGCCGGGCTCTCGCACAATGGCCGCCGGCATCGGCGCCGATCCCCAGCCCAAAAGCAGGACCTCCGCGCCCTGAATCAGCGTCAGCCGTTTCGCCTCATCCAGCGCGGCGCCGTTTTCAATGATCGTCACGTCGCCGACTTTCGCCAGAGCGTCCCGGAAAACGCCGGTCCAGATTTCGCCATGCGGCGCGCCCGAGGCAATGTGCAAAAGTTTAAGCATGATGATTTCCCTTCCCGCCTTCTGCCAGGCGAATGCTCACCGCAACGAACGAAGCAACAACATACAAGCGGTCATACGGATGATGGTAGCAAATTCATTGTGTCCGCGTCGCGTTCAAATTTTACTGGGCGTATGGCGGTGACCGTTCTGATGAGGTCGTTGATTCGTAATCGTAATCGTAATCGTAATCGTAATCTTGCTTTGACCCTGCATGTGATCGTACACTGTCACCCATGAATACGGAGATTTAGATTACGATTACGATTAAGGAGTAACACGCATCAGAACGGCCATACGCCCCCGTGCAGGGGCCGAGCAACGGTACGTCTGAGGTAACGGAGGCACGCATGTTGGAAATCAAGACGTTTGGCCATGCGGATATTCCTGCGGCGCTGCGGCTGTGCGAGCAAGTCAACTGGAATCATCTGGCGGCGGATTGGGCTCGCGCCCTAACCCTGAATCCGAATGCCTGCCTGGGCGGCTTCGAAGACGGCGAGTTGAAGGCGACCTGCACGCTCACATCGTTCGGAACGATCGGATGGGTGGGCACGTTTCTCGTGGACCAGACCCTTCGCGGCAAGGGCTATGGGAAAAGAATATTCGAGGCGATGCTGGAGACGGCCCGAACGCAGGGAATCACCTCTCTCGGACTCGATTCCTCGGACGCCGGCCGGCCGATCTATCGTCAGTACGGATTCCAGATGACCGGCCAGGCGATCGAACTCTGGACCGGGCCGGCCGCCAGCGGCGCGGAGCCGCACGAAACCGCGCGGCCCCTTCAAGACAGGGATTGGGCTAGCCTGCTGGCCTTGGATGCAGCATCCGTTTCGGTGTCGCGCGAACGGCAACTCCGGGTGCTGGCAGGCGAGCCGGGCACCTCGGCGCGGGTGATTGAGGAAGCGGGGCAGGTCTGTGCATTCGGGTTGTCCCGTCCCGGACGGCTGACGGGCGCCATCGGCCCGGTCGTGGCGCGTGAGGCCCGGCACGCCGGTCAAATCGTCTCCGCGCTCATCGCCGACCGGGCGCGTCTCGATGGCACAAAAGCCGTCGGACTGGCCGTCCCGGACCACGCGCCGTTCAGCGCGTGGTTAGCCGAACGCGGATTTATTATGCGCAGGCGCAACATCCGCATGTTCCGCCCCGAGCCTCGCGCCCTTCTCTCCGGCCCCTCCGTCTTCGCCGCCACCGGTTTGGGAATGGGGTAATCTATTATTTGCCTGTCCCCGGTTCATCCTGAAGCTGCCCGATGGCTTCCAGCCGGACGGCCTCTCGCTCGTCGCGTTCCTCAAGGGCGGCGCAGCGCTGAAGCGTGATTATTTCTACTGGGAACTGCACGAGGGCCGTCCCATCCAGGCGATTCGGTTCGACAACTGGAAAGCCTCGCGCATCGTGGATCAGCCCATGAAGTTGTACGATCTCGCGACCGATCCGAGTGAGAAGAACGATCTGGCGGCCGCAAAGCCAGAGCTGGTTGCCAAAGCGCAACCCGTTGATGAAAAAAGTCATTGAATGAGGACGAAGAAGGGGACCGGAAAACCGCAGTTGCACTATCCTTGCGTCCCGTCCGCCGTACTGGCATAATCAGAAAATGCGCATGCGGACTTGTATTTCGCGCAGCCATTTGATAATATTCAAAACAATGAA
>JBAXKQ010000390.1:0-1938 GCA_037135275.1 bacterium
ATTCCAGCCTCATACTATCGCTTTCCTTCGGTAACATCTAATGTGGCGCAATTCGCACGCCGCGCGATGGGGCTTCCATGGGTTGACTTCCCCCGTGTCTTGCTGCTAGAGTCAAAGACACTCTTGGGTGTCGTGTGCGGAGTGAGGATGGTCTTGCAGCCTCATGTTATCTGGTCGGGGGATAAGTATGGAATCGATTCCTGGTGGTTCACATTGCGCGGCTGTTGAGAATGCGCTGTCCGATGCGCTCCTGCTGCTCGACATGTCCTGCCGCGTCACACGTGTCAACGACGCATTCACGAAGATGACCGGCTATGATCCGGAGGCTGTCATCAATATGGATGTGGCAGACCTTGCGCGGCTCATATTCGAGCCTGAGATCTCGGGGTGGTTTGTCGCCAAGATGGATCTCGCCAGGAAAGGGCAGGCGTCCTGTGCTGAGCCTGCAATTGTTGTTTCCAAGGACGGCCAGAAGATTCCATCCATGTGCAGTGTGGACTTTGCAAGTGATGGCCAGGGCAAGCCCGAGGCTGTTGTTGTGGTTCTCGAGGATGTTTCCGAGTCGCGCAAGGTTGAACAGGAGCTGAGGAACGCCAACGTCCTCCTCTCGAAGGCTCTTACGGACCTAAAACGGACCCAGCAGCAGGTGATCCACAGCGAGCGCCTGAATGCGGTGGGGCAGATGGCCAGCGGCATCGCGCATGACTTCAATAATTCGCTCATGCCCATACTCGGTTTCAGTGAGCTTCTGCTGAAGAGGCCGCAGATGCTGGATGACAGGGAGGAAACTCTCAGCATGCTGAAGGACATCCACGCAGCGGCCAAGGACGCCGCTGCGACCATCCGCCGCCTGCGTGACTTCTACCGGCAACCTGAAGACTCCGGCTGGACACCGGTCGACCTGAACAAGATGGCGGAATCCGTTGTTGCACTGACGCAGCCCAAGTGGCGCGGGGTCGCAAGGAGCCGTGGCATAAGCATAGACATCCGTCTGAAGCTGGGGGAAATCCCCAAGGTGTCCGTGAACGAGTCCCAGATGCGCGAGGCGCTCACCAACCTGATGCTCAATGCCATTGATGCACTCCCAAAAGGCGGGATAATCACAATTGAGACCGGGGTGGACCGGGAGTGGGTCAGGATTTCTATCGCCGACAACGGTATCGGCATGTCAGACGAGGTGCAACTCCGTGTCTTTGAGCCCTTCTTCACGACCAAGGGGGGGCAGGGGACCGGTATGGGGCTTGCCGTGACTCATGGCATAGTCCGGCAGCACGGTGGCAGGATCGAATTTCGCTCCAGGCTGGAAAATGGCACCACCTTCGACCTCTATTTCCCGCTGAGCCGCGAGGCTGAGCGAAAGGTGGCGCCGTCTGAGAGGCCGGGATCGCATCTGGATTTGCTCAGGGTGCTCTGTATCGATGACGAACAATGGTCGCGCGAAGTGATGAAGCGCTTTTTCACCTACAACGGGCACTCGGTTGTTTTGGCCGACTCGGGAGCAAGTGGGCTGGAGGAGTTCTCCAAGGGGCACTTTGACCTTGTCATTGTCGATCGTGCCATGCCTGACATGAGTGGCGACGTTGTTGCCGCCGCGGTGAAGAAGGCGCGGCCCAATACGCCTGTGCTCCTCGTCACAGGGTTCGGCGAGATAATGAAGGACACCGGCGAGACACCGGAAGGCGTGGATGCCATTCTCAGCAAACCTGTTGGCCAGGAAGAGCTTTCGGAAGCTGTTTCGCGACTGATGGCTGGCGGCTAGTGTGGTGTCCCCTGCCAGTACCACGTTGCAAAACGTCCGAATGCGTATGACGCTGTTGTTTTCGGCCAAGGCAATCAAAAACGACCGCTCTTCACCGGGCCGCAGGCCGGGTAAAGCAGGATTGGGTTGAAAGAAAGACAGGGTGAAAAAAGACTTGCGGCTCACGCGCCGTTTGCGAT
>JBAXKQ010000391.1:0-1926 GCA_037135275.1 bacterium
GTTGTAGGCCGGGTCACCGCACCCGGCGCTTTCCACCACGTTCCAACTTCCAAGAATCCAACCATCCGTCCTTGCCAGCCAACACCATGGCGCCCGCTACCTTCAAACTCTACCCCTGTCCGCCGCCTCACGGCTTCGGCCACAGGATATCCAAAAAAGGGCTCCTCAGCAGAATTCGTGGGTGAATAGGACGCTTCAGAGACGTGGCTGAGGAGTTTGATGGGGTGGTTGCTGGCGCGACACCGGCGCAGCCAAGGGGACGATGCTACGCCTCCAACCGCCAGCCGGCGCGAGCCAAGGCGGGGGCCGCCGACCGGCTCGTTTAAACAGCAGAAAGGCACCGACGGCCCCGAGGCCGTGGGCCGCGCCCGGTACCGGTCCGCCGAATCCCGCGCGAAAGCCAAGCGGGGGCGCCCTGCGGCGCCGACAGTTGATTGATGAAAAAAACCCGATCAACGCCCACAGGACACCCCGCGCCGTGACGACCCTTAAGACGGTCCTCAACCATGCGCAACCGATTGCTGGATTCGTCTACGCACGGATCGACTTCGTGGCGGAGGGCACGGGCGCGAGAATGGACGTGGCGCTGCGGGCGCACGCGCAGATCCGGCCCAAGTGTTCGCAGTGCCTTCGCGCCTGCCCGGGCTACGACCATCTGCCCGTCCGGAAGTGGTGCCAGGTGCCGGCATGGAACATCCGGTGCGCCTACCACTACGCGCCGCGCCGGGTGAGCTGTCCGGAGCACGGCGTCGTCGTGGAGCACATGCCGTGGAGCGAGGGCAAGCGGGCCCTGACCGTCGGGATGATGGCGTTTCTGTCGATGTGGGCCCGGCGCCTGAGTTGGAAGGAGACGGCGCGGGCCTTCAAAGTGAGCTGGGAATCCGTGTTTCGCTCGGTGGAATGGACCGTGAACTGGGGGCTCGAGCACCGGGTGCTCGAGGGCGTTAAGGCCATCGGGATCGACGAACTGTACTGGAGCCGCCGGCAAAAGAACGGGAACGGATTCCTGACGGTCATCTACCAGATCGATGAGGGGATGCGCCGCCTGCTTTGGGTGGGATTGAAGCGGCGGGAGACGACGTTGAAGGCCGGGCTGAAGGAGTTGGGGCCGGAGGTGGTGGCGGGCCTGGAGTACGTGTGCAGCGACATGTGGAAGCCCTACCTCAAGGTGATCCGGGAACGCATCGGCCAGGCCCTGCACGTGCTGGACCGCTATCACATCGCCTCGCACCTCAACCTGGCCGTGGACCAAGTGAGGCGAGGGGAAGTGTCACGGATGAAGGCGAGCGGGAAGGCCGGGGCAGCCCAGCTGAAGGACATGCGTTTGAGTCTGCTGAGGAAGGGGAGCCGTGTTCGGGGCAAGGCCCGCCAACGTCTCAACGTGCTGGTCGCGAGCAAACTGGCGACGGCCCGGGCCTGGATGCTGAAGGAATCCTTCCATCACTTCTGGACCTACCGCTCGGTGAGATGCGCGGGCGAATTCCTGGACGCGTGGTGCTCGCGGGCAATGCGCAGCCGGCTGGCGCCGGTGCAGAAAGTCGCACGGCGCCTCCAGGCGCACCGGCCGCTCATCATGAATTGGTTTCGGGCGAAGGGGGAGCTGTCGAGCAGCGCGGTCGAGGGGCTCAACAACAAGATTCGAGTGAACACCAGGCGCGCCTACGGCTTCCGGACGTTTCACGCGCTGGAAGTGTCTCTCTACCATCTACTCGGGAAACTACCCGAGCCACCACCCACCCACAGATTTTGCTGAGGAAGCGAAACTTGAAACTTCAAACTTGAACCTCTTCCAAGATTCCAGGCTTTCGCCGCAGGGAGGTCCACGCTACGAATAACGGCCATGGCCCGACTCGTGTTCGACATCGAAACCTCAGCCGTTGGGCTCGAGAACTTCGACGAAACCCAGCAGGAATACCTGTTCCGCGA
>JBAXKQ010000392.1:0-1925 GCA_037135275.1 bacterium
TTCGCTCTTATCGCTCTTGCCATGCCTTCCCGTGTACCACACCCCGTCATCCATCACAAGCCCTATTTGTCGCTTGTCGAGATACGTCCCCTATTCAGAGTACTTGCAGGTAAGGCGACGGCGCATTCGAGCACCAGCCATCGCCCGCCACCACCACCGTCGCACCGGTCATGCCGTATCCCATGCCCCAGCCCGGCTGGTTGGCCATCGGATAGCCGACGTAGTAGCCAGAATGCTCCGAGACCTCGAACGAGTTCGTATACGGCAGGGTGATTGAACCCTCCGCGGCCTGAACATCCACAGTCACCAGCCCGGCGGCGACCATGCACAGCAATCTCGTAAACTCCGACCTCATTCATACACCTCTTTCAACCAGGCATTGAGACCTTCTGCCCCAGGCAACCGCCGCACTACTCCCCAACCGAGATCTTACGGATCTGCTCGTCAAGGGCACGGGCAAGGCCGACGACGGAGTAAAGGTTGGTATCGTGGCAGGACGCTTCTGGAAGTCGGTCGCGATAGGCGTGCACCTGGACAAGAACATTGTTACGAACAAATACAATGGAATTCTCGTTGGTCCACGGGTCAAGGTAGCATCTATCACCTATATCCAAATCACTGCCTTCGGCGCTTGGCCACACGGAACAAGCCGAATAATACCTCACCATCACTTCATGTGCGTTCGTGACGGACGATACAGCATCGGCGTTAACAGTGACCACAACGTCTGTCTCGTTGGTGGCCCGAAAACGGAACCAGCTTACCGTACAGACTCCAGCATAGGTCCTTACGTGAGAGGCCTGAAAATTCGTTAGCGCCAGAATGGCAAGGTCGGGCACCCAGTTGGTAGCCAGACGCGAATAGTTCGTCTGGGTCGTCCCAACCCAATTGGTAAAAGCAAGCTGCACTTTCACCCTGTTGAGGGTCTCAACGCGTTCTGTCGCCACCGGCTCTTCATCTTCAGCATATGCAGAACAGACACAAGACGCCACAACGCCAAGCATCACCAAGGCCAACACTTTGATCGGCTTGCTCATTATTTCCCCTCTTTGTCACGGCTGTTCTTCCTAGAAATCACTATTCGATCGGAAATATCACCGGCGCGCTGATGCCTAGATAGAAGGGCATGGCGAGGTATTCATCATATGCGTAGGGAGGTTCATTGGTGGTGCTATCGGCAAACGGCAGGCCCGTCGGAAGCTTGGGACCACGCGGCTCGTATCGCGGATCGTTATCGGGACCATCGTCCACCTTCAGGCACGCATCGTACACCGCCGGCTCGCCTGGAGGGTTGTTTTGCGCAGCAACACAGTGGACACTCCAATACTTATTCGATGTCCAGTTGCTGCTGCCTATCAAGATAATCGCATTGCAGGCAATTCCTTGTTGCGAGATTGGCGTCACATCGCGTATCGCCAACTTACGGGCAACGAGATTTCCAAACGTTACGACAAAGTCCGCGCAGTCAAGACAGTTGACTTCGGGCCCTCGCCCCGACCCTCCATTCAGAAGGTCAATGCAACTTGTGAAGTAAACTGTATTTGGGGCAGGGGCCGGATTCAGGTACTTTGCTCCGCTCACATACGTGAAGACGAAAGCACCTGAGGCATTTGTCGCCCCGTTTATCGCTCCAGTAATCCTCGTCCAAGCAGAACCCTTGTCTGTGGTGCCGCCTGCCCACGGAGCAGGGTTGCAGACAATCTCTAGGGCACTCACCCACGGATGAGTCTTTTCATCGTTGTACCAGTACCACGGGGCGGCAGGCACAGCCAACACGCAGTAGTTTGTGTGAACGCCTGACCGTGTAATGGACTGTGATGCCGTTGTATCGCCGACTTTCCACTGCCAGGAGTCCACGCCAATGCTTACATCCTTGTCATTGTTGCCATCGAACTGATGCGACTTCTTGCCGGGAAAGCTGAATT
>JBAXKQ010000393.1:0-1924 GCA_037135275.1 bacterium
GCCGGTGGTAGCGGGCGGGCATGTGCTCGGGGATCCGCTGCCGTTCTGAGGAAAGCGGGAGAGGTTTCTCGCAAAGGCGCAAAGGACGCAAAGGTGGGAGACGGGGAGTTTAACTACGAAATGCGCGAAAGGGCGCGAAACCCGGATTCACCACGGAGACACGGAGGCACAGAGAGGATGAACACGGAGACTCACGAAAGCCGGTGGCTGCTTGTGCAGTCCATCGGCTTTCGTGAGCGGTGTGTCCGGGGAGGCGGAGGAGTCGGATTTCAGAGGAGGGAATGACGATGGCGATAATTACAAAAGATCAGAAAAAGTCGGGGCACTGGTACACAAAAGACGGTACGCCAATGCACCGGGTACCGAAGTCGAGCGGCGCCGGGGACCGGGATGTCACGATCAAAGACGCGCGGCGGATGCACCTGCTGCCGTCGGTCACGTCGATCCTGAAAATGCTGGCAGCGCCGGGGCTCGAGACGTGGAGGCAGAATCAGGTGGTCCTTGCGGGCCTGCGGTGCCCGAAGACGCCTGAGGAAAGCGAGGAATACTACTGCAAGCGCGTCCGGGATGCCGCTTTCGAGCAAGTCGATGAGGCGGCAGACCTCGGGTCTAAAATCCATGGGGCGCTCGACTTGGCGATGGCCGGCTCGGAATACGATCCGGCACTGGCGGTTTACGTCGAGCCGGTGGTGAAGTGGAAGCGCGAGACGGGAATCCTGATCGTGGAGCGCGAGATCCGGCTGGTAAACGCGGCGAACGGCTTTGCCGGCACGTCGGATGTGATGTTCCGGTACGGGGAGAACGGGATCGGCATCCTGGACTACAAGACCAAGAAGACCGACCCGGGCAAGCCGGTCAAGGCGTTTGAGGATCAGGCACTGCAACTGGCGGCGTATGCGGCGACGTACTGGGGCGTGGAGAACCTCGACCGCGTGCTGGCGGCAAACATCTTTGTTTCGCGGACCGAGCCGGGGCGGATCGAGGTGATTAAGCACACCAACATGCTGCGGCACTGGCAGGCGTTCCAGTTGGTAGCAGCGCTTTGGCGGTACGCCAAGGAGTATGACCCGAGGCAGTGAGGAGGCAGGAGTCAGTAAGAGAAGGATACCGACATGAAGCAGAAACGAGAGATGAACCCGGGCGTTGGGGTGGCCGTGAGTAACACCCCGTTTCGAGGCTATAACGGCCAGCAAATCGAGCTAAAACGGGCCGAAAGGCTGCGGGCAGTGCAAAGGGACGCCCCGCGCTATCTACCCACGTTTAAGCGCGCTTATGAGGGGGTATCGCGCCAAGCAGCCATCAAGGCGTTTTGCATCGAATGTAACGGCTACGACCCTGTCGCGGTCAAGGATTGCACCGCTCCGGCGTGCCCGCTCTGGGAGTATCGGCCGGGAAGAGCCAAGACGATGTGACGCATGGCGAACCTTTATCCATTTTCCAGCAGGACCGCTGAGCGGCTGGCAGCCATGCCGGGCGCGGGCGGGACGCACCGGTGGCTGGCACAGGTGGCGAGCGGGTTGAGCCATCTGCTGCCAGCGGAGAAGTGTGCGGATTTCCTGCGGCGGTGCTGCGATGAGCATGTCATGCACCGGCGGATTCCGAACCGGGAAATTGTCGGGGCGGTGAAGATGGCGTATGGAGCCGACCCCTCCGGCGGGGTTCAGGCAAATTTCGGACGGCGGGCGCTGGAGTGGCCCGCGCCGGATGCGGCAGCGATCCAGCGGATGCTTGCCACGGTGGAGCCGCTCTTTGACGGCACCACAAGCACAGGGCTGCGGCCCGGCGACGTGCTGCCGTCACTGTTCCGGCCGGGTGAGCTGGTCTGCACGGGTGCGGACAGCGAGCACGCGGTGATCCGGCCGGTCAAGCATGTGCTGGCGGATGCGGAACTCCTGCAGTTCATCTGCGTGAACCCGATGCGCGG
>JBAXKQ010000394.1:0-1923 GCA_037135275.1 bacterium
GGCCGGGCATGCGAACATCCAGGACCAGGCAGCCCGGACTTTCGGGCGGAACTTGATCCAGGAACTCCCGGGCCGAAGCGAAGGTTTTCACATTCAGACCCTCAGTCTGGATGGAACGGGCCACCGCGTCGCGCACGTTGGCATCGTTATCCACGACAAAAACAGTAGCCTCCGCAGTACTCATAGGTGTTCTACGTGATGGATCGGGAGGGTGATCTGGAACGTGGCTCCCTGGTCCGGGTTGTTGGCCGCCCGCAGGCTGCCGTCATGAGCTTCGATGATGTATTGACTGATGACCAGCCCCATGCCCATGCCGCCGGCTTTCGTGGTGAAGAAAGGCTCAAACAGCCGGCTGATCTCCTCCGCCCGGATCCCGGCGCCGGAATCGCGCACGGCGGCGCGGACCTCCCCGGATCCCGCGCAGGCGGTCGTGATTTCCAAGTGGCGCTGACCGGGTTCGTAATCGCTCATGGCCTCCATCGCGTTGACCATGAGATTGAGCACCACTTGCTGCAGCTCGATGCGATTGCCCAGGATTTGGGGCAGCGCCGGCTCCAGATGAACCTGGACGGCGACCGACTGCAACACAAACTCGCTGTGCAGCAGCTCGAGGGTCTCGCGAATGACGTCGTTGAGTTGCAGCGCGCTCCGCTCATCAATCGTCTTGGTGAACAGCGCGCGGAGTCGTTGAATCACCCGGCCCGCCCGCTCGCTGGCGAGCGTGATGTCGGCGAGCGCTGCCAGAGCCTCCTCGATTTCCGGCGGGACGCGGGCCAGGAGCCGTTCCGCCGTGTCGGCGTTGCAGTAGATGGCCGTCAGGGGCTGATTGAGTTCGTGCGCCAGGGAGGCGGCGAGCTGGCCCGCGGTGCTGACCCGGGCCACCCGCGCCAGCGCCTCCCGCAACAGGTGCAGGTCCATTTCCGCCTGCTTGCGATCCGTCACGTCGCGGTTGCTGGCGCGCACGCCCAGGAACTCTCCCTGGTTCCCGGTGATCGGCTGGCAGAAGTGCTCGATCCAGCGTAGCTCCCCGTCTTTGCGATGAATCCGAAACAGGATCGAGCGGGGCATCGGCATGGCCCGGTCTTCGCACTTGTGTTGCCGCCAGTTGTCCCGGTCCTGAGGATGAATTATTTGGGTAAGCATCTCCTTGCCCACCGCCAATTCCGCGGCGGCATACCCGGTAATCCGTTCGCAAGCGGGCGAACAGTACACCAGCACGCCTTCCGGACTCTCCCAGTATTCCCAGTCGTAGGTGAAGTCTGCGACCGTGCGGTAGCGTGTTTCCGACTCGGACAACTCCTGTTCGGCTAGCTTGCGGATTTCAATCTCCCGGCGCAGGTTCTCGTTCATCTGCTGCAGCTCGACGGTCCGGTCCCGCACCCGGGATTCCAACTCCTGGCGGAGTCGTGCTTCGCTGTTGCGCAGCATCCTTTCGGCTTCGACGCGCTTGGTGATGTCACTCATCGCCGTGCGAATGACCGCACCTGTCGGGCCTGCCCCGGCCGGTTCCTGCCCGGCCGTCTGCTCCAGGCAAATGCTCTCCAGGCAAACGTGGAAGGTGGCGCCGTTCTCTCGCTGGAGCATCAGTTCGCAACTCTGTTTCTTGCCCGGCCCGGGCGAGGAGCCGGCCTGTTGCAACGTGGTGGATAGATGGCGCCGCCACCGATCCCTGTCTTCAAACGCGACAAAGCTCCCCAGCGCGCGCTGGAGCAGTTTGGACCGCGGCACCCCCAGCAGCGTGGCGCCCATCAGGTTCACATCCAGGATCCGGCCTTCGCCAGTGATGGCAAAGTACCCCACCGGGCTAAAATCATAGAGATCCAGGTAGCGGTCGCGCGACTGCTCCAATTCCGATTGCATCCGCTTCAGTTCGTGGTTCTGTATCTCCAGCTCGAGCTGATGCACTTGCAAATCGTGGATGAT
>JBAXKQ010000395.1:0-1916 GCA_037135275.1 bacterium
CAACAACATCACACCATGGAAAGCCCTGACCAACTGCACGAAATGTTCCACATGCAGAAAGCGCTCAACGAACGCATCGGCGTGCGTGTGGAGGGTATGAGCGAGAAAGAGAAGACCAAGTGGATCTTGAACTACTCCCGTGCCGTGACCCAGGAAATCGCCGAACTCATCGACACTGTTCCGTGGAAATGGTGGGCCAACTACCAGCAGTTTGACGCACAAAATGCGCGGGTCGAGGTCGTGGACCTTTTCCATTTCGTGATCAGCTTGGCGCAGGTGCTCGGCATGAAAGCCGATGACGTGTTTGAGGCTTACGTCAAAAAGAACGCGGTGAACTTCAGGCGGCAGGCGAGTGGTTACCGCGTGAAAGACGAACACGATTCAAGACACATTTGACCCGAAAAAAACAACACTGACGGCATTATAATGGGGAAACGGCCCACCCGTGGCAACGTGCGACGGGGTGCCGGAGTCGGAAAGAAAGAAGCCATGACTCTCGCCATTGCCCAACCTCCAGGAGTGACTGGAGCCAGCCTCGTCAACGCCGCCTGCCGGAAATACCAGGAAGCCGTCGATAAATTCAAACGGGTCGAGGCTGAGTGGCAGACACTCCCCACGCAGGAAGCCGTCATGCTGGTGGTGGAGACCCAAGGGATCCTCCGCGAAACACGGCAACTCCTCGACCAAGGCACTTCCCAAATGACGGGCATGAACAGTCCGGAGTGGGGAGAAGCGACCGGCCAAAACACCCGCGATGAGGTTGCCGAGTGCCTGCAGGATGCTCACGACTTGGGTAATCGTGTGGACGACCTACTGGCCGGCTGCGACCGTCTAATTGAGACCTGCCTGGCTCACCAGGAGGCCTACGAACGTTACCAAACGGGGAAGGCTCTTTGCATAGTTCTTGCGGGCGCAATCCTTACGATCGGAGTGGCGCTGTACTTCCTATTGCGCTGACGCGCCAGAGACCGGCGTGGGACCGGCGCATCCCTTGGCGTTAAAACGCCGTCACAGAAATTTGCTGATGACGACGCAGGCCCAACGCCACAGGGCATCGGAAATCGCGGGTGAAATCACAAAACTGCAAGGGATAAAGAGCGCGGTTGTTGATGACGATAACGGGTATGGCAGCTTCAACCTCTTCATCGAATTGCGCAACCGCTTGGAGGGGCACTACCACCTCAGCCGGCGCATCGAGTTTGAAATCCCGCTGCACGGGCTCATGGCCCGAATCACCAGGATCATCGAGCGGCATGGCGCAAGGCTGGAATGGCACGAGCCGCCCAGGCGCCAGTACGCGAGACCGGGTCACGGAAAGAAACTGTTCGAGGGTTACAGCACAGACAGCTACAAGGTCAGCGTTCATATCCCGCAGCCTGCGGAGGAGGTGCAACGGCAGCGGGAGACACAACTCGCCTTTGCCTAGCCCATCCTCCCATGGCGCAACCGCGATGAAGAGCTTCGCTGAACAATGGAAAGGGAACAGATCACTCGGGCGGATTTCAACTTAAGCCACGCGGCTCAGCACACCGAGCATGGACCGCAGCTTTTTGGCGCAGGCCTTGAGGATGTTCAGCAGCGTTTTACTCATACCCCATTATAAGGCCGTGAAACAACGTTCCCAATGACCACAGTCGCCAGTTACCACATCCCCGGCTTCGGGACGGTCGAAGTCGTCCAACAAAACGACGGGAGGAATCGCTTTTGGGACCTGTTTGCAGCGTCGGGCGAATGTCTGAACGAGGGACACCCGTTTTGGAGTAAACCGCGGCGCAAGCAGGTCGAAACATTTCTCGCTCAGGACCTGAAGAAGGCGCTCGCCCGCATCGAAAAGGAGTGCGAGAGACTCAAGATCACGCAGGAGGACCTGGACGAAGTCATCCATGAAGCGACTCAGGCAGGCAACCGCAGGCTCA
>JBAXKQ010000396.1:0-1913 GCA_037135275.1 bacterium
CCCATTTTCCGCCGACCTTTCGCGAACCGCTGGCTGAACCTGGCGATCCTGTGGGAACTGCTGCTGTTAGTGGGCGCCGTCTATCTGCCATTCATGAACAAGGCATTCGGCACATTCGAGCTGCCACTGTCGATCTGGCCCGTGCTGCTCGGTGTGGCCGCCACGATCATTCCGGTGCTTGAAGCGGCGAAGTGGGCGATCCGACGCGGATGGATTCACGCAGCACCTGGCGTTGACCGTCCAGGGCACGGAGCGTAGGTGACACTATGACGACGAAGGAAAGAAAGCTTCCACGCCAACGCCATGGACGGGGGCTTCTGGGCGACCGTCTACCGCACTTCCGCCCTCCCGCACTTCCGCCTTGCCACCCGCCATCAATCGCGCTATCTTCTCCGTTATCCGCGTGTCCGTTATTCCGAACCGTTGCAATGCCATAGGACTCCTGCATGCCGATCAGTTGGAACGAAATCCGCCAGAACGCCATCCGCTTTTCTCGCGAATGGGCCGAGGAGCACCGTGAGGACGCGGAGGCGAAATCCTTCTGGGACGAGTTTTTCGGCGTGTTCGGCGTTCGCCGGCGATTGCTGGCCACGTTCGAGGAGCCCGTCCGCAAGATCAACGGTCAGTACGGCTACATCGACCTGTTCTGGCGCGGCGTG
Organism: bacterium; assembly: GCA_037135275.1. Taxonomy (GTDB): domain Bacteria; phylum Verrucomicrobiota; class Kiritimatiellia; order SPBP01; family SPBP01; genus JBAXKQ01. The sequence goes on from JBAXKQ010000396.1 coordinate 660, forward strand.
ATGCTCGCCGAGCACAAGAGCCGCGGCAAGTCGCTCGACAAGGCCGAGTCGCAGGCGTTCGACTACATTCAGGATCTTGCGCGCGAGCAACGTCCCGACGATCTGCCGCGCTATGTGATCCTGTCGGACTTCGACCGTATCGCCCTCTACGATCTCGAACCGGACGAGCAACTCGAACTGCCGCTCTTCGCGGCCCGCAAATACAGAAAATCCGAGTTTCCTCTCAAGGACCTGCACAAGCACATTCACGAACTCGCCTTCATCGCGGGCTACAAGCAGCACCGCCTGCGCGAGGAAGACCCGATCAACATCAAGGCCGTCGAGATTCTCGGCGACCTCCACGACGCGCTGGCCGATGGCGGCTACGCAGGCCACGATCTCGAACGCTTCCTGGTGCGCATCCTCTTCTGCCTCTTCGCCGAAGACACCGGTCTGTTTGAGCCCGAGACCTTCACGCTCTACATCGAGAACCGCACGGCCAAGGACGGCTCCGACCTTGGCGTGCTTCTGGCCCAACTCTTCGAGGTGCTGGACACTCCGCCCGATCGCCGCCAGAAAAACCTCGACGAACTGCTCGCCGCCTTCCCGTATGTCAATGGCGAGCTTTTCAAAGAGCGGCTTGGCTTTGCCGCCTTCAACCGCGCCATGCGTGACGCGCTGGTCGCCTGCACCGATTTCAACTGGTCGAAGATCTCCCCCGCGATCTTCGGCTCCCTCTTTCAGGGCATCATGGATCCCAAGGAACGCCGCCAGACCGGAGGCCATTACACCTCCGAGCGCGACATCCTCAAGGTCATCAACGCCCTCTTCATGGACGCCCTGCGGGCGGAGTTCGAGAAGGCCCGACGCAGCAAGGCCATGCTTAGGCAGTTCCACAAGAAGCTCGGTACCCTCCGCTTCTTCGACCCCGCGTGCGGCTGCGGCAACTTCCTCGTCATCACCTACCGCGAACTGCGCCTGCTGGAGATCGAGGTGCTCAAGGATCTGTTCGGCAAAGAGGTGCAGCAGGAACTCGACGTCCAGGCACTCTCCGGCGTCAATGTGGACGCCTTCACCGGCATCGAGATACAGGAATGGCCCGCCCGCATCGCCGAGGTGGCGATGTGGCTTATGGAACACCAGATGAACACCCGCCTCTCTGAGGCATTCGGCCAATACTTCGTGCGCCTGCCGCTCCGCATGTCCGCCCATATCCACCTCGGCAACGCCCTCCGGCTCGACTGGAAAGCGATCCTGCCTCCCGAACAGTGTTCC
>JBAXKQ010000397.1:0-1911 GCA_037135275.1 bacterium
AACCGCGTGGAAAACCTGAAGCCGGCGATCAGCCATACGAACCACCTCCGAATTGAAGAATTTCTGTGTGGTGAGTATTCAATCACAAATCACCCGCCATGAGCGCAATTTATGCCCACGGAGCTTGCGACGTGGGCGGTATCCCCCGGCGGGATATGGCTCCGGAGCTTGCGACGAAGCCGGTATCCCCCGGTGGGATATGACCTCTAGTGCGTTGCAACATCAAAGTAGTGACGTGCCTTTCGTGATATAAACCGGCAGCCTAAAGCACGGTCGGGTCACCGACCTAATCAATGAGTACTGGTTTCTACATCATCATGGCGGCGCAGTTTTTTTCCGCGCTGGCCGACAACGCCCTGCTGATCGCGGCGATCGCCATCCTGCGCGACATGCACGCGCCGGCAGAATATGAACCCCTGCTGAAAACGTTTTTTACAGTGTCCTATGTGGCGCTGGCGGCCTTTGTCGGCGCGTTTGCCGATTCGATGCCCAAGTGGCGGGTCATGTTCATCAGCAACGGCATCAAAATATTGGGCTGCAGCCTGATGTTCTTCGATGTGCATCCTTTGCTGGCCTATGCCGTGGTCGGGCTCGGGGCCGCCGCCTACTCTCCGGCCAAGTACGGCATCCTCACCGAATACCTGCCACACCGCCTGCTGCTGGTGGCCAACGGCTGGATCGAGGGCCTGACGGTCTGCGCAATCATCCTCGGCGTGGTGCTCGGCGGAGCACTGATCAGGCCGGAGATCGCACACAGCCTGCTGTCTCTTGATTTTCCGGTTATCGACACGGGCGTAGATACCGTGGCCGAAATGACCCTGGTCATCATCGGCGCGCTCTACCTCATCGCAGCGCTGTTCAATCTCTACATTCCGGATACCGGTGTCGACCACAAGCCGCTGAAAAAGAACCCGGTGTATCTGTTTCACGAGTTCAACCATTGCCTCAAGTTGCTTTGGCGCGACAAGCTTGGACAGATATCGCTGGCCGTAACCACGCTGTTTTGGGGCGCTGGAGCAACTCTGCAATTCATCGTGCTGGAATGGGCCAAGGTTGCCTTGAATCTGGATCTGTCGAAGGCCAGCATGTTGCAGGGCGTAGTCGCCGTCGGCGTCGCCGTCGGCGCCGTGCTTGCGGCCCGGATGATCACGCTGCGCAAATCGGTGCGTGTAATCCCACTGGGCATCGCCATGGGTGTTGGCGTCATCGCCATGATCGGCGTGCGCGACATGTGGCTGGCAGCGCCGCTGCTGATCCTGGTGGGTATTTTCTCCGGCTTCTTCGTGGTGCCCATGAACGCTTTGTTGCAGCATCGCGGCCACATCCTGATGGGTGCTGGACATTCCATCGCGGTACAGAATTTCAATGAAAATCTTTCGATCCTGATCATGACCACCACCTATTCGGTACTGCTCAAGGCGCAGTTGTCGATCTACTGGATCATCGTCATGTTCGGCCTTTTCGTCGCCGGTACGATGTGGCTGGTGAAGCGCCAGCACGAGGTCAATCAGCGTGTGCGGGATGACGTCGCACATCTGGAAGACGTGGCTCACCACTGACGCAGCGACGCTTAACGAACGTCCGGCTCGAAAAACACCCACTGCGCTGCAGGAAAGCGCTCCTTCATGCGTGCTTCGACAGCGTTGATGGCATCGACCAGCTGCAGGCCGGTTTGGGTTTCCATGCCGCGCATTCGCGCCTTGACCGCAATCACCACCTTGTCGCCCCACGCCAGAGTGATGATGTTCAGCACCTGTTCCACTTCCGGCTGAACGGCGACAAACGCCTCGATCTCGGCGCGCAATTGCGGTGCAGCGGATTCGCCGACGATCAGGCCCTTCACTTCGATCATCACCGCAATCGCAATCACCATCAGCACCATGCCGATAGCCAGCGTGCCCAGAGCATCCC
>JBAXKQ010000398.1:0-1900 GCA_037135275.1 bacterium
GTCATCAGAGAAGCTGCCGCCCCCACCCCAAGAACCCTGGAAAGAATTCGCATGCTGACCTCCACTGGTTGAGCGGCGCGGGATAGCACCGGGGACAAGCGCCGATCAAAGCGGTCCAACCCGTCGTGGAGCGGCGCATCAGGCCTTGCCGTGCCACCCCTTTCATGCAAAGCGGCCCATGTGAAGATGCAGAAAGCGTTGGATGAATTGAAACTTGCGCAGGATGCGGTTGATGCGGCTCAGGCGGAGTACGACCTGGTGTTAGCTGATCCGTCGGCAACGGACGGACAGAAATATGCCGCATTTGCAAAGCTCGGAGCCGCCCAGAGCATCAGAGACAGCAAGCGCTGGAAGTACGACATGGCGAAGCTAAACTACGAAGACAAGATGCAGAAGCTGAGAGAACTGACGAAAGGACCGGGCTGACCGGTGTGGTGTCGAGAAGAATGAGAATGCCTGGCATATTCATGCGATCTGCGGCGCGCGCGCGCGCCATAGGATCAGACGATCGCGGGCAGGTCCTGCTTCTGTCAGGGGTCATGGTGTTTGTGGTCCTGATGATCACCATCATGACTTTTGACATGAGCAAGGCGGTATATAATCGCATAATTGCCCAGAACTCCGTGGACGCTGCGGCGGACGCGGCAGCACTCTGGCAGGCGCGCGGTTGCAACCTGCTCCAGCACCTCAACAACGTCCACTATAAAGTCAATGAGACACTCTTCATCGCCGAGACTGCCGCTCTGACTGGTTGTGGTTTGAGTGTGGTTACGGTTCCTGGAGAGATTGCCACGCGTCCGCTCATACCGACGATCTTTGACTGGGTATGGGTGGCGGCACTTGCCTCAGCAGACGCTTCCTGCAACCTGTGTTACACGGCGCCATGGATCGACTGGGGTCAGGAGGAATTTGCAAAAGTCGTAATGAAAGTTCAGGGAGGGATTGAGAAAGTTTTTCCTGTGCTGGCTTTCCTTTACGCCGACACGATGGCGAAGGAAAGCGGTGCCGACGATGTGTTTGCTGCCGCGTCCAGCTACGTGGGAACAATAGCGTCAGAGCTTGGACTGGATTCGTCAAGCATGAGCGGTGTGTCCGAGGAACTTGCCGACGGAATAAGCGGCCTCCCTGTCAACATCTACGCCTTCCCCATTGATCCAAGTGCGCTTAAATTGCACGTTGAAAAGAAAGCGGGAACCTCGCTGCCGTGGAAATGGCCTGATTGGGCCGTGGCGGCCGGTGAGACTGCGGCTAATATTGCCGCCCCATTGTGCAACGGTGACACGATGGTGAGCATGGTTGGCCAGATTGACCCCGGCAAGCCCGCAAAATGGGGCTGGGCAGACGAGTTCTATTGGGGCAATCCGGGGTTCATGACATGGGTTGCCGGCAAGAAGAGCCGCACTGAACTTCTCGGTATCGGCAACCTCAACTGGTTCAGTGGCGGCAAAGTCGACGATGCCGAGATGGAGGTGAACAGCCGGGCCTTCTATTCTCCCGGCTCGGTCAGAAGCGGCTCATCAGCTTTGACCATTCCGGCATTTCTTGCGATCGCAAGCAGCCAAGTTGAGGGAGAACCCGTAGTGTCAAAAGGGAAAGCGGATGCGAAAGGCAAGATCATCACGGTGTTCTTCCCGCCAGAATCAAACCCTACGACAGGCGAGAAGTTTCTGATCTATCACTAGAAAGACGAATGACCATCAGGATTACCAGTCGGCTTCTTCAAGCGTTCCAACGGACGAAACGGATGTTGTTCGTCCATTCCAGAAGGCGGCAAGCCTGTTCCGTTCACTCGCGCGCTGGCTTACATTCCAACGGTGCATGTTGTGGTTTTGCAGTAATACGCAATGACCGCAGAACGACAGATTGCCGGCGTAGACGGATGCTCGACGCGCGATCTGGG
>JBAXKQ010000399.1:0-1899 GCA_037135275.1 bacterium
CGGCCGGCACTCCGGATCAATACACTCACCAAGGGGATGTCGCTGGCGGCGGAGGGAAGCCCACGGTTACGCCGCCGCTGGTATTCGCTGCAGTAGAGGTGGGTCAGCCCATGACTGAGGCTGGAAGCCTCGATCAACTGGTAAGCCTCGGCCGCACGAACGCTACCACCCAGTGTGTAGGTGCGGTAACGGTTGAGGGCTTCGATGTGCTCATCATAGGGCTGTAATGCCAGCTGAGAGGGAAAGCAACGCATGGCAGCCCGCTTGATCTCCATGACAGGATCGATATCCAGCAGAAGATTAGGTTTCAGCGGAGCACTGATTTCGTAGAAGGCGATGCGCCGTTCGCCCTGCAGACGGCGCACGGCCTCAAGCCCGGCGAGGGCTATGGCCCGGTGATCCGGGTGAAGTTCTTCAAGGGACGGCAGGTAGATAAGATCTGCTGCTGCTGCAGAAATCTCCGCCATGATGCGGCAGACAAGAGGTTCGTCGTAACTCACGCCCCGATCGGGGAGATTCCAAAATTCGGGAGCGGAGACACCGATGACGGCGAGTGCGGCAGTGCTTTCTGCCTGACGACAGTGGGCAAGGGATGCCTCCTGCGGGTCGCCACCCAAGGCACCATCGGTCAGGATCACGACCCGGACTGGAACTGCCGCGCGGACATGAAGTGCGAGAGCACCCCCACAGCCGAAAACTTCATCATCAGGGTGAGGGGCAAACACCAGCACAGCGCCGACCAGTATCTGACTCGCGGCCTGGTAAGGAATCAGTGTCGACTCTTCAACGGGTGAGAAGGTATTCAAGGTAGTGTCGGTCGCGTCTGATGGATCGAAGAACTGCCTGCTTTGACAGGTCACAGAGAGCAGTTACCGCTCTTTATTAAATCGTATAAGTGATGCCCTGGCCAATCAATGTGACAAATTGGTCGGTGTTGAGATCAAGCGCCGCCGCCGCCGCGTAAAACTCCCCTTGCGTATAGGTTCCCTGATCAATCAGAGCGACCAGATCATGCAGGGCTTGGGGGGTGGGGTCAAAGCCGACGATGTTGTGATAAAGCAGGCCGACCAGAGTTGCCGATGGCAGACCCGGCGCATAAGTCTGGATGATCTCCGTCGCTACTTGCGCACCCGTCAGGCCGGCATCGAAGCGTTGCAACCAAATTCCCAGAAGATCCGGGGCGGGCGGGGCATCCAGGGCCGCATAAATCAAGCCATACGCCTGGCCAGCCAGGCCCCCGGTATCGAGGGCTAAAAAAAGATCATCAAAGTGCAGCCGCTCGATATTGATCAACTGGTCGGTCAAGGTCAAGCTACCGGCAGCGCCACCCGTCAGGGTGACAGACCATTGGGAGTGCAGTGTCAAACGACCATCGGTTGAGCGGGCAATATCGACTTGGGCGCGGTCAAGGGGAATGTATACCTGGTCGGTGCCGGCACTGCCATCAATGGTGAGCATGGTTTCGCTAGCGCGGTAACCATTCCCTGAGTTAGTAAAGGTGGTGCTGTTGCTGTGGCTCCAGATTTCGTAGCTATTCAGGGCGAAGAGTTCGTTGCCGGCACCCCCCATGCGCTGCAGAGCGCCCGATGCCTGACCGACCCAGCTCGCCGCAGTGATCGGTGCGCCATACAGGTAGGTCAACGCCTCGATATCGTAGGGGACAAACTGCAGGGCATCGACGCTGTCAATGTGATAAGACATGATGGTGTTGGACGTCTTGTCTTCAGCGGCCGGGAGAAATGGCCCCACATCACCGCTGCCGTAATAACCGGGATGCTTGAGACCCAGGGCATGGCCTATCTCGTGCAGGATCGCCGATTGCATATTGGCGGCCGCAGGCAAGGTGTCGTCGTAGACGACCGATGAAACGTACTGACCCAATGAAGACTGGTAATTGGT
>JBAXKQ010000400.1:0-1887 GCA_037135275.1 bacterium
AGTTCGGTCAGCATGCGTTGCCACCGCTTCCGTTGTTGCTCCGTCGTGAGCGCCGCCGGCAGCTCCAACAGACGCGGCAGGACGAACCGCAGCCCGGCAATATCCGGCAGCGGATTGACCGTCGCATGATACGTCTCGAGCGCCTGGGACGGCTCGAACCGGATCTTTCCATTCGCATCGCGTTTCCAGTACTGGTCAAAGAACGCCAGCAGCGGATCGGCCAACGGCACGAGCGTGGTGCGCGCAAACTCCCGGTCCTGCGTGAAGTCGTAGCGGTCCAGCATCACGGCGATCAACTCGAGGCCGCCGTTCCAATGGCGCTTGATGAAGCCGTTGGCCGGCTCCGGATCCTTATTTCCCCACCCGTAATCGTTGTTGTTTGGCATGCCCCAGAAACTCATGGTCTCGGGAAAGACCGCGGCGTTTTCGAACGTGTAGTAGGTCTTGACCCGCGCCTGGCTCAACGGCAGCGCGTCGAGATACATCCGGAACCACGGTTCGAGCATCTCGAAATCGCCCGCGGGGAGCATGGCCCAGTAGGTCGGCCGCGTATTCTGGAACCAGTAAGCGCCGCCCCACGCCCGCCAGTCCGGACGGCTGACAGGTGTGAAGATGGAGCCGTTGAACTTGATCGGCGAGCGGCCGCGACCGGCGCAGGCGTTCATGAAACGCTGCAGCACATACCCCCGTGTCACGACGGCTGTCTCCGGCTTCCCGTCGACCAGGACCCAACTGCGCCTCCAGAAGGCGTTCCACCAGGCGGCCGTCGCCTGGCGGGAGTCTTCGAAACTCCGGGCCTTCTTCTCGATCCCCTCCAGATGCTGGAGCCAGAGCTCCGGCGTGGCCGCGCGCTCCGCCAGCACGCACACGGCAAGCCGGTGCCGCTTCGCCGGGGCCGCCGATTTCAACCCGCGTTCGGATTCACGAACCAAACCTTCCCCCGACAGGCTCGCGCCGAACGTATGGTTGAGGAGCGGATCGGCGAATCGCCCTTCGAGCGCCTGAAGATTCTGGTTCGTCAGGCTGAGCGCGTAGATCGACTCGGTGTTGCGGTGATACCAGACCACCCGGGGCGCCGGCGGCGTCACCACGACGTCCGGCAGCATGGCGCGGCCCTTCAGGCCCCTGCCGGAGTGGCTGTCGTCATCATCCTCGAACGGCTCCTTGCGCACCCGCCACAACACCACGCTGGCGCGGCAGGTTACAGGCGTCTCGGATTCCGCTTCCACGCGAATCACCGGCTCGTCCGCGTCCACCCAGAGGCGCACGCGCAAGTCGGCATTCCGGGTTTTGGATACAACCTCGATCGCGCCGTCGCGCAGCTTCAGTTCCTGCCGGAAGCCGTTCGTCAGGACCGGCGCCGGATCGAAATTCAGGCGCACGCAGCCGACCTTGCACAGCCGGCCGTTCTCATCCCACGCATCGGTCTTGCTGACGTAGAACACCAGTTCGCCAGACTTTTCCTCCACGCAGGCGCTCACCCCGATATCGCCGTTGCCCAATGGCATGAAATCGTCCGGACTCTTGCTGGGTGAATTCCAGACCACGTTATAGGCGGCGATCCCGTCGCCGGCCTGCGCCGCGTTCACCGAATTGTTGGTAGCACCCTGCGCCACCAGGCCCAGGCTCAGACCCAGACCACTTGCGAACATGAATCGTTTCATCTGCATCTCCTTTTGCTCCGTAATCGTCAACCGATCTCCCATCATTGTCCCGATCATTGTCCTGATCGTTGTCTTGATCATTGTGACGGAGTCGCAAGGGACGGGCCTTGCCTCAGTCACAACCAACAAAGACGTGTGTGGCTCCTTTCCTGATTTCCTGATTTCAAATGAGGCTCTTGCAAAACCCCTCCGGGGTGTTTGCAAGAGAGAAGTCAGAATACAG
>JBAXKQ010000401.1:0-1886 GCA_037135275.1 bacterium
TCAATCGCTTATTCATCAACGGGTTGCGTGATCCAGGAGCGGCTGGGACTGGACAGAAGCCCCGTCCCTTGTCAGGCCTACAAGCGCGGCCACGCTCACGGTGCGGTGCGCGTGACGGCCATGCCGTTCCGCCCGCGCACAAGCAGGGCGCACACGTAGAGGAGCATCACCAGGTAGAACACGTGCATCCAAAGGTCCGTGCGATCACCATCAATCACGGCCAGCGGGTAGAGGAACGCGAACGCGCCGAACCCGATCACATCCTGAACACGCAGCAGCAGACGTTCACAGGACGATAACCGGAACCCCGTGACCAGCAGCGTTAAGAGCGCCGCCGAGATGGCAAACGGCCCGGCAAAACCCGGCAACACATCGGCCAGATGTCCCATGAACGTGTACAGAAGAAAATAGGCGGTCGCCAAAACTGCCACAACGCCGACTTTCACGGGCACCCCCATCATCAGGCGGGGCAGCACGAACAAGACCAGCAGCAGGACCAACGCGACCGGCGCTTCACTCATGAGCCGCGCATAGTGATAGCGCGGCTGTTCCGCCTGCGGGAGTTTGACGCCGATGTCATAGGACGTCAGCGCGTTGTCCAATTTCCACGTCAGCGTGTAGGAATCGCCACGCTGGTCACCCAGCTTTTCGGCGGGCGGCATCGCCCCGATGGGGTAGTCTAACTTGTCGGCCGGGATTCCTTCGATCTGCATTGACACGCGGTAGTGGCCGGTCTGACTCATGCGTTTGGGGATGTAGCGCACGTGTTCAAGGCCGCGTGAGCGGTAACCGATTTCGACCACGCTCTCGGCGCCGGGAGCCATATTCACTTCCCAACAGAGCGCATTCTCCTCGGACTTGATGCGGTCGAGATAGTTGGATCCGTCCATACGGAGATAAAGGTCGTCGAAAAGCCCCGTCTGGGCCGGGAGCGGAAAACGCAGGTGCGTCGTGGTGTGCTGATCCGACGCATTCGCCAAAACGTAGCGCATCGACCAGGCATCCTCATAGCCGGCATAGTTCGCATTGCCCAACTGCCGGGGATTGTTGCGGAGATGAATGCTCACGTCCGCGCTCACGATGGCCTTCTGCGGCAGGTCCACATCTCGAATCTCTTCCCGCGTGCTGATCACGACGGGCATTTTTCCGTCAACGGCCTGAACGGGAGGAGTCTCATCTTTCCAGAAGGACTCCGTCGTGATGTCGCTCTTGTCGGCGACAGGTTTGATCTGGCGGGTGACCCAGATGCGTGTGCGTGTGTGCCTCACGAATAATTCATGCTGCTCGTGCGGACTCCCCCATTTCATCAGCACGGCGGAGCGATTCTTCTCGGTGACCCGTCCGTACTGCTGCTCAAAGCGCTGCGCCTGAACGTGCATGGCCACCACGAGCAGCCGCACGATGACGAACAGCACCAGCACTTTGAATAGGCCCGTCCCCAGGCTGGCCAGGTTCGCGCGCCAGCCTCCGGCCGACAGCCACCGCTGATAACTCATACGGAAGGAGGCCGTGACCCAGGCGGCCAAGGCTACCACCATGAGCGTCAGCGAAACGATCAGCCCCATCCTCAATAGACTGTCCGCGCCCAGAAAGGCGCGCAACGTGTGCATCAACGTGACGTACATGGCATTTCTCTCTTTCTGCCCACTCCCGGACGCGGCAAAGGCCACGCCGTTCAGGGAAACGTTTGGGAAAACAGCGAAGATTGTAACACAATTCAGATCCGCTCAACGCGTGGTCACGATGCTTGACCGGCAAGGGCTCGCCTTGAAGAAGAGACAAAACAACCTGCTGAAGGATACGCAAATCCACGCCGCGTCTCTTCATCCGAGCCAAGTCTTTTTCGAACTTCGTGGTTTGCTGGAGTTGTTTCACAGGTTGTCCCA
>JBAXKQ010000402.1:0-1882 GCA_037135275.1 bacterium
CACATCCACCCCCTGTACCAGGTGGCGAGCAACCTCCATGTCATAGTCCTCTATAAAAACTATGCGGTGACGGAAGCGCTCCTGGTGCGAGGCCTGAACGATCTGGCGAATCAACTCCTTCCCCTCCTGGTCCTGGGGGTGAGCCTTGCCGGCAAAGATGAACTGAACCGGCATCTCCGGATTGTTGAGTATGCGTGCCAGACGGTCAAGATCGCGAAGCAGCAGTGTTCCGCGCTTATAAGTGGCAAAACGACGCGCAAAACCGATCGTCAGCACCTCGGGATCAAGCACCTCTTCGGCGGTTGCAATCTCCTTGGTTGTTGCGCCAACCTTGATCAACTGTTCTTTCAGGCGTTTGCGGGCAAAGTCGACCAGTTTTTCACGACAACTCTGCTGGGTGCGCCATAGTTCCGCGTCCGGGATTTTAGAGATCCGTCGCCAGACATTATGATCGGTCGGATCTTCCATCCAGCGGGTTCCCAGATAGCGCACCAGCAGACTGGCCATATGGTTGGACATCCAGGTGCGGGTATGGACACCGTTGGTGATCGAGGTCAGGGGCAACTGTTCCTCCGGCAGCTCCGGCCAGGCGTTTTTCCACATCTTGCGGGATACTTCGCCATGCAGTTGGCTGACGCCGTTGGTGTGACCGGCCAGCTTGAGAGCCAGCACCGCCATGCAGAAAGATTCCTGCTGGTTTTTGGGGTTCTGCCGCCCAAGACCGATAAATTCATCATGGCTGATGCCCAGCGACTTGAAGTAACGTCCAAAGAACTTGTCAATAAGTTCCGGTGGAAAGTGATCGATCCCGGCCTCAACCGGGGTGTGGGTGGTAAAAATATTGCCGGCTCTCACTACCTCGCGGGCCTCGTTGAATTTTATGCCGCGCTTCTCCATCAGGAGGCGGATGCGCTCCAACGCGAGGAAGGCGGCATGCCCTTCGTTCATATGGCAAACATTGGGGATTACACCCAGGGTGCGCAGGGCACGGATGCCTCCGATCCCGAGCAGGATCTCCTGAATCATCCGCATTTCCTTGTCGCCAAAGTAGAGTTGGGCAGTGATCAGACGATCTTCGGGGCTGTTCTCTTCCAGGTTGGTGTCCAACAGGTAGAGCGGCACGCGGCCGACCTGTACCCTCCAGATATGCACCTTGAACTTTCTTGGGCCGAAATCCAACTCGAACAACAACGGAGCGCCTTTTTCGTCCCGCTCCAGGGTCAACGGCAGGTTGTAGAAGTCGTTCTCGGGGTAATACTCCTGCTGCCACCCCTCGTTGTTCAGGTACTGACGGAAATATCCCTGACGGTAGAGCAGACCGACCCCGACCAGCGGCAGGCCAAGATCTGAAGCTGATTTCAGATGGTCACCGGCCAGGATTCCGAGACCGCCGGAATAGATCGGCAGAGATTCATGCAGGCCGAACTCCATCGAGAAATAGGCTACTTTCATCTTTGAGTTGCCGTTGCAGGTTTTCTGGAACCAGGTTTTTGCCTCCATGTATTCGGTAAGCTTCTCGTCCACCTTTTTCAGATGGGCCATGAAGCCCTCGTCACTCTTAAGCGCCTCCAGCGTCGTCTGCTGCAAAATTCCGAGCATCTCGACCGGATTATGACGGGTAGATTTCCAGAGATCGGCGTCCAGGCGACGGAACAGGTTTATTCCGTCCGGCTCCCAGCACCACCACAGGTTGTAAGCCACACGTTGAAGAGCCACCAGTTCGTCGGTCAGGGAGGGAACTACGGTGAATTTGTGCAGCATTCTGGTAAAGTCCATTGAAATATCCTCTCTATTTACAGCTAGTTGTGAAAATCGGAAACCATATGCAGTTAGACCCAAACCATGGTTCACCTCTCCGCTTTTGTCAAGATTTTTTCCTGTA
>JBAXKQ010000403.1:0-1879 GCA_037135275.1 bacterium
CGCTGACCTTCTCGCCGTTGTATTCCGGCTCGCCGGAGAAGGCGACGATGGCCTGGTAAGGGCTTTTCAGTGCCGTGAGGTAGGCGCGAAACGCGAAGAAATATTGAATCGCCCGCTGGATGCTACCCGTCACGACCATCGCCCGCGCCTGACCGCCGATCTTGTGCTGGCCGATCACCTGTTCGAGGAAGTGATCCACCATGATCTCGGCCTTGTCGTGAATCGCCTTGCTGTGGCTCTCGACATAGACGCGCAGCTTCTTGTGGGCCTTCTTGATGTCGTATTCGGGATCGCCGGCCACCGTCTTGGCGAGGCGGTAGTAGCTCTCCACCGGCGTGTAGTGCTTGAGTACATCGAGAATAAAACCCTCTTGAATCGCCTGCTTCATCGTGTAGCCGTGAAAAGGCCGGTGCTTCACCTCGCCGTCTGCGGAATAGGGCACGCCAAAAATCTCCAGCGTCTTGTTCTTCGGCGTGGCGGTGAAGGCGAAGTAACTGGCGTTGGGCAGCAGTTTGCGCGTTTCAATGATGCGGTTGATCTTGTCCTCGGTGGTTTCGTCCTCCGGCTCTGCGCCGCCTTCGGAGAGCGCCATGCTCATCGCTGCGGTGGCGCGTCCGCCCTGGCTGGAGTGCGCCTCGTCGATGATGATGGCAAACTGGCCGCTGCGATGTGCCTCGCCAATGCTGTCGAGTACAAAAGGAAAGGTCTGCACGGTGGAGATGATGATCTTCTTGCCGTCCTTGAGGAACTTCGCCAGTTGCTCGGTCTTTGAGCTACCCGCGCCTTCTCTCACCGCGCCGATGAGGCTGCCGACCTGGGCAAAGCCTTTGATGGTCTCGCGGATTTGCTGGTCGAGCAGGCGGCGGTCGGTGATGACGATGATCGAGTCAAACACCTCCGCCCCGTCTTTGCAGAGGCCGATCAACTGATGCGCCAGCCAGGCGATGGAGTTCGACTTGCCGCTGCCCGCCGAGTGCTGGAGCAGGTAACGCTTGCCCGCACCGTGGGCGAGTACATCGGCGAGGGTCTGCCGCACTACGTCGAGCTGATGGTAGCGGGGGAAAATCTGTACCTGCTTCTTCTTGCCTGTCTTCGGATGCACTTCCGCCACAATCTGGGCGTAGTTCTCTAAAATCTCCGTTAGCCGCGCCGGGGTGAGGATGCGCTTCCACAGGTAATCGGTTTTCAGGCCGTCTGGGTTGGGCGGGTTGCCTGCGCCATCGTTCCAGCCCTGGTTGAAGGGCAGAAACCACGAGTCTTTCGCCATGCCCTGGGTGCCTTTAAGGGCGGTACACATCCGCACTTCGCTGTCGTCCACTGCGAAATGCACCACGCAGCGGCCAAAGGCAAACAGCGTCTCATGCGGATCGCGGTCGCGTTTGTATTGCTCCACCGCGTCGTCCACCGTCTGCTTGGTCAGGCTGTTTTTCAGCTCAAAAGTGATCAGCGGCAGGCCGTTGACGAAGGCGCACAAGTCCAGCGCCCGCTGGGTTTGCTCACGGCTGTAATAGAGCTGGCGAGTGATGCTGAACCGGTTGGTGGCATGACGCGCCACCGCCTTGGCGTTGTCCGCCGAGGGCGTGCCGTAGAACAGATCAAAACTCAGCGGCCCGTGTTTAATGCCCTTGCGCAGCACCTCGATCACCCCGCGCCGGGTGATCTCGCCGTGCAGGCGAGCGAGGAACTTCTGCCGCGCTATGCCTTTGGTGTCGTGGTAATCGCCGATGCCCAGCTTGGCGTATTCGTAGGGCTGGGTGGTACGGAGAAAGGTGAAGAGCTGCTCGGTATCGACGGCAAACTCGCGGTCATAGGTGGCCGAGGTTCCCGCGAACCAGCCCGTGCCACCGTAGGGCGCGACCGGCGCGGCCACGCCCATCGG
>JBAXKQ010000404.1:0-1860 GCA_037135275.1 bacterium
TGGCGGACACGTCGTAAGCCGCCCCGGCGGCGATCGCAATGCTGGGCGTATTGTTGATCGAACCGCTGCTGCCCAAGGCGAGCGTGCCGGCGTTGATGGCTGTCCCCCCGGTGTAGGTGCTCGCGCCGGTGAGCGTCAGCGTGCCGCTCGTGGTCTTGGTCAGGCCGTCGCTGCCGGCGAGGACGGCGGACACCGTGCCGCTCTGGCCGTCATAGGCGACGGCGTTGTTGGTCAACGTGCCGTTCTGCACCGTGCCACCTTGGAACGAGATCGTGTCCGTGGTCGTCTGCTTGTTGCCGCCCAAGTCCAGCGTGCCGCCGGCCACCGTGATGGCGCCGCTGGCGCGCAGCAAGCCGCCGGGACTCACCGTGCGCGCCCCGGCCGCGGCGGTGACAACGGGAACCGGACCCGCGGGCCGCTGCGAGCGCAGCACGATCTGCTGGTCATGATCGGCGCGGACGAAGCGGTCGACATGACCGAAGGACTGCGGTTGTGCCAGTCTCTGGCGGCGCTGATTGCGCCGCTGGCCGGGCATGTCGGCGCACTCATCGCCACCGGCGGAGAGACCGCGCGCGCGATTCTTTGCGCGATGGGTTCGACGCAGCTGCGCCTTGCCGGCGAAATCGAACCCGGGGTGCCGGTTTCGGTTGCGACCGGAACCAGAGCGATCCCTGTCATCACCAAGGCGGGCGCGTTCGGCTCGCGCGAAACCCTGGTGCGCTGCTACGACGCGCTGCGGCAGGCAAGAGTAGTATGCGCTTCGGATACGAACACCGTTGCAGCAATCGCCGCATCTGCGGCATTTCCGAGGAAGACACTCTAATGTACCGCCCGCTTATCGCAATCACCATGGGCGACGCCGCCGGCGTCGGCCCGGAAATCATTATGAAAAGCCTGGCGCACGGCGATCTGTACGAGCGCTGCAGGCCGCTGGTCATCGGCGACCTCAAGCGCCTGCGCGAAGCCGGGCAAACCGTTGGCAGCAGGCTTGAGGTGCACGCCATCGACGGCGTGAGCTCGGCGAAGTTCGATTGCGGCACGGTCGATTGCATCGATCTTGGCCTGATTCCATCCGGGCATCCCTTCGGCGAATTGTCTGCGCTGTGCGGCCATGCCGCGTACTGCTATATCGAACGCGCGGTGCAGCTGGCGCTGGCGCAGGAGATCGACGCGATCTGTACCGCGCCGCTCAACAAGGAAGCGCTGCACGCAGGCGGTCACATGTTTCCCGGGCATACGGAAATGCTGGCCCAGCTGACGCATACCAAGGAAGTGTCGATGATGCTGGTCGCACCGAATCTGCGGGTGATTCACGTCACCACGCATATCGGTCTGGCCGATGCGATCAAGAAGATCGAGCCGGGGCTGGTGGAGCGGACCATAGAACGCGGCTACGACACCCTGGTGCGTTCCGGCATTGCCGATCCCCGTATCTGTGTGTGCGGGATCAACCCTCATGCCGGAGAGAACGGCCTCTTCGGTTGCGGCGAGGAAGAAGAAAAGATAATCCCCGCAGTGCAATCACAGCGCGCTCTGGGACGGGCGGTGGAAGGCCCGCTGCCGGCCGATACCTTGTTCTTTCGCGCGGTGCGCGGCGATTTCGATCTGGTGGTCGCGATGTATCACGATCAGGGTCATGGACCGGTCAAGGTGCTGGGCCTGGAAGCCGGCGTAAATATCACGGTCGGCCTGCCGGTGATCCGTACTTCGGTCGATCACGGCACTGCGTTCGACATCGCGGGAAAAGGAATCGCAGGAGAAGGCAGCATGCTGGAGGCGCTGCGTCAGGCGATCGGCTTCGCTACTCGCCGGGCTTAGCACCGTAATGCTTGCCGCCATAGCCCACCAGCCCCATTAGCA
>JBAXKQ010000405.1:0-1854 GCA_037135275.1 bacterium
GGACCAATGGCGAGCTGGTGCTGGGCAATTCCGACTGGCTGATCTGCTGCTCCGCCTCGGCCGGACCGTCCTTTGAAGGCGGCGGCATCACCTGCGGCATGCGCGCCACCAACGGCGCCATCGAGCGTATTCAGTTGGGGCCGAACGGCAGGATCCTGCAGTGCAGCGTGGTCGGCGGCGGCAAGCCGCTGGGGTTGTGCGGCTCCGGGCTGATCGATGCCGTGGGCGAACTGCTCAAGACCGGGTGCATTGACCGGCGTGGACGCTTCGACCCGGCGGCCTGCGGCCTGCGGCTACGGGAAGGCGCGAGCGGCGACAGGGAGTTTCTGCTCTTTCCCGGCAGTCAGACCGCGCTGGGCCGCGACCTGGTGCTGACCGAAGCCGACATCAACAATCTCATCCACAGCAAGGGCTCAATTTACATGGCTGCGGAATGCCTGCTGGACCACGTGGGCATGACCTTTGACGACTTACAACACGTCTACATTGCCGGGGGCTTCGGAAATTACCTGAAGATCGAACAGGGGGTCCGGATCGGGCTGCTTCCCGATTTGCCGCATTCGAAATTCAAGTACATCGGCAACGGCTCGGTTCAAGGCGCAAAAATGGCATTGCTCTCCCAGGAAGCCATGCGTTATGTCCATGAGATCGCCGGCGCAATGACCTACCTGGAGCTCAGCACCAACCACAAATATATGAACGAGTATAGCTCGTGCCTCTTTCTTCCACACACCAACATCGAAAAGTTTCCCTCACTTGCGGGAGAGGCCCATAAACCCGCCCCCATGGAGAATGGCAAATGAGTTTCCGGATCGCATTTGCCGGCAAAGGCGGAACCGGCAAGACGACCATAGCAGCGCTTTTGTGCCGCAGCCTGCAGGCCAGAAACATCAAGCCTGTTCTGGCCGTGGACGCTGATCCAAACAGTTGCCTGGCGGACAAGCTCGGGCTGACCGTTGAGCGAACCATCGGCGCGCTCCGTGAGGAACTGCGCGCCAATCCGAACGCCAAACCGGCGGGCATTTCCAAGAACGAGTGGATTGAGCGCCAGATCAATGAATCACTGATCGAGTCAACCGGACTGGACCTGCTCGTGATGGGGCGTCAGGAGGGGCCGGACTGCTATTGCTTCATCAACAACCTGCTGCGCGAATATCTGGGACGGCTCGGAAAACAATACGCCGCCGTAGTGATTGACAATGAGGCCGGGCTGGAGCACCTGAGCCGCCGCACAGACGGCAGCGTGGATGTCATGCTGGTGATTTGCCAGCCCACCGTCATCGGGGCCAGAACGGCCTGTCGCATCATGGAGCTCGTGCGAACACTCCACCTCGAAATTGGCGCATGCTATCTGGTCTTGAACCAGTGCAACGGGCCGCTGCATCCCGATTTGAAGCTCCAGTTTCAGCAGGCGGGCCTGGAAAGTCTGGCGATGATTCCGGCCGATTCCAGCGTCGCCGATTACGATGTGAATGGGCAGGCAGTCAAGGATCTGCCTGCAAACTCTCCGGCCGTGGTGGCCGTGGATGAACTGGTATCCGTGCTTTTGGAAAGGAGCAAGCTATGAGTATCATGGATGATGCCAAGGAAAAATGGTCGGGAATGATCAACGAAGTAACCCTCGGGGCTACCTCTGAAGAAGGCGGCAGCCGCACCGCGGTGGTCACGGTTGGCGGCGCCGGAGCGCTGCCGTATATGACCTTCGAAGGACCGAGCCCGCGTTCGCCGGTGATTGCCATGGAGGTTTGGGATTGCGAACCGGACGACTGGGCACAGCCACTGATGAACGCCCTTGGCCCTGTAGTGAAGTCTCCGGCGGACTGGGCACGCAAGTGTGTTGAGGAATTTGGCGCC
>JBAXKQ010000406.1:0-1853 GCA_037135275.1 bacterium
ATGGGGGTGATCGACTCCGCCACTTCAGGGAGCGTAGTCATCAACGACCGGGACGTGAGCGTGCTGAGTGACGACGAACAGTCCGACCACAGGAACAGGTCTGTGGGGTTTGTCTTCCAGAGGTTCAACCTGGTTCCGGTCCTGACAGCCTCCGAGAACGTCTCCCTGCCGCTGGTTCTTCGGGGGGAGTCCATGAAGGCGGCCCGCGAGAAAGCCCTCTGCATGCTCGGCGAGGTTGGGCTCGCGTCCCACGCCAACCAGCGGCCAGACAGGCTGTCCGGAGGGCAGCAGCAGCGGGTGGCAATTGCAAGGGCGCTGGTGACGAATCCTGCGCTGGTGATTGCCGACGAGCCCACGGCCAACCTGGACTCCGTGAACGCCATGAAGATCGTGGATGCCCTGCTGGGGTTGAATCGAGCGCACAGTACGACGGTGATTTTCGCAACACACGACCAGCGCCTTCTGGATCATGTACGGCGGCTGATCCGGCTTGAAGACGGGCGTGTTGTGGAAGACGTGAAGGTGACATAGACCATGGCAATGTGGATCATCCTGGCGTTGCGGAACCTGGCCAAGAACAAGCGGAGATCGTTCTTTACCGTAATGGCGGTGGCGTTGGGTTTTGCGGCGGTCAATATCTTCGGTGGTTACACGCACTACATTGCCACGAGCCTGAGGGACGGCTATGTCTATGGAATGCCATACGGCCATCTTACGGTGTTCAAAACCGGGCACATGAAGGCCGGGGCTACGAGGCCGGCGGAATGCATGCTTGAACCGGGGGATGTGCAGGCCGTCAAGGATATCCTGCTCAAGGACGCCAGGGTCCGCGTTGTCACGCCACAGATCTATCTCACAGGCCTGATCAGCAATGGCAAGATGTCCACCATCTTTATCTCGCTGGCACGGGTTGTGGATGAGACCGCCAGCATTCGATCCATGGCCGAGGGGCTGGTTGGAAAGCTGAAGTTATATGACGGCGAGCCGCTGCAGGATGCGGTGCCTCATGGCATCGGAATCAGCGGCGGCCTGATGGCCAGGCTCGATCTCAAGCTCGGGGACAGTGTTGTGCTGATGGCGCCAACCGTGGACGGTCAGATGAATGCCGTGGATGCAGTGGTGTTCTGCACGTTCGAACCACAGAATGAGATGATGCGTGACACTTTCATAGTCCAGACTCTTTCGGCCGGCCGGCAACTGCTCGACACCGGCGGCGCTGACCGCCTTATAGTGGCCCTGTCACCGGACGCTGATGTGAATGCCATGCGGGATGAGATGGAGCGAAAACTGCGCGCGGCCGGGCTCGACGTGGAAGTGTTCACCTGGGAAGCGCTGAATCCTTCATATGGTCGTATCCAGGAAATGTTCGATGTCATCTTCATATTCCTGTTTGTCATCGTATTCGTCATCGTTGTCCTGAGCGTCGTGAACACTATCAGCATGGCCGTCATGGAAAGGACGCGTGAGATCGGCACCATGCGCGCTCTCGGGCTGCGGCGGAGCGGCCTGTTGCTGATCTTCGGCACCGAAAGCGCAATGTTGGCGTCCGTCGGCGCAGCCATAGGCCTTGCCCTGACCATGCTCTGCTGGGCGGCCATCATTATCATCAAGCCCACCTGGATTCCGCCAACGGTTCCGAAGCGCGTGCCCTTTGAAATTCACCTGGTCCCCGAGTACATGGTTGGCGCGTTCGTGTGCATGGTGGTCCTGGCTGTGCTTGCGGCCGTACTGCCTGCGGGCCGTGCCGCCCGTATGGGGATTGTCGACGAACTCGGGCATGTGTGAGGCTGTCTGGAAAGCGGGGACTTCGTGCGAACGGTTATGCTTTTGGTGATGCTCATGACTCTGCACGC
>JBAXKQ010000407.1:0-1852 GCA_037135275.1 bacterium
ACGGGCTGGAACCCAAGATCGCGCGATGCTTCGCCTTTGTCGGACCCTACCTGCCTCTGGACGCCCACTTCGCCATCGGCAACTTTATCCGCGACGCCCTGGCTGGCGGGCCAATCAAGGTCAACGGCGACGGAACGCCGTACCGTTCCTATCTTTATGCCGCGGACCTGGCTGTGTGGCTCTGGACGATATTGCTGCGTGGCGCCCCCTGCCGCCCCTACAATGTCGGATCAGACGTAAGCCATACCATCCTGGAGATTGCACAGACCGTGCAAAACGCGATGCCAACCGCATCCACCTGCATTCTGATGGCGCAGAAACCTGTGCCCGGATCCCCACCCGCTCGTTATGTGCCAGCCGTGAACCGCTCCAAAGCTGAACTCGGTCTGAACGATTCTCTTGGTCTGGCCGACGCCGTGGCGCGTACGCTGGCGTTTCATCTTTCCACCCGGACCAATGGCGCTTAACAGTATAAACCATATTACATCTCGACGACCCATGCGCACACAGGCTTACATGAAAGACAGTCAAAATCATGGATCGAACGGACGGGAGATGCACATGACACCAGTCAAGATCGGGTCCTATCTGGTTGGCCCGGAACAACCTTGTTTTATCATCGGAGAAATAGGTATCAATCACAATGGCGATTTAGCCATTGCAAAGCGGCTTATAGAGGCAGCGATTTCGGCGGGATGTCAAGCCGTGAAGTTTCAGAAACGGACACCGGAGCTGTGTGTTCCCGTGGCTCAACGCGGAATCATGCGAGAGACGCCATGGGGTTATATCTCCTATATGGAATACCGGGAGAAAGTAGAGTTTAACATCGATCAATATGCTGAGCTTGACCGGTTCTGCAAGCAAGCAGGAATTTTATGGTTCGCGTCCTGCTGGGACGTTCGATCTGTTGACTTTATGCAACAATTTGACATCCCATGTTATAAAATCGCCTCGGCTTCAATTACAGACATAGAATTACTAACGAATACCAAGAGCGCAAAAAAGCCGATGCTACTCTCAACCGGCATGAGTACACTGGAAGAGATTGACGCCGCCGTGATGACGATCGGGAAGCAGGATTTAATACTGCTGCATGCCGTAAGCACCTATCCTGCCAGTTACGATGAGTTGAATCTGCGAATCATCGCCACGTTGCGAGACCGTTATCATGTGCCTATCGGATATTCCGGACATGAGACGGGGCTTCCAAGCTCTTCCGCCGCCGTGGCACTGGGAGCCTGTGTGGTGGAACGACACATTACGCTGGACCGGTCTATGTGGGGTTCCGACCAGGCAGCCTCGTTGGAACCGAATGGATTACATCGACTGGTCCGCGACATCCGATTAGTTGAAAAGAGCTTGGGAAACCCCGAAAAGAAAGTACTGGAACGTGAAATTCCGATTATCAAGAGGCTTCGACGGCACGCCTAATGCTTTCGCAGATATACGCGCCGTGGCAATGGATGTGGACGGAGTTTTGACGGACGGCCACTTCTACTGGGACGCGGCCGGAACGGAATGGAAACGGTTCAACGTCCAAGATGCGACCGGCATTGCTTTTGCCCGCGACGCGGGTGTGTCAATCGCTTTGATCTCCGGTGAATCGAGCCCATGTGGCATGGCGCTGGTGCAACGCTACGCCAACAAACTGAAGATCGAACATGCATATAAAGGGTGCCATGACAAAGCTGCAGCGCTGCGGGACTTTGCCGCAAGAAGCCGCGTACCGCTGGCGCACATCTGCTATATCGGCGATGATGCGATTGATCTTGCGGCAATGGCAATCGCAGGACTGCCCGTCGCGCCCGCTAACGCCCATTCCAGTGTGCTTGCCCAAGCACGGTTTGTTACC
>JBAXKQ010000408.1:0-1849 GCA_037135275.1 bacterium
CTCGCTCTCCGTATTCGGGGTGGTAGCGATTCCGTGCCATTAGTGCCTGTGCTTCGTGGTCCCAGTTGGTCATGACATGCATGTGCGAGGTTTCGCGGTTTTCTCCAAGGGTCAGTTCCACATAATATGTTACCGAGAGTCTGCGCCTCCGCAGGGAAGCATTAGTGAGCCGTAGCCGTTGCAGTTTGACAGGCTCCCCGCCGCTACCGTCCACCGGTACAAAGACGGTCAACTCCTGCTCTATACCTTGGCTGTTATGCTCAAAGACCGTATAACCGGCACCGTGCCGGGCACGATAGGCAGTATCCTCTCGAATCGGTGCCGCAGTTGGCGACCAGAAGAGACCGCTCTCTTCATCGCGGATGTAAAGTGCTTCCGAGGCGGGGTCCAGCACCGGGTCGTTCGACCAGCCGGTCAAGCGGTTTCGCTGGCTGTTGCCATACCAGGTGAAGCCGGACCCGGTTTCACTGACCATGGTGCCAAAGTTTGGATTAGCGATCACGTTCACCCAGGGTGCCGGGGTGTTTGTGTCGGGGCCCAAATAGATCGCGTATTCGCGACCGTCAGTGGTAAAACCGCCCAAGCTGTTGAAGTAGTGCAGTTCCATGAAGGGGAGTGGGGCCGATGGCTCCCGAGGGGCACGTTTTTGGGCCAGACTTTCCTGCAGTTCGAGAGGCTCAATCTGTATCCCCAATTGCTGAGGAAGTGTGCCGCGTGCAGCCACCAGAACAACACTGGCTGTTGCCTTTAAGAGCTTCAGATCCGCCTCCGGGATCTGCGCTGCGCTCTTAAGGAATATCCCACCTGCCTGATCGGTTGCTCCAGAGATCGTATGGGCCTGAATTAACTGTTCTAACCGTTCCTGGAGCGGTCGCTCATAGCCCCCGGCGTCTTCGTTAAGGATTACAAGGTCGACCGACAATCCATGCATCCGCCAGTAGGTGTGGGCATGGAGCATCTGGCGGATCAGACTGATCTCCCTGGTCTCGCCTATGGTTATCAGGACGATAGGCAGGTCACCCGAAATGGCGTACGGCCATAATCCTGACTGCCCTTTGCGGTTGCCTTCCAGGAGTTCTGTGGGTGCGCGCAGCAGGTGATTGGGAAATAGCAGATAACTTGCGAGTTGCTGGAAACGCCGCGCTTCGTCTGATTGGATGTGCAGAAGTTGTAACTGCTGCTGGGCCGCCCCCCAGGCGAAATCGATGGCCCGTTCGGCCGCATGGGGATCACGGTATTTGTCCATCATAAGCAGCAACGGCTCGCGTGAGCTCCCGGCAGCGAGCACAAGGCAAAGCTGGGCGCGCTGGCCCGGCTTAAGTACCAGGCTTCTCCTGAGGCCCAGCATCGGATCAAGGACAAAACCCTGGCTGTTGCCGAGATCTCCCACTGCTCCCATGGGGTTGGCCAGGGTCCGGCCACGACCGATGAACCTCCCCCGGTCGGTTTCAAACTGCCACTCTTTTTCATGCGAATCGCCATCCACGGTTTTTTGGAGCGTCAAGCAGTGAGCCACAAACAACGGTGGTTCGTTTTTGCTTCTCGGGCGCCGGTAGGCTATGAGCGCTTGCTGCTCAGGGAGCGCTTCGGTCTGGATAAACAGCTTGTTGAAGGCCGGGTGCTGGCGATCCGCGTTGTGGGGCGCCATGGATAGTTCAACATAGCTGGTGATGTTGAGGCGGCGGACGCGGGAGGAACGATTGAGCAGGGTAAGACGTTGTTCATCGGCCGAGATGAGTTCGAACCAGAACACACTTCCCACCCCCACGGTGCTGTTCACGCCAATAACGCCACCCATCAGTTCAATCAGTCGCTTGGCCACAACGAGACCGATGCCGGTGCCTTCCTC
>JBAXKQ010000409.1:0-1828 GCA_037135275.1 bacterium
CTTCCGCACTCGCCTGCTCCGCCTTCACCTTGGCTTCGTCGCCGTAAATGCGCGGCGTGGCGGTCATGTAGAGGCGCTTCTTGGCTTTGATGAAACCAGCGTCGTGGACTTTGACAAAGTGGCTTTCGTCCTCGCCGCTCAACGTGACGCCGGTGGTGCGGTGGGCTTCGTCGCAGATGATGAGATCGAAGTCCGGCAGGCCGACTTTCTGCGCCTCCGCCACGGCGGCAATGGATTGGTAGGTCGAGAAAACAACGGTCATCTGGGCCGGGGTTTTCTTTTTCTCCGCCATGCTGCGGATGGCGTGAAGCTGGCGGACAATCTGCCGGGCTGAGGTCGTGGCCGGGAGCGCGAAGTCGTAAATGGCAATGTCGGCCAAGTCTTCATCGGGTTGCTCGGATTTGGCGGAGCGTTTGCCGACGGTGGCATCGGAACAGACGGCCAGGGAGTGCAGAGGACGCGCGGATTCGGCGGTCCACTCGCGGAGGCTTTGCGACAGCAACGAGAGGGAAGGCACGAGGAACAGGACATGCCCTTGCGGTGCCAGCCGCTCGGCAATGCGCAGCGCGATATAGGTCTTGCCGGTGCCACAGGCCCGAATGAGTTTGCCCCGGTCGGCGCTGCGGAAGCCCTGGAGGACCTCCTCGACGGCGGTTGTCTGGTCGGGGCGGATGGGCTTTTGCGAGCTTCGGCTAAGGTCTGTCGGGCGCTCGAGGCTGAACTTGGACCAGTCAATGGGACTGGCATCGAGTTCGTGGACGGACAGGCGGAGGACCGGCTTGGATTGATTGGCCAGAGCGTGCTCGGCGTTTTTGCCCCACCGGTCCGTGGTGCTGACGACCATGCCAGACGTGAACAGCGTTTTGCCGAGGACGGTAAAGAACGAGTCTATGTCCTCCTTTGCAATCGTGTGTTCTGGCAGGTAGAACTTGCACTGGATGCCGCAGAACTCGCCCGTGTGGCGCTCCTCCGCCACCGCGTCAATGCCCACGTCGCCGACCTTTCCTTTCAGTGGCCACTCATTCCACAACCAGACGCGGGAGAACCGCTCGGCGTAGATGGGGTCCAGTTCAAGGTAGCGGCAGATGAGCCGCTCAAAGCGGCCGCCGAGATCGCGGTTGGATGACGCGCCCTCGCGGAATTGGGCGAGCACGTCGTGAATGGATTTTGTTGCCATGCAGACAGGGGGATTCGCTCGCGCGCGAATCAGCCCTGTCGGGATGGCGTGTCCTCCGTGGGTTCTTTACCGGTGCCTGCAAACAAAAGGGACGTGTTTACACACGCCCCAAGACAGGCACCGCTAAGAGCCCACAGAGGAGCGCTTTCAACACGCCCCACCCGGGGCGTGCATCAAGCGGTGTCCTCTGTGTCGAAATTAGCGGTTTCGTGACGGACAGCAGCCGAAGCTACGCGAAATGATTTTGGTTAAATTGGTGTTCTGGTCGTTTTGATTTTTCTATCGCGGCGAGATTACGCCGAGAGCCACCCCGAAACAACCACCGAGTTTGCAGCACTCGCCAGAGGGGCAGGAGAAGTCCGAAATCCGAAATCCGAGAGTCGAAATCCGAAAGTGAAACGACGGACCTGAAACGTGAAACGTGAGACGTGAGCTGGGGAGCGTGCCCGGTCAGCCGCTCTGAGGCTGCCGGCAATTCCGATCCGCTCTGCGGGTGAACATGGGGCAAAGCCCGGGGCATACAAGATCGGAAATAATGATCGAACTCACGTTCGATGCTACGCGTGATGGCGGGTGGCCGCTGCGGGGGTGCTCTGAAGTCGGCCAGTCCTGTGCCAAAATCCGAAGCCCCGAAACCCGAAAACCGAAGGA
>JBAXKQ010000410.1:0-1825 GCA_037135275.1 bacterium
ATCTTCAGTTTCGATGCCGCCGGGCGGTCCAGGAAGACCGTGCAGTGCGGGTGAAGCTGAAGAGCGCTGGCGGTGTTCATGGCCGTGACGGGGCCTTCGATCATGCCGGCGACGCATTCGGCCTTGTTATCGCCGTTGGCGACCAGCAGCACCTGGTGGGCATCCAGGATCGTGCCCACGCCCATCGTGATGGCGTAGATCGGCACGTCCTCGCGGCGTTCGAAGAAGCGGGCGTTGTCGTTGATGGTGGGCTCGGCGAGGGTCTTCAGCCGCGTGCGGCTGCTGAGCGAACTGGTGGGCTCGTTGAAGCCGATGTGCCCGTCCGACCCGATGCCCAACACCTGCAGGTCGATCCCGCCGACCTCTTTGATCCGCTGCTCGTACCACTCGCAGAAGGCCTGGTAGTTGCCCGTCGTGCCCGAGGGCACGTGCGTGTTCTGCGGTTGAATGTTGATGTGCCGGAAAAGGTTCTTCTCCATGAAGTAGCGGTAGCTCTGCGGGTGCGAGCCGGGCAGCCCGACGTACTCGTCCAGGTTGAACGTAGTCACGTGGGTGAAGTCCAGACCTTCCTCGCGATGCATCCGAGCCATCTCACCGTACAGCCCCAGGGGGGTCGAACCTGTGGCCAGCCCGAGCACGGCGTTGGGCTTGGCATTGAGAACATGTCGCATCAACGCCGCGGCGGCCTTGCTCACTTCCTCGTACGTTTCCTTGATCACGACTTCCATATGCCAGTTCCTTTCTTCCCGAACAAAGTGCTGCGGCAGCAGGTCGGCCTCCAGGCCAGTCCACTCTACCGCAGACAGTGACGAAGTGTACCAAACCTCCATGCAAATGCAATCCCCTCTGCATCTTCTTCTCCGGTCCCCTCCCGCCGGACGCCTCCGACGTCGGCGAGCTTGTTTTGGAACGTGTTGGTGGGCTATACTGGCACATGCGCGATCAATTAGCCATCGACGTCATCCTGCCCGACAGGACTCGCGGCCAGCGGAGGTTTCATGCAAATCCTGACTGACTTGGCCCGGGAGGGGTGGTTCGCCGACGCGTTCGCCCTTCAGGTCTGGGCACAGAGCACCTTCCACGGCATCGCCCGTCGGGTCGCTGGCGAATCTGTGGCCGCCCAACCGGCGCAGGCGTGCCTGACGATGGAACGGAATTTCTTCAGCACGTTCTTCTTGGCCGTCACGCGGCAGGCCGTCGGCCCCACTCGTTACATGCCTCTCTACGCCATGGTCAACCAGGCCATGCGAGCTTGGGTGACCGCCTGCGACAATATCCTGGACGACGAGTAAAAGGAGATCTTCCCTTTCTATTTTGTGTCTCCGCCGGAATGTGCGAGGATAAATCCTGGCAGCCCTGCTGCCATGCTACGCCGTAAACCATCTTCCCCTTTGTGCGAGCTAAGATAGTAAGTGGCAATACGTTAGGATAGACAAATTGCGCGATTTACAGGGCCTCCTTCTGTATGCTGATTTTGCCAAACAAGCATGGAAGGAGCCCGGTATGGAACGGCAAAGGACTGCCGCTGGACGACGATATTACCATAATGACCTGTTGGCTGCTATTGGCAAGTGCCTGCCACAGCGAGGCCTGCCGCTGCAGGTGGACGATGAACGTGTTCGCTGGACACCGCGGATGCTGGTGATCGCTGCCGTGCTGCTTGGGTGGGCGCCAGGACCGAACTTGAGGGAATGCTTCACCGCCGCGCGAGAGACATTGGTGGCGATGTATGTCAGTCGTCGCCCGCCGGCCACGCCGCCGTGGCGGACCGCGACAGGAGTTGTCGCGTGCGGTGCAGGATAGTTATGTTCGCTCATGCCCCAAG
>JBAXKQ010000411.1:0-1819 GCA_037135275.1 bacterium
CTACCGGTGAAAGTCTCGACGCGCTTCCTTGAGATCATCGGCGCCTGGATGCTGTCGTGCGCGGCGTTGCGGAACACGTAGTTGTCGGGCTGGCTGTCGAACTGGTTGAAGACGCACCACCCCGATTTCGAGGTCGGTCAACGTGTCGAGAAGACCGATCGACCGATGGCCGAGATCGATCAAATATGAAGTGGCTCGTTTACCAAGGGCCGGTCGGTCTGAAAGGATCGTCCAATGCGCCGCCTCCGGGGCACCGCTCAGAACACAGCAGTAGGGAAAGTTCTGCTCGTTGAGGGTCGCGAAATACTGGCTGTGGCTCGTGGCGTTCAGGAAGACCACGCCATTCACCGAGCGCCGTCCCAGCACTCGGCTCAAATCGCAATCATTGAGGCGCTCGGGCTTTTCGCCGAACAACGACAACTCCATGTCATTCTCCGTGCAAAATTTCCACACCCCGTCAAGAACCGCGTCGACGAAGGGCGAGAACAGGCTGGTTTGGTTCGGCCTCACCTCAATCACCACGCAAATATTGGTCACACGCGGTTCAAAGGTTCGCAGTTTGAATCCCAGTTCACTGGCTTTCTTGCGGATCACCTTGCGGGTTTTCGCGCTGACATCAGGTCGGTTGTTCAGAGCTCGGCTCACCGTTCCGGGAGAGACATTCATGCTCTCCGCAATGGTGTAAATCGATACGCCCTGGGTCTTTCCGTTTTTCTTCTTCGCTGCCACAGGTGCAGTTTAGAATAGTGCGGGTAGCGCGACAATTTTAAAGTTGCGCCCACATGGAGAATCCCCGCCAGATGACTCAAGACCCACCATATTCCCAGAGTATGTTGTTGCGTATTGTTGTCTTCTAGGCGACTCTCGTCGTCTCATCCCATGCACGCCGAGACACTGAAACGAGATGCTTCTGCAGCCCAGAAAGGATTCCAGAGAGCCAAATGGATCTGGATTAAAGGAGAAGCAGCCCCCAGGAACACCGTCGCAGAGTTCCATTGCCGTTTTCGCGCGCAAGGCCCTAAGCCCGGAGGGCGACTCCTGATCAGCGCGGATTCTCGCTACACCGCCTGGCTCAACGACCTCTCCACGACCCGCTACCTCACCCTCGCGACCGCCAACGTCACCCTGCACGGCGAGCGCGAAGCCCTCCAGGGCATCGCCTCCGGCCACAACTACGCCATCGTCGCCAAGGCCAGCGACGAGCTCCTGGGCAACTGCGGCCTTATGGACATCCAGGCGACCGACCGCAGCGCCGAGGTGGGCATTTTCATCGGCGCGGAGACCCGGCGCGGCGCGGGCCTCGGTACAGAGGCGCTCAGGCTCCTGTGCGACTACGCTTTCAACGCCCTCAACCTCCGGAGCCTCATGCTGAGGGTCTTCGACTACAACCCCCGGGCGGTCGCCAGCTACCGCAAAGTGGGTTTCAGGGAGATCGGCCGGCGCCGGAAGTCCCATTTCTACGCCGGCGCCTACCACGACGTCATCCTGATGGACCTCCTGGCCGAGGATTTCGGCCCCAGCACCCTCCCCGGCCCCTCCGCTTGACAGCCCCGCTTCGATCCGGGTATAAAATCACGTTCCCTGCGGCGATGGTGGAACTGGTAGACACGCCAGCTTGAGGTGCTGGTGCCGAGAGGTATGGAGGTTCAAGTCCTCTTCGCCGCAAGTGTTTAGCTGATAAGGGATTAGTACCCTAGGCCAACCGACAACGGAGGCCGCCAAAACCCCATTGTTACCGGATTTGTTACCGCCGGTGATAGAGGTACCTATGGCGCGTGCTCCGTTTTCTGTTTTCAAGCGAGTATCCACCGACACCCAG
>JBAXKQ010000412.1:0-1812 GCA_037135275.1 bacterium
CATGGCAAAAACGTCATCACCCAGAAAATTGTCCAGACCGGCTGCGAAGGGATCGCTGACGATATTCTGGAACACCGCCGACTGATGGGCATCGCCTTGCAGGAGGTTGACCGTGAAGGGCTCACCTGTCCTTACCTGTTTCGCTATCCGGCCTCACCACATCTTTCAGCCTGCATGGAAGGTGTCGAGATCGATGTTATGCGCATTCGCCGGGCAACCCTTCTCCTGCAGAAACGCTACGAACTGGTGCTTCTTGAAGGGGTCGGCGGACTTCTGGTTCCTTTGGCGCATGATCTGCTTTTTGCTGATTATGTCCGGGATGCCGGGTACGGACTTCTGCTGGTGACCAATCCCCATCTTGGCAGCATCAACCACACCTTGCTCTCGATTGAGGCCTGTCTGAAACGGGGAATACCTCTCCGGGGAGTTATCTATAACTGTTTTGAAAACGTTGACACGCTCATTGCCGACGATACCCGTGAGGTTATCCAGCACTACCTTTTCAAAGCGGGCTTGTCTGCACCAGTGATCAACCTGCGTGACGGAGTGCTTGATGATGATGCCGTTTTACGTCTCTCCCTATAACTGCTACCGGTATGCCAGTGTCTACCATTGACCTTGATTTCGACCGCCAGCACGTTTGGCATCCCTACACTTCGGTGACCAACCCTCTGCCGGTCTATCCGGTCGTGCGGGCTTACGAGGTCTTTCTTGAGCTTGAGGATGGCCGGCGGCTCATTGACGGCATGTCCTCCTGGTGGGCGGCCATTCACGGCTATAACCATCCCGTGCTGAACGCGGCGGTGGTCTCCCAGCTTCAGCGGATGAGCCATGTCATGTTCGGCGGCCTTACCCACGAGCCTGCCGTAACCCTTGCACAACAGTTGGTCGCCTTGACCCCGGCGGCGCTGCAGAAAGTTTTTTTCAGCGATTCAGGGTCAGTTGCCGTTGAAGTTGCCATCAAAATGGCCATCCAGTACTGGGCCGCGCTGGGGAACTCCTCAAAAAACCGCATGCTGACGGTTCATTCAGGCTATCACGGCGACACCTTTGCCGCCATGTCGGTCTGCGATCCGGTAACAGGAATGCACTCCCTCTTCAAAGGCACCATACAGGAGCAGTACTTTGCCGAAGCTCCAGCTTGCCGGTTTCATGAGCCCTGCTCCGATGACGATATGGCCGATCTGCACGTGAAGCTTGAGCGCCATCACGCCGACATTGCCGCAGTGATTATAGAACCGGTGGTGCAGGGAGCGGGGGGGATGCGCTTTTACTCTCCGCACTACCTTCGCCGTCTCAGGGAGTTGTGCAACAGCTACGATGTGCTCCTGATTTTCGACGAAATCGCCACTGGCTTCGGACGTACCGGTAAAATGTTTGCACTGGAACATGCCGCCGTGGTGCCCGATATTCTGTGTGTCGGCAAAGCGCTGACCGGCGGCTATATGACCCTTGCCGCGACGCTGACCACCGGGCTCGTTGCCGAAACGATCTGCTCCGGTATTCCCGGACTCTTCATGCACGGGCCAACCTTTATGGCAAACCCTCTCGCCTGTGCGGTCGCCTCCGCAAGCATTCGACTTCTTGAGAGCTACGACTGGCAGGGATCAGTACTTCGCCTCGAAGCGGGACTTCGCCGGGGGCTTGAACCCTGCCGCTCGTTCAGCCATGTGCAGGAGGTCCGTGTGCTAGGTGCGATAGGAGTTGTTGAGCTTCAAAATCCGGTTGTTATGGCCACAATCCAGAAACAATTCGTTGACAAGGGCGTCTGGGTTCGTCCTTTCGGTCGACTTGTGTATCTTATGCCTCCCT
>JBAXKQ010000413.1:0-1810 GCA_037135275.1 bacterium
GGCGACCAGACGCAGTGGCTCTACGACGAAGCGACGGGGCTGCTGACCAACAAGGTTTACGCAGACGGCAAAGGCCCGTCCTACACCTACACGCCGCAAGGCCAGCTCGCCACCCGCACTTGGGCGCGTGGCGTTACGACGACCTACAGCTACACCAACACCACGGGCGAACTGATCGGCATTGATTATTCCGACGCCACGCCGGATGTGGCTTTTGCGTATGATCGCCTCGGGCGGCATGCGGGGGTGACGGACGCGCAGGGTTCACGAACGTATGGTTACGATCCCTTCACGTTGGCCGTGTCTCATGAAACGATCATTGCTGGTGGCGTGACAAGCGTTATTGCGAGAACGTATGACACTCAAGCACGGGCCATAGGATTGACGTTCGATGATGATTATGCCGCCGGGTACGGGTTCGACGCGCTCGGACGTTTTTGCAGGCTCTCATCCGTGATTAGTGGTTCGTCGTCCAACACGTGGCAGTACAGCTATTTGCCTGATTCCGGCTTGATATCCGGCTGGAGCAATGGCATACTCTCAACCGTGAAGAGTTACGAAGCCCACCGCAATCTGTTGACCGGCGTCCAGAATCTGGCGAATGGCGTTGCCATCTCAACGTATCGGTATTCCAATGATGTCTTGGGGCGTCGAACCCAGCGGATTGACTCGACCGCATCCGCAATGACAAACGCTTTCGCCTACAACATACGCAGCGAGTTGACCAATGCCGTCATGGGCGCGCAGCGCTTTGGGTGGGCATTTGATGCCATCGGCAACCGCCAGACGCATACCGCGAACGGCACGAACCGCACCTATCTGGCCAACGCATTGAACCAATACACCAACATCACGGCAGGCACGGTGCAGGTCCCGCAGTACGACCTCGATGGAAACCTGATTTTTCTCCCCTCCACCTCTGGGGGAGGGGCCGGGGGTGAGGGTTGGTATCTCCAATGGAATGGGGAGAACCGTTTACAGGGCGCATCGAACGGCTCCACAATTGTGGCGTTTCAATATGACCACATGGGACGGCGGTTCAGCAAGAGCGTGAATGGTGTCACGAATCTTTTCTACTACGATGCATGGAATGTGATTGCGGAGAAATCGGCGGGAGCGTTCACCTGTCATATTTGGGGGCCAGACCTGTCCGGTTCTATGCAGGGCGCTGGCGGCATCGGCGGTTTACTCGCCACGCACGCCTCGGGCAACCTCTACTTTGCGTGTGCGGACGGCAACGGCAATGTCACGGAATACACCGACGCGACCGGCACGAATGTGGTTGCCCGGTATCGTTACGGAGCCTACGGCGAACTGCTTGAGGTCAGTGGCGTCAAGGCATCAGACTTCCACATTCTGTTCAGCAGCAAATATCTTGATCGCGAGACAGCAGTTTCGGAATGTCCGGGATGGTATTACTACGGCTATCGCTACCTCTGGGACGGCCGGTGGATGAGCCGAGATCCGATTGGGGAGAACGGGGGAGCTAATAACTATTTCTTCTTGGAAAATCGGCCTGTGGACTTGATGGACTATCTGGGGCTACATACAATTGGGGTTCAAGAAATACTGCCGCCGGTTTTCATTAATGGTATTATCGTTGATTGGGGAGGGTATGCAGGCGGCAGGATTAAGAATCCGCTGGATTCACTCAAAAACCAATATCGGTGTGAAGAGTGTCCAAAGGAGAAGAAAAAACCGATAGTATTTAGAGCCGACATCACGCTAACGCTGAAATTAGAAACAGAGATCGTGGCCAAGGGAGTTGCTCACCCAAACTACAATAATCTACTTAGAACCGCACCAGGCG
>JBAXKQ010000414.1:0-1808 GCA_037135275.1 bacterium
GGGGTGTATTGGGCCAGCACACAGAACAAGCATGGCGCGCCCGGTATCTGCACCTCCTCCGGTGATCCCCTCTGGAAAATCTACCGTGCCACTGGTGATCGCCGCTATGCCGAACTTTTGCGCGACATCGCCCATGCGTGGCAGGAAGGCGTCAAGCCGGGTGGCGGGATCGGCGAACGGCTGACCTATTGCGACGCCGACAGCCGCGGCAACCGGGGCGGTGGCGACGGCGACAATGGCTGGTGTGTGCTCAACGGTATCCTGATGGCCATGGAAATCCCCGGCATTTATCTGCGCACCGACAGGGACGAACTGTACGTGTTCGACAGCATCGAAGCTAAAGTCGTGAAACGCGATCAGGCCGGCGTGACGCTCCAGATCACCAATCCCACCAAGTTCGATGCCCGGGTGGTCGTCCTAACCGAAAACGCGGAGCAAGCGCAACGCCCCCTGGGCCCCCTCGGCTTCCTGAAGTGGCCGAAGGTCGAAATCAAGGCGGGTGCAACCGTTCAGATTACGCTCAAATAGGAACCCGATGACCATGAAATCCCTCGCAGCATTACTTGCCTTCGCCACTATACTAACCGCATGCACTGCGGCTGACAGTGCTGAAGGCTCAGACAAAAGCGTCGGCGGGTTGGTCCAGCAGAATGACGGGG
Organism: bacterium; assembly: GCA_037135275.1. Taxonomy (GTDB): domain Bacteria; phylum Verrucomicrobiota; class Kiritimatiellia; order SPBP01; family SPBP01; genus JBAXKQ01. The sequence goes on from JBAXKQ010000414.1 coordinate 660, forward strand.
CGGTAGCGTGGAAATCAGCGTCGGGACGGGCGGTGCGGGTCAACGAACCGCAATTGACGCTGGAAAATCCGCGCGACAATGCCCGGTTGCCATTCAAGGTTGGACTGAAGGGGCGTTCGGTTCAGAGCGGCGTCGCGGTGATGGAATATACTCTGAATCTGAACGAAAAGGGCTTCAATATCAGCGGCTCAGCAACCATCAGGGTGTCGCTTCCCGCCGACTTGCAGGCAGAGGTTCTGATCGGGCGCATGGACCTGGCCTTCCGCGAAGCCGTGACGGCCAATCTTGAACTTGTGTGGGCTTTCGATGTGAGCGGTAACCCGGCGCGGCAGATGGGACTACCGGAACGGAATGGCTACTTCAAGCTGTGGCCGGTCCTGCCAGGCGTCGGTGGCGCGGGACGGTTTGCTCTGGGAAATGCCGCCGAAGGGCCGGTGGCATGCTCGGCGCTGGGCATGCCGGTCGTCGGACTGGTGTTTGAAGACCAGGAATCGGGAGGCCCGCCGCAGCCGCTGCAATTGTCGGTCGCGGCCGATCCATACTGTGGCAGCTACCTTCAGGCCCAACCGACTGCGGCCGGGACGCAGGTCACGGTTCGAACTACCTACCGGGGGTCCATTGTGCCGGTCCGCTCCGAAAGCCGCACACTGGCGCTGGAGTTCCACCGCAACGGCGCGGACGGGACGTTGCGGAGCTTTTACCGGACCATACCGGAGATTAAGCCGGGCGCGCGGTGGATTCAGGGGATTCATTTGGTTTACTACGATTACCTGTCGCAGAAGGGCGAAGGGTGGTTCAAGGATCTGAAGGCGCTGGCGGATCGGATACCGGCAAATGACCGAGGCCGGGTCGCGGTATGCTTACACGGATGGTACGACTACTTCCAACAATACGCTTATGACCATGAGCACCGGAAGCTGCTCAAGGAGTGGACGGCATTCCCCGGCACGTACAAGGTGCCGATGAGCCTGGTGGAGATGCACCGGCGCTTGAAGTTCGCGAAGGATCTCGGCTTCCGGGTTTTGCTCTACTTCTGCGATGGCACCAATAGCGACGGCGGCGCGCCGAGTTTTCAAAAGACGTACATGTTGCGGGACAAAGCCGGCAAGACCTTCCCCGGTTGGAAGGGGCCGGACTCACTGGGACAGC
>JBAXKQ010000415.1:0-1804 GCA_037135275.1 bacterium
TCACCATAGAAGCCGAGGCCAAACACACACATCGTGAGGTCAAGATCATCCAGATTGACAAGACCGGCCAGATTCAGATGCTCCCGGACGACTGGGACCTGCATCTTCTCAAAGATGGCAAGTTCCAGCCCACGCACCTCCCGGAAAACGTTTCTCGTCTCCCTTGGAACATCTGGCGCCAATCTTATGAAAGTGCCATCGGCGCGATCCTTACCCAAACCAAGATCAAGGTGGAGAATCCGCTATCGGCCAGGGTGCAATTGTTGGGCGTGTCGCTGTTGGTGTAGCAGGATCTGACATATTGGAGGAACATTCTTATATGGTCTGACAACGAGACAACTGATGACCTGATCGGTTTCCGGGTTCACGCCGAACTCATTGCTGATGTTGTGAGTGATCCGAAATTGCTCCCAATCACGATCGGCGTTTTCGGTGACTGGGGAAATGGCAAGACAAGCATAATGAAGATGCTTCAGAAGCAGCTGAACAGTCACGAAGACATAGCGGTGCTCTATTTCGACGCGTGGCTGTTCGAGGGCTATGATGACGCCAAGAGCGCACTGATCTCGTCCGTTCTAAAACAGTTGACCAGTCACAAGCGGTTCCCCGAGGCCCTGAAAGATGATGCCCGCAAACTGATCGGGAGAGTCAACTGGATGCGAGTCCTGAAGATGGGTTGGGACAATGTAGCACTACCTGCAGTTCTCGCATACGCAACAGGTGGCGCAACAGCAGTTCCGGGGTTTCTTGAAGCACTTAAGGGCACGCTTGTCGGGCGATCGACCGCCGGCGAGGCTCCTCAGTCCGGCGAATCCGTTCTGAATGCTCAAAAGGCAGGGGAACTCCTTAAGGATGTCGTGGAGCCTGATCTCGGGGATGTACGCAGTTTTCGGGAAGGATTTGGTGGTCTTCTGAAGAAGACGCCGTTCAAGACACTGGTTGTGCTCATCGATGATCTTGATCGCTGCTCGCCTGAACGCATAGTGGAGAACCTCGAGGCTATTAAACTGTTTCTGAATGTCGAGAAGACGGCTTTCATCATTGGAGCAGACCCGAGAATTGTTCGGCATGCTGTAGCTGTTCGCTACCGAGACGCTCTCGATGCAGCGCGTTTGTCTGCCGCCCCTGGAGAGAGCGGCAATGAGGCTGGAGACCAACTCGTCAAGGACTACGTGGAAAAGCTCATTCAAGTGCCCTACCATCTGCCGAGACTGTCGCCAGCGGAGATAGAAACTTATATGACTTTGCTGTTTGCTCAACGGGATCTGGAGTCGGCGGACTTCCACGCGTGCATCGCAGCATGTGAAGTTCGTCGGCAAGGCAATCGCTTCGGCAGTTTTGGTCTCGCGGACGTACAGGAGGCCCTTAAGGGGAAAACCCTCCCTGATGCGCTGAAGGCTGCGTTGTCCTTTAGCGCCGGAGCAGCACAGTTGATCACTGAGAACCTGAAAGGAAATCCGCGACAAGTCAAACGGTTCATGAATGCATTCGTTCTGAGACGAAGGTTGGCGTCTGTTGCCAAGATGCAAATGCTGCGCGACGACGTTCTGTTGAAACTTATGCTTCTTGAGTACTCCAACGAAGCACGTTTTCGCGAGCTAGCTCGTTGGCATGAGGAACAACGGCAGACTCCGAAGGAAATTGTCGAGATGGAAGCAGGGAAGGAGCCGTCAAAGGACTGGGACAAGGACGCACTCCGCCGGTGGATTCAGATGGAGCGTCGGCTTTCTGCGGTGGATCTGTCCGTCTACTTCCGCCTCGTCCTCGATCGGCGTGCTACATCCCTGCTGCGCTTGTCACTGAT
>JBAXKQ010000416.1:0-1801 GCA_037135275.1 bacterium
CCGATGTTGCCAACCTGGCCCAGCTTTCCCTTGCGTGCCTTCCAGCCGCTGGCGGCCTCGACCCAGTCGAGGCATTCCGGCAGTCCGTAGGACATCACCTTGAGTCCGTTGATGGTGCCGGTCGGCGCGTGCAGCAGGTTGCGGCGCCGCACTTCGATCGGATCGAGGCCGAGTTCGGCGGCCATGGAATCGAGCAACGACTCGAAAGCAAAGCGGATATTCACCGTGCCGTGTCCGCGCATCGCGCCGCAGGCCGGGGTATTGGCATAGACGCGGTAGCCGTCGTACTTGACGGCCGGGATGTCGTAGAGTCCGTTGAGCAGTGCGCCGGAATACAGGATGGTGACCAGACCATAGCCGCCGTAGGCGCCGCCGCGTTGCACTACTTCGGCGTCGCAGGCGGTCAGGCGGCCGTCGCGCACCGAAAGTGCGAGCACGCTGCGCCCGACCTCGAAGCGACGCAGCCGGATCGCGGCCACGGTGAGAGAGACCTCGGCGTCGAAAGCCTTCAGCGCCGAGGCGTCGATCGTCTCCTCGCTCCAGCCCGGGCGGCTGTCGCCGGCCTTGCCGTCGATGCGGGCGCTCAAGCGCGTGGCGGGCCTGTCGAACAGGCACCCCGGCGCCGTCTTGTAGTTCAGCCAGTAGAATGTCCGGTCCGCCAGCCGCGAACCCTGCCGGACTTCGCACACCACCCACAACGGCACGCTTACGGTCTGGCTTCCGTCCAGGGTGAACTCGCCCAGCTTGAGCGGCGCGCGAATGCCGTCGCGCCCCTTGAATTCGGCCTGCTTCACGAGCTTCAGGTCCGCGTCGAATGCGCGCACCGTGACGGTCCAGCGGCCGGACAGGCGGCCCCCGTCGTCGAACAGGAACACCGGCCAGGCCACGCCGGCGCCGGCCGGATGAAGGCCGGGGAAAAGGACCGCGGCATGCAGCGGAGCGAAGGTGTCCTGCAGGAAATAGTAGGCGAGCTTCGGGACGCCGTAATAGTCCACGACCGCCCACGAGCACGCCGGGTACACCTCGTTGTGCTTGTAGTGAAGGGCGCCGGTGCACTCCGGCCAGCGGGAGCGCGCCCGTTCGAGCGTATGGCGCGCCGCAATGGTCTGCGAAAGCTGGGTGCCGGTGATGAAGTTCCGCATGGACGTGGACGGCAGGAACTGCACGGCAAACCGGGACATCCGCTCCATGTCGCGGGCGGTGTTGAAGATCATCGTATGGTGCGTGAAGCTGCCACCCTCCCGGGGCGGCCAGACCGTCCGCTCGTCCGCCGGAAGATAACGGCGCACACTCTCGATGTTGGGCGCCGAGGGATTCCCGAACTCGCCAATGAAGGGCGCGGTCATGTGCAGTTCGCTCTCCAGGTCGCCCATGCACCAGTGCGGCTCGTAGCTGTGGATGCTCCCGGCCCAGCAGTCGGTCCGGTGGAACGGACGGGTGCCATCCATTTCATAAGCATACTTGCCCATCAACTGGATGTCGGGCGTGTACGGCAGATCATGCTCGTTGCCTCCGCCGTACCAGACCAGCGCCGGGTGGTTGCGCATCGAGGGGATGAAATCGCGCAGCGAGTCGTCCACGGCCTCTTTCGCGCCGTTCGGGAATTCCTGGTAGACCATGACCCCCTGCCGGTCACAGGCGTCGTAGAACTCCTCGGTCTCGTAGAGGCCGGCCCCCCACGCGCGCAGGATCTGGATGTTCTGGTTGCGCGCCAGGGCGACAAAGTGGTCGTACCGCTCCTTCGGCATGTCCAGGAACACATCCATCGGGCTCCAGTTCGTCCCCTTGAGGAACAACCGCC
>JBAXKQ010000417.1:0-1792 GCA_037135275.1 bacterium
CAATGACAAGGATATCAGTATTGGCGTGGACTCATGGCAATGGAAAGTCGGAGATACAACCGCATCCCAGTGCATTACGCGCTCAGGCGTTCACACAAACTACTGCGTGTTGGCCGTGCCCGCTGAACCGTGGTACAAGAGTGTGAATACACATCCATGGGCGAGTGCCCTCGATATCGCGTGCAGACGAGTCCTGTGGGCGGGCGGTGCAACGGATACTGGTGAGGCCGCAACGAAGATCACTCGGGCGATATACGGGGCATCTGTCTTCGAGTACTGGTCGGCTTGCAACTATTCGGACGCCGATGCACCTATCTTGAATCTCACGCAATGTATTGAGCGGCTGAAGGGGTCAGCAGGGAAGGGACCACAAGTCAATTGCCTTGACTGCGCGAACTTTGTCGTGACGTTCGGGAATCTGGTTGCGCCGAAGCTGTATACACTGACGATGGGAAAAGGGCAGAATTATCCGTTTGATACAAACCCGTTTTGCGCGATAGGCATGGCACCATGGACGCCGCCCCCAGGTGGTTGGCGGTTTAGCTACCACGTGGTTGCCGTCGAGAACAAGTCAGTTGATGCATATGGCGATCTGGTCTATGACGCATGCTTGAAGGTCGACAACGATACGAATCCGCTGATTTCCAGCCCTGGTCACACTATGTATCTGCCGACAGGCCTGAAGTTCAGCGATGAAGTCAATCTTGGTTATCCATATGTCTGGTATGACGAATGCCTTGCCGCGCCAGGCGAAAATGGCTACGACCGTTGTTGGCCAAACAAGGATTCAAGAACGGTATCTCCGATCCAATGACGCTCAAAGCATAACAGTAGCTTGTTCGAAAAGCAGAGGGAGCGATATGACGCGACATGTAGCAGCATTGGGTGTTTTCTTGGGTTCTGGGTTGTTGGCGTTGTGTGCGCTGTTTGTGAACGCCGCCAAGTCGCCATCACCCTTCTCGTCGCCACTGGAGGATGCCAAGGCGTGCTACGGCTTCACCAACTGGGCTGGTCAGACGAAGACAAACTACGTGTGTCTGGCCACGAACTGGGTGCCTGATCTTGCCGCCTTGTCGGCAACCAATGTCCTCTCGCAAGACAGCGACACCAACGCGAGCGGCACGGTGTCTAGTACGTCCATGTTTCAAGCACCTTACAATGCTCCATATACGATTCTGGTTGACGCCTATGCGGAGCTGTCGGTTACGAATGCACAAAGACACATGCTGGGATACTTCTCGGGATGCTCGTGGCATCCGTTCGTCGAAGGCACAAGTGTTAGTGTTGTCATAGGGGACAGATGCTATCTCGGGCCTGGCACCAACGACACTGAAGTGTACTTCGTCCGGAACAACGTATTTGTCCGTGTTAATAGTATTGAGGGTTGTGGCACCGGCCGCTGCTCGGTGGTCAACCTCGCCCGATCTCTCGACGAGCAAATCCGGAAGATCTCGGTTGGCGAGTAGTGCGGCCATTGCCTGTGGCCGAAGGTCGCAGTGCCCGATTGAAAGAGGGGTGTGAATGAGGTGTGAGTTTACGAGATTGCTGTGCATTGCCGCCGTCGGACTGATGGCGTTGGGGGTTCGGGCTACGGAAGGTGCGATCAGCCTGCCGTACACGAACTCGTTCGAGGTCTCGGAGCATTCTGGCTACTATGTCGGCTATCCCATGGCCAACCAGCCTGGCTGGGGCATGGGATACGGCATGACCGGGGCGACGGCGGTTGTTGCGAGCCAGAGCTGGTGCTCGAATGCGCCGTCGCCATACCTGCAGGGCTCAACGCACACGAATG
>JBAXKQ010000418.1:0-1780 GCA_037135275.1 bacterium
ACGGCGCTGATATCCTTTGCGCAAGTGCTGCTCACCAGCTTTCTTGCCCTGGTTGCGGGTCTCGCCCTTATTGCTGCAATCGACGTTCCGTTCCAGCTCTGGCAATACCATGACCGGCTGAAGATGACCATGGACGAACTGAAGCAGGAAGCCAAAGAGAGCGAGGGCGATCCTCATCTCAAGGCTCGCATTCGCAGCCAGCAGCGTGAATTGGCGCGCAGTCGCATGATGTCGGAAGTGCCCAAGGCCGATGTGGTGGTCACCAATCCAACCCATTTTGCTGTGGCCTTGAAGTACGAGAGCGGCACCATGGGGGCCCCCACCGTGGTGGCCAAGGGCATGAATCTGATTGCGCAACGGATTCGCGACCTGGCGGACGAAAGCCAGATACCGGTTCTCGAAGCGCCGCCGCTGGCGCGGGCTCTATACCGCCACGCGGAAGTCGGCGATCAGATTCCGGCATCGCTGTATACCGCTGTGGCCGAAGTCATGGCCTACGTGTATCAGTTGAACCAGTTTGCGATGTCTGCAGGAGGTTTGCTGCCGCCCGTGGCACCTGTCGCAATCGCGGTTCCGGATGGTCTGGATCCAGGGGTTCCTGAATGAACGATACGCTGACGCTTCAGGGATTTCTCGGACGCCTGAACCTTCGTCAGATGCTGGCGCCCGTTCTCATCATCTTCATCCTGTCGATGATGGTGTTGCCGCTGCCACCGTTCGTGCTGGATGTTTTCTTTACCTTCAATATCGCCATATCGGTCATGGTGCTGCTGGTCGCGATGTACACCCTGAGGCCGCTTGACTTCTCGATTTTCCCGACGGTGTTGCTGGTCACCACGCTGCTGCGGCTGTCGCTGAACGTCGCTTCGACGCGCATTGTCTTGTTGCAGGGCCACACCGGCCCTGATGCTGCCGGCAAGGTCATCGAAGCTTTTGGCCACTTTCTGGTGGGCGGCAACTACGCAGTCGGCATTGTTGTATTCATCATCCTTACCTTGATCAACTTCATTGTCATCACCAAGGGTGCCGGTCGTATTGCAGAGGTTACGGCGCGTTTTACTCTGGACGCCATGCCGGGCAAGCAAATGGCCATCGATGCCGATCTGAATGCCGGGTTGATCGGCGAGGATGAGGCTCGCAAACGGCGCGCCATGGTTGCCCAGGAAGCTGATTTCTACGGATCCATGGATGGCGCCTCGAAGTTTGTTCGGGGAGATGCAGTTGCCGGCATTCTGATTCTGTTCATCAACATCATCGGCGGCTTGATTATCGGTGTCATCCAGCACGACATGTCGGCTGGCGATGCAGCCAAGACCTACACTTTGTTGACGATTGGCGACGGGTTGGTGGCCCAGATTCCTGCCCTGATTATTTCAACGGCGGCCGGTCTGGTGGTGACGCGTGTCGCCACGGGGCAGGACATCGGCCAGCAACTGGTTGCGCAGTTGTTCGGCAACCCGGTGATCCTCGCCATTACCGCAGCCATTCTGGGGATCCTCGGACTAATCCCCGGCATGCCCAATTTTGTCTTCCTGATGCTTGGATCGATTCTGGGATTCCTGGCCTGGCGAATGATGAGAAAGTCTGCGATAACAGAACTGGCGGCGGCGGAGGCCGCACCCGAACAACCATCAGCCGCCGCGCCGGAAAGTGTCGAGGCAAGCTGGTCGGATGTTGCGCCAGTAGACGTTCTTGGCCTGGAGGTCGGCTATCGACTCATTCCTTTGGTTGATAGGGGGCAAGATGGTGAATTGCTCAAACGCATCCGCGGCCTGCGCAA
>JBAXKQ010000419.1:0-1775 GCA_037135275.1 bacterium
CCTGCCGTCGCACGTCTATCTATTCTGGAGCGCCACGAGCAAGACCACCAATAGTGTGAATTGGCCGAATACCAATGACTTTGGCATTAGAGGCATTGGGCCGCTCACCACCACGATCACCCGCTTCGCGCCGAACACGAAGTATTGGTACTCTTTCACTACCGTCCCATAGGGGTTGTATTTGCGTGAATAGTGGTGCTGTTATCGAGGAAGCAGCGACGTTTTCGATGGGTGTGATTTATTGATTGTCCGGGCATGAGTATAGTTTTCTCCATAATGAGGACTCTGGCTGTCCCACAGGAAATTGGGTGTACGGGGGCGATCTCATATGAACGCCCACAAATAGGCTTGTTGCGGGGCGGCACAGAGACGGTGGGGTGGTTTGGCTGTCCCATAGCAATCGATCAATTCTCCCAGATGCCATCGTCGCCACAAGACGGCTCTGACCACGGTGAACAGGCGGGTGAAGCTGTGTTGCCAGGAATGCCGGAAGGCCAGGTAGCGCACCAACAGGTGAGTCAGCAGTCCTGTCCAGATTTGCCAACCGACCGCGTTGGCGTTATGACCGAGGAAATCGGCCAGTTGAATAGTCCCCTTGATCTCCTTGAAGAACACCTCAATGTCCCAGCGGCAGCGATACAGTTCCGCGACGGTCCAGGCGCTCCACGCCATGTGATTGGTCAGAAACTCCAGTTCGCAATCCTTCCCATCCACCTCAACGAGCGCAACCACCCGCCGCAGGGTTCTGGGGTAGGCACGACGAGAGGTCACCGTGATCAATTCAATGACCTCATCGCGCAAGACTCGGGGATTGTCGGTGGTGTCCAACGTTTTAACCACGCGATACTGCATGTTGTCCTTGGCGCGGCAGACCCAGAAAATGCCGTCACCATCCATGGATGCCAGATGGTCAAAGTCCACATAAGCCTTGTCAAATACCACAATTTCTCCGGACTGAAGGCCCGCGCACAATTCCCGCGCCTTGGTGCTGTCATGGAATCTGGCGGTATCCAGGATAATGCACTTCGGCAGAAAGCTCTGAAGATCCAGACGCATATGACACTTGGCCGCCGCTTTCCGGCGACGGTGTTTCGCCCAATCCATGCTCTTGGCCACCAACTTAATGGTGGTGGAGTCCATGGCATGAATCGCTGTGCGGAATCTGCGCAAGTATCCTCGGCGAACCTTGCCTTTGGCAAACTGTGGACTCAGAGTCATCAGGTACTCCATCATCTCCCAGTACAACGCCTCGGCCATCAACGGGCTCCGCTCACGGTTGGCGTGACTCAGCGTGTTTTTCGCCGGCGCCTTCGCTCCGCGAATCGGCGTCAGCATCGTTTCATTCATCCGCAATCCGTCGCACACATCGTTCAAACTGACCGAATGCGTCAATTGCGCATACAGCAGACTCACCACATGGCTCCAGGGCGTAAACCCACGACACTTCTTCTCTACCCCGTACACCTCCGCCAACTGATTCACCAAGTGCGGCGGAATCAAATTGCATACCTGCTTCAATATCGTGTACGAAAACCCTGCTGGACTGAACGGTTGTTTCTTTTTCATCCCTACCGAGTGGCAGGGCGAAGCGCCTCAGTCCAGCACTCTTTTTCAAAGCCTATGGGACTACAGTGATTTCAGTTCACAAACGATGCCCTTTGCATGAAAGTTTTGGTTGCCTTCGGAACGGAGGAAGCTAAAGTGTTCACAACGTCAGAAGAATGGGAAGCCTCCTGTAGCAGAAAGAGAGCATCGCTATGAGCAAGACCTTACTC
>JBAXKQ010000420.1:0-1773 GCA_037135275.1 bacterium
CCTCGGGCTGATAGGCCATTCCGTGCCGCTGTTCCTGGCAATCGGGAACCACGATGGGGAGGAAACATTCAAGGGAGGCTCGGCCGATGCAGGTGGACTGGCGGTCTGGGCATGCAAACAGCGCAAGTTGTACTTCAGCAATCCTGAGCCCGGCGATTTCTACGGCGGCAATGCCATTCCTGATCCCAACGCCGGACTGCGGCAGGACTACTACTCGTGGGAGTGGGGCGATGCGCTCCTTGTCGTGCTTGAGCCGTACTGGTATTCGCGTGGCACGAAGGGCGGCAGTGAGCCGTGGAACATGACGCTGGGGAAGGCGCAGTATGACTGGCTCGCCAGTACCCTTCGCGCCTCAAAGGCTAAATACAAGTTCATCTTCATCCACCAACTTGTCGGGGGCCTCGACAAGGGTGGGAGAGGTGGCAGCGAAGCGGCGCCGCTGTTCGAGTGGGGCGGGCACGAGAAAGACGGCAAAGATACCTTTGCTGTGAACCGGCCCGGATGGGGTAAGCCAATTCACGATATCCTGGTTGAAACCGGTGTCAGTGCAGTATTCCACGGGCACGACCATTTCTTCGCTCATCAGGTACTGGATGGGATCGTCTATCAGCTCGTGCCACAGCCCGGCCATCCTGGCGATGGGAGCATACGTGATGCCAGGAACTACGGGTACGTGTCCGGCGATACCAGGCCGGGGTCAGGCCATGTCAGGGTGACGGTGTCAAGGGACAGGTCCACGGTTGAATATGTTCGCACACACCAAAACCGCGGCAGAGATCAAGAGGCGAACGGATCTGTGGAGTTCAGCTACTCGATTGAGGCAGGTCGCCAGGCTGTGTCGCTGCCTCGTCCGTAGTTCTCCTGCATTGCCGCAAGACAAAACCGCTGGCAGTCCCCGTTTCGTGTGTGGGTTCCCATTTGGCGTCCGGCGTGCTGCAGCAAATCCACCCACGCCTGTAATCCGTTGATGGATAATGTGTTGTCAACAAGCGCAAACGTATTCACTTCGGCATGCTTCCTGCAGTATTATCCGGTAGAATAGAGGCGACGGAAGGATGAGGGAATGGAATGAAAGGAACTGGAGCGATGAATAAGATGACTGGCAAGGCGATAGGACTGAAGGCGGCAATCAAGTATGCAAAGGGGTCGATCGTCAGCAAGACGCTGGTGGAGAAGAAGAACTCCGACATATCGGTCTTTGCTTTCGACAGGGGGCAGGGAATGAGCGCACATACCTCGTCATATGATGCCGTGGTACAGGTTCTTGAGGGTGAAGCGGACATAGTGATCGGTCGCAAGCCTGTGAAGGTCAAGGCTGGCGAGCTTGTGATAATGCCGGCAAAGGTTCCGCATTCGTTGACTGCCAACAAGAAGTTCAAGATGCTCCTGACTTTGGTGAAATAGGTGCTGATCGTATGGAAACGGCAATAGGAATAGCTCTAAGTTTCTGGGTGACGCTTGGACAGATGGCTCCTTATCTGGTCATGGGTTTCCTGGCGGCCGGGCTGCTTTCCGTTGTTATTTCCCCCGGACTGATAGAGCGGCATCTCGGCGGCAGGGGACCATGGCCGGTTGTAAAGGCATCGCTGTTCGGCGTGCCTCTGCCTCTTTGTTCGTGCAGTGTGATCCCAGTTGCTATGTCGCTGAGCCGGCACGGCTCGACGAAAGGGGCCACGACGGCCTTCCTTCTTTCCACTCCACAGACGGGTGTGGACAGCATGTTCGCCACATACAGCCTGCTCGGGCCTGTTTTCGCGGTATTCAGGCCGGTGG
>JBAXKQ010000421.1:0-1771 GCA_037135275.1 bacterium
TGATCTCACCGACAGGACTGCGAAGCTCGCAAAACAGAATCTGCTGATCAACAAGGCGGATGCCATGTGCAGCATTGAAGCCACTGATCTTTCCGATCTGAAAATATCCTCGTTGAAATGCCATGACAACGGAAAGGAATTCATTGACAGGATGAGGATGCCAGCATTCGACTTTGATCTCTTCACGGTTTTTGTAGATTACGGGGACGCTCCTGTAATAAAGCCCGGGACTCCCAAGAAAGTCACGGTCAAAATGGTTCATTCTCGCGGCTTCCAGGCTAATCTTTCATTCCACTGGTATCTGCCGGATGGATGGACAGTGACGCCGTCTGCAGACGCTTACGCATTGAGCATACAGGCTGGACTCGGTGGAAAACCGTTGAACATTGATTTTGAGTTCAGCGCTGGAAAACTGAGCAAGTCCATGAACCGTGCAGTGCTTGAGATCACAATAGAGGGAAGGCCTACAACCATGCTTGTGCCGGTAACTCTTTTAAACGGGAGTGTAATGGCCTGAAGGAAAAGCAAATCCCCTCCCTTTGCTTGAGGGCGGGGATTTTATTCAACCAGATATCCGATTCCTGATCGCCTCGTTCGTGGTGCTCCAGCTCCTCGAACCGCGTTGCGTTCCTGAGCGGGCTGATGTATTCGGTGAAATGGTGGAATCCATGGTTCAGGTGGCCGACGCCGTTCGAATCCAGCGAAAAACCGTTCTGCCCGATGATGTGCTCCGGATAATAATGGCTGAAATCCGGGGCTTTATAATTCGCCGGCGGCTGGAGCCGTGCGCCCTTGGGCAGATCCATGCGGAAGCGCATGAAGGGGCTTTCGCCGAGGTGTTGGGTCATGATGTCCAGGAACGGATCGACAAACTCCGCATAGCGCGGCGGCTTGTCCAGCGGTTTGAAGTTTGCAAAAGCCAGGAAACGTTCGCGTGTGTTCATGAGGCCCCTTTTTAATTGCCGTTTGCATGGGATTTGAACATTTTTGTGCGGGCGAGGCAATTTGAATCTGGTGTGGAATCATGGGTGACAGGCACGTTGCACGAACATCCGCCTTGCCCGGCGCGAGAACTCATGCCATCATGGGCAAAATAATTTTCGGATGGATTCCGGCAACGCGCAGTTGAAAAAGGAGGGGGACATGCAGCATGTCTATGCGGTGATCATGGCGGGGGGCAGGGGTGAGCGGTTCTGGCCGCTGAGCACCGCCAGGCACCCGAAACAGTTCCTGGACCTGATCGGCGGCAAGCCATTGATTCAAATGGCGGTGGACCGGCTGGCGGGGCTCCTGCCGCCGGAGCGTGTTCTGGTTGTGACCAGCGCCGATCTGATGGCCGCGACACGCCGGGCCGTGCCGCAGCTGCCGGTGTCGAATATCGTGGGCGAGCCCGTGGCGCGCGACACCGCGGCGGCGTGCGCGCTGGCCAGCGCCTGGGTGGCCGCGCGCGACCCGCAGGGCTGCATCATCATCCTGACCGCCGACCAGATCATGGAAGACCTGGATGTCTACCGTGCCACGCTGCGCGAAAGCGCGGCGATCGCGCAGGCGGATGGCGTGATGGTGACGATCGGCATCCGGCCGGCATTTGCCAGCACCGGGTTTGGTTATATCGAGGCGGGCGAGCGGTGGCCCCATGGCGGGCAGATCGAGTTTTTCAAGGCGCGCCGCTTTGTTGAGAAGCCCGACCGGGCGACCGCGGAGGGCTATGTGGAGTGCGGCCGGTTCTATTGGAATGCCGGCATGTTCGTATGGGCGGTGCCCACGCTGC
>JBAXKQ010000422.1:0-1768 GCA_037135275.1 bacterium
AGGCGAAAAAGAAGAATGGTCGGACCTCTATCCTTCGTTCGCGGCCGTTGCGGATCAGGAGGGTTTCTCGGATGTCGCGCGGACCTTCAAGCAGGTGGCGATGGTCGAGAAGCGCCACCAAGAGCGTTACAGCAAACTCCATAATGTTCTGGAGCAGCACAAGCTTTTTGTGAAGGATGGCAAGGTCGTTCATACCGCCGATCGCCCGATGATAGAAGACCTGGACGCGCTCCCCTTTGTCGCCCCGATTTATAAGCGGGATCTGCCGATCAGCGAATACGTTATTCCGCACTTTAAAAGTCCGTACGTCTCGATTTATTCAAGTCGCGGCTGCCCTTCAAAATGTATCTACTGCCTCTGGCCACAGACTTTTTCAGGTCAGCGGATGCGCACCAGAAGCCCGCAGAATGTCTTTGAAGAGATAAAATGGATCACCGAAAATATTCCTGAGATGCGGGAACTCTCCTTCGATGATGACACCTTCACCGCAGATCGGAAACATGCCCGCGAGGTTGCCGGGTTGATAAAACCGCTCGGTATCTCCTGGACGATCAACGCCCGCGCCAATACCGACTTTGAGACCCTGAAAATCATGCGCGAGGCGGGACTTCGCCATGTTGTGGTCGGATTTGAAAGCGGCAACGCGCAGATTCTGAAGAACATCAAGAAGGGAGTCACCAAAGAGCAGGCGGTACAGTTTGCCAAGGATTGCAAAAAGCTCGGCCTCTCGGTTCACGGCGCCTTTATCATGGGACTTCCGGGTGAGACAAAAGAAACCATCCGCGAGACGATCCAGTTTGCAAAAGACATGGATCTTAACTCAATCCAGGCTTCGCTCGCCTCCCCTTACCCCGGTACGGAGTTCTACGATCTCTGCAAAGAAAACGGCTGGATTTCATCCGATAACTTCATTGACGACACCGGTCACCAGAAGTGTGTCATCAACTACCCGAACCTATCCAACACCGAGATATTCAACTCGGTTGAAGAGTTCTACGACAAGTTCTACTTCCGCCCGAAATATATTCTGCGGAGTATCGGCCGGATGATCGTTGACGGGGAGGAGAGGAAAAAACTGCTGAAAGAGGGGAAGCAGTACCTGGCTTACATGAGGAAACGGAAAGAGTCATGTTCCGACTGTAAGTAGCACCTGCTTTATTCACCTTGTCCGTCAGGGCGTATGAGGGGGGGGGGGATGTTCTGCAAGAAACTAACCCGATAATACCGAGTAATTCCATGAAACAACTCATCATCACTTCCGACGATTGTTAACCAGCGCAATCCTTCCCCGCAAGCCCGGATTCGTAAGAACGCTCGCTTGCTCGCCCCAGCAGAGTTGCCTTTTGTTCAGAAATACAGCATCTAATGATCGAAGCCAGATGATTACAGTCACCATCGACAGCCGGCCCGTGACCGTGCCCGCGGGCAGTACGATTCTTGATGCCGCCCGCCAGCTCGGCATTGAAATTCCGACGCTTTGCTTCCTGGCCGGCGTTAAAGAAGACCGACCCTCGTGTCTGGCCTGCGTCGTCCGCATTAACGGCGACTCGCGGCTGGTGCCCGCGTGCTCCACGCGCGCCGCGGCCGGCATGGTCGTCGCCAGTGAAACGGCCGATGTCAAAGCCGCGCGCCGATCGGCCCTGGAATTATTGTTTAGCGACCACCTCGGCGATTGCATCTCGGTCTGTCAGCGAGCCTGCCCGGCCCATTTGCAAATCCCCGAAACGATTCGGCTCGTCGCCGCCGGCCAGATGGACGCCGCCATCGC
>JBAXKQ010000423.1:0-1757 GCA_037135275.1 bacterium
AGCAACGGCGGAGCATGCTGTGCTGAAACGCCCCGTGAACGGGGCGCACAGGACCGGATGCGCCTGGTGCCGGTCCAGTCCTGTGTCCGGCGTTTACGCCTTCGCCGTTACCGGACGCGGCACTCATGGCTTGCCCTCCGCAAGTTCCGTTTCGGGGGCGGAGAGACCATAGAGGCCTGAGACAAGCCGCCGGTCGATCTCGGCTTCCAGGGCGGCGGTCTTGGCGGCGAGGATGCGGTCAAAGCAAGGTCAACGATGGGTTGCTGCCGGGCAAGGGCGATATCCGGGATCAGCGCGGAGTTCGATTGTGGGGTCGTATTCTGCATAGTCTACTCCATGGCTACACGAAACACGGCCGCGCCATACGTGGCCACGTCGGCCCAGGATGCCGGGGTGATCTCCAGCGCGCCGTTCTGGATAAAAGGTACAGGCTGCCCTGTGCGAAGATCTTCGACGCGGCAGACGGCCCGGAAGTTCGTTTGTACCCGCAGAACGGCGGTCGTCGGCGCCTCGGTCACATGCAGGTAGTGAACCGCCGGGTTCTTCATCGAGACCGTCACAGGACAGAAGGCGCCGTCATTGCACCAGCCGGGCACCAGGCCGGACCCCTCGCCACCGGTCGTGTCGACCAGGGATTCACCCGCCCAGGCCATGAAGACTTCCATGGCGGCCATCATGGGTTCGAACTCAGGCGGCACTGTGCCGTCCAGCAGCGGGCCAAGCCCCATGGCGTAGTTCCACTGGCCGCGCATGCCGAGAGAGCAGAGCATCTCGCGAATCCAGAAGAGCGGGTCGCGCTGATAGTTTCCGGTCCCCTGCCGGTAGGCAAAGGGCAGGATGAACTCCCAGACGTACGGCGGCGCGCCATACCACCATTCGTTGCAGGTGGGAATATCCTCGTTGAAGTCCCGCATGGGTGGCAGCATGCCGTCGATCCAGTCAATCGGCTTGAGCAGGCCGCTTGGGCGGTTATACAACGGTTCCGGAAGATGGGAAAGAAATTCCGTCGTGCTGACATCCACGTCCGGTGAGTTGAACCGGGTGCGATTGTTGACCAGCACCACGGCATCGGGGAGCAGCCGGTGCATGAGCACCGGCAACTCGTTCAACTTCGCGTCCAAGCCGTCGAGCCAGAAGCCGCCGATCTGCGCCCCGTACCGGGCGGCCAGTTCCTCAACCAGCGCCGTCAAACCTGCCGCGTACCCTTCCGGCGTGCGGAGCGTCTCTCCAACCCACGGTCCGCCCGGCGTATCCCAATGCCCCATGCCTCCGGGCATATACAGGATGACCTTCACGCCCGTCCGGGCCGCTTCGGCCAGCAGTGCGCCCACGTAGTCGCGCGTCGTGGCGCGAATGAACCCGGGAACCCGGGTCGGATACATCACCGCCCAACCGTCACAGGAGTGTACCACCGTGAACGTAATGTATTGGCCCCCCACCCGCCGCACCGTGGCAACCAGATTGCGCGCCACCACCTCGGGCGCCGGCGTCGCCGCCTCAAACTCGGTGATCGAAGCATGACAGAGCACCGGAGAGGGAGACCCATTGGACGAATTCCCGCCGCCCGTGAACAACCCCCAGTGGTAGAAAAACCCGAAGCGCGCCGGCGCAAACCACCGCATCACGCGGTTGATTCGATCATTATGTCCAGAAAGCATCAGAATCTCCTTCATTTGGATCTGTCCGGAATGGTTTCGTCCCCGTCCCCGCAGCGGCGTCATCCCCCGTTGGTGACACGTGGAACTCCAGTGCCAACG
>JBAXKQ010000424.1:0-1750 GCA_037135275.1 bacterium
ACGGCCGGCACTGAATTCCGGCAGGACCGGGTGGATGCCAATGAACTTGGCCGGGCTTTTGTCGAAGAGGACAACATTTACAGCGCCTACCTGCAGGATGAATGGCTGGTGGCGGAGCCCCTGAGCCTGACCGCGGGCGTGCGCGCAGATTATGATGATGCCTACGACATGGAGTGGAGCCCGCGCGTGGGGGCCCTGGTCCGCCTGTCGCCGGAGTATGAGGTCTTCGGCTCCTATAACCGGGCTCACCGTGCGCCGAGCCTTTCCGACCGCTATGTGACCAGCGAATACAACGGCTTTTTGTTCAAGGGCAATCCGGACCTCAAGCCCGAGACGCTGGACGCCTATGAGGTCGGGGTGCGCGGCCGGGTGACGGAGCGGCTGAATGTTGAAGTGGCGGCGTTCTGGAACGACATGCAGGATGCCTTTGATTTCGTGATGGAGCCTGACGGCGTGTTCCAGAACCGCAATTTCACGCGCGTCCACTCCTATGGGGTGGAGAGCATGGCACGGTATGAGGTCGCGCCCGTGTGGCGGCTGCTGGGCCAGTACACATGGACCGACGGCACCTATGACGAATATCCCGATCCGCAGGTGGCCGGCAACCGCCTGGCCTATCTGGCCCGCAACAAGGCGGCCGCCGGTGTGGAATATGGCGATCCCGGCCGTTATACGGTGGGCCTCCTCGGCCGCTATGTCAGCTCGCGCTATGCCGATGCCCAGAATACCGCCGCCACGGAGATGGACGACTATGTGACCATGGATCTGCGCAGCCGCATGCGGGTGGCCAAAGCCACGCACCTGACGCTGGATGTGGATAATGTGTTTGATGCGACCTATCAGGAGCTGCCCGACACCGACCACGCCGGCCGCTTCTTCATGGCCGGGTTGGAATTTGTTTTTTAAAAACGGCAGGCATTTTTGTGACGTTCGTATGAGGCCGTGGCAGCTTCTAAAACGGTTGAGTGCCTTTGCATGATGGATAGGCGGTGCAGCCCCAGAACTGCGATCCTGCCCGTGTTCCCTTGCGGGCGGTCCGCAAGGCCATGCGTTTGCCGCAATGCGGGCAGGTGGGGGCGGGTGTTTCGGGTTGTCCGGTCGGCTGGGGCTGGTCCTGTGTCTGCCGTTCTTTGATCCGTGCTGTTGCCAATTTCTCGCTGTATCCGCCCTCATGAATGAAAGTACGTTCCAACCCGGCAATTTGCTGGTCGAGCAGATAGTTGGCCTGATGAATCAGGCATATTACAGCATTTGCGATCATTGCCGGGTCGGTGTGGTTCAGCCATGCGGCATAAGCAGCGGCGTCGGGTTGGTCGGCCTTTCCAACTTGCCGCACGGCCCGCGCCTGCGGGTCGTCTTTGCCCCATTGTGCCAGTTTGTGCTGGCGCAGGAAGTCTTCGTAGTCGAGCAGCAGCTCGTCGAGGCTGGCGAGGGCGACGTTCACCAGCCGCAATTCCGTCTGGCTTGAAGTGGCGGATGCCCGGCTGCCTTCGGCGATGTTCTGCCGCCCGCTGCGCGCCGCCTGAACCATCTGGTCCACGGTGCGCGAGCGCTTGTCCATGAACCGCTCGCAAAACGAGACCGTGGCATCGTAGACGAGAGTTGCTGTCTTGAATGAGCGCAGCTGCCGGTAGCCGCCGCTGGGGCGGAGGCGGGGAGGTCTGGAAATTCCGGAAGATCGGCCGGATCCGTCGGATCGGACTGATCGGTCGGATTCATTTGATTCGGTTGGCTTGTTTTCCGCCATGCC
>JBAXKQ010000425.1:0-1749 GCA_037135275.1 bacterium
GGCCATTATAGGCCGTTTTCCGCTTTTGCTCGCTCCACGGGCGCTCGCCCCCTAGCGGACATTATTCACGAAATGTAGAGAAAAAGATGGTGAACTCCACGTAACCTGTTATAGTGCAAGTAGTTAGCAAAGCACAACAGAAGGCTACAGAAGGAATTCACCATGACGGAATGTAACAATCAGTCGGTTCTGTTTCCAGACATTTTTTCGAAGCCAGTACACATTTCTTTCTCCCGCGAAGAGCTCAGTAGCAACGGCGGCACAGTGCTGCTGGCCGCAAGGGATCGGAAGCTTGGGCTCATCACGCATCTTGCCGATGCCTTGGTCGACAAGCGTCAGCCCTGGAAGGTGGACCACGCGTTTGTTGATCAGATGCGCCAGCGGGTCTTCGGAATCGCGGTTGGCTGTCCTGATGGCAACGATGCTTCGCTGCTTCGGGAAGATCCGATGATGAAGCTGGCTTGCGACCGTGATCCAGTGAAAGGAGAAGCCCTCGCTTCTCAGCCCACTCTGTCTCGCTTTGAAAACGCAGTGGACAACAAGCAGCTCCTGACGATGAGCTGTCGTCTGGCCGAGACGGTGATTGGCGAACAGGCAAAGAGACGGCGCGGCAAGAACAAGCCGAGGCGAATCATCATCGATCTTGATCCGACCTGCGATCCGACTTACGGAACACAGCAGTTGACCATGTTCAACGGCTACTACGATACATATTGCTACCTGCCGCTGATCGTCACCGTCAGCTTCGGATGGGAGCGCCGCAAGTATCCTGTGGCAGCCGTACTTCGCAGCGGCACCGCCGGTCCCATGGTCGGCACCATCCCAGTAGTTCGCAGATTGATTACACTGTTGCGGCGGCACTTCGGTACGACCCGCCTGTATCTGCGGGCCGACAGCAGTTTTGCGGTGCCGGAGTTCTTTGATCTTCTGGACGCCGAGGAGGTACATTACGCAATAGCCATGGGTTCAAACAGCGTACTCAAAGAGATCTCGGGGCTGGCTATGGAACAGGCCCGGCGACAGGCTGCACACAAGCAGGACACCTCCACGTCTTACGGCTGGGCCTTCTACAAGAGTGGCGGATGGCGATATGATCGCACAATGATCTACAAAGCCGAAGTTCTTGTTCATCCCGACAAGGAAGATCATCGCGATAACGACCGGTATGTAATCACCAGCCTTGATAGTCGTTACAGCCCGCAGGGCAAGTTCGACTTCTACTACGGCCACAGCGATATGGAGAACAATATCAAGGAACTGAAGAACGATCTTGCGATGGATCGAACAAGTTGCTCACGGTTCGCGGCCAACCAGTTCCGGGTGCTGATGACTCTTGCGGCCTACGTGCTGATGCAGTCGGTTCAGGAGAAGACTTCCGATCTGGATGTACTCAAGGTGCAAATGGGAACCTTGCGGAACCGCCTCCTGAAAGTGGCTGTTCGCGTTCGTTCCTCGGCTCGCAGGTTCACGTTGGAGTTGACGAGCCATCACCCGTGGGCCGATGCATGGCTTGCAACTGCTCGCGCCCTCGGCGCAGTGCCGGCGTAGATCCCCGTAAGTGGCAAACCTTGATGAAAGCACAACCCGATGCACCGGTCTGTCCGCACTCTGGAAAATCACATTCAAACTCACCCGAGATACGACTTGCGTTCCCCTCCAGGAGCCAAAACCAGCGTATGCGGACGACCTCGACTTCCAACAATGCCTCGATTACCATTATCCCAGTCGTTCATGAATAGGGTCCGCTAG
>JBAXKQ010000426.1:0-1749 GCA_037135275.1 bacterium
TCCTTCCCTCCCAACCCGAAAGTGCTAATCTCACCATCAAGGTGGTGGTCATCATGCTGTACGAGATCAGCCATGCCGGCTTTTCTGTTGTGATCACCGGGCCGATTTCTGCATTAGCGAAATCAGCCGTCTGAATTCAACTGTTCGACCAATGACCATGAAAACGAGACATCACAAGCTCGCGACGCTCGTAGCGGTCTTTGCAGTCGCGATCACCGGCATCGCGGTCGCCGACGGGCTTTCGCGCCAGGAGGAGAAGCGGATCAACGTCATTCTTGCCTATCTCGAAGAGATGAAAGACTCCCAGTTCATCCGAAATGGGAAGTCATACGACTCCTCAACGGCAGTGGCATTTCTGCGCAAGAAGTGGAGCGCTCATAGGGCCGCCGTGACGAACGCTGAGACCTTCGTCTCTGAAATTGCCACCAAATCGGCAACAACCGGCGAGCCCTATAAGTTACGCCTTCCCGATGGCTCCGAAACGAACTGTGCAGCCTTGCTCTCGAAAGTTCTCGCGATCACGAAAATGAACCAGCCCGAACAACCGCCTCCATGATATTCTCGCTCCGCTCGAAATCATGAGGCGGGGCGTTCGACCATAAGATGAAAAAACCAACGGTAAAGCAGATCGCGACGTTTTGTGTCGGCCCGTGGATGATTATCCCCACTGGCTTCGTCTTCGCCTTGCTGTCGTTGCTTATCTACGGCGATCCCCCCGAAACCAATGCCCCCTCTGACCAGGGACAGACGTCGGCAACCCCTCATTTCCAAGCACCAGGTGAGGTCTGTCCCCGCGATTTTTCACTGGGCGTCTGAAGCGCATAGGTTGTTGAGGCGTGTGCCAGGGCATCGAGCGGACTCTGTGGTGCAGTGCGGAAGTCCTTCACGACATGGGTATAGATCATGGTTGTTTCCACACTTGAGTGGCCAAGATACTCTTGAATCTGCCGTATATCCACCCCGCGAAGGAGCAGATGCGTTGCGAACGAATGGCGGAGAGTGTGCACAGACGCCGGCTTGGCGATGCCGGCGTTGCGCACGGCATCGCGTACAGCAGCTTGAATAGAGGCATCACTCACGTGGTGGCGGCGGATCTTGCCGCACCGTGGATCCACTGAGAGCGTTCTGCTTGGAAAGACATATTGCCAGCACCATTCCTTTCCAGCATTGGGATACTTCCTTGCAAGGGCACCCGGCAACTCTGCATCCCCATGGCCTGCGGCAAGGTCTGCCTGATGGAGGGCTCGGACCCTTTCCAAATGGGTAGCCAAGGAGGGCTTGACTGATTCCGGCAACAGGGTGCTCCGATCCTTTCCGCCCTTGGCCTGGCGAACGAATAGCAGGTTGCTTGTGAAGTCGATATCCTTCACGCGAAGTCTGCAGCATTCTGAAACTCTCAGGCCGCCGCCATAGATCAACTCAACCATGAGGCGCGCTGTTCCCTTGATGTGCGGAAGAAGCAGCTTCACTTCCTCAACACTCAGCACTACAGGGAGGTGAAAGCCGCGTTTGGCGCGAACAGCGCCCGAGATATCACCAAGATCGACCCTGAGTACTTCCCTGAAAGCAAACAACAACGCATTGAACGCCTGATTCTGGGTGGAAGCCGACACACGTTTATTGACTGCGAGAAAGGAGAGGTAGTCAGTCATCGACTTCCGATCGAGAAGAAAGCTGTCAGTACCGGAAGAATCCTCGCGTGAAGCCAGATACTGAAAGAATCTGTTGATCCACTCAAGGTACGTTTGT
>JBAXKQ010000427.1:0-1736 GCA_037135275.1 bacterium
GGCCAGTGGCGTACTCTCTACCTGCCATTCGCCGGCAAGTGGACTGCGTGGCAGGGTTGGGACGGTCAGTGGACCCACAAAGGCCAGTGGCGCTACGCCTACGATTTTGTCATAACCGATGAACATGGCAGAACCCACACCGGCGAGGGCACGAAACTCGAAGATCACCTGGCCTGGAACAAGCCTGTGCTTTCTCCTGTGCGTGGCCGCATCACGCAAGTCGTGGACAATCTTCCTGACAGCCCCATAGGCGTTGCTGACAAAGCCAACAACTGGGGCAATGTGGTCGTCATCGAGGATATGCGCGGCTTCTTCGTGGAGTTGTCCCACTTCGCAGCAAAATCCATCCGCGTAAAAGAAGGCGATTGGGTTGAGCGCGGCGCGGTGCTGGGCCTGTGCGGCAATAGCGGCTACTCACCACAGCCGCATATCCATGTGCAATCGCAGCTCACCACCGCCATCGGAGCAGCGTCGGTGCCTTTCAGCTTTGTCAGTTACGCTGACAACGGTGAGTTCCATTCCAACAACCTGCCGAAGGAGCAACACGCCATTGAGCCGCTCTACCAGGACAAGCGCCTCGATAACATCACAAACTTTATGATCGATGATGAACTGCATTATCAGGTATTCCATAATGGCAGGGTGACCGGCAAACTGGCACTGAAAGTGAAGATGGCGCCGGACGGCATCTTTTATTTTGAATCCCGATGCGGGCAGCTTTATTTCGGCAAATATGAAGGAACATTCTATTTCTACCGTGTCACCGGAAGTGACCCATGGCTCCGCCTGCTCTTCCTTGCCCTGCCCCGCATGCCGCTGGCATACCGCGAGAAGCTGACATGGAAGGACTACGTTCCTGCGGATCTGGCCCTGACCGGCCTGCGCGCAGCGGTGGTTGGTTTCCTCGGTTCCATTTATCCGAAGCTGGCTACAGCGGAGGTAACCCAGATATTTGTGAGAGAGAACTGTGTGGAGTCGGTCATTGATGTCGGCCTGCTGAGTGCGCGCAAAGCCGCAGCGGTGGAATTCGATCGTCAGAAAGGGTTTCGATCGGTGACCGTGGGCGAAATACAAATGATGCGGGTAGACAAAGATGAGGCATGACATCACGCGACACCGGACTGCCTGGATTTTCATGGTGATTCTTATTGCATCGACTGGATTCGCCGAACTCCGCGAATCACGCTCCGATCGCTCTGCCTCGGCAGAAAACCAGGCCGATCTGACACTCTCCTTTACAGCAATCGGTTACCTTGGTGAACTGAGCTATCACAATACAACGGCAAAGGATCTTTCTCTTATACAGGGCATCTATCTTGCGGCAGCCTGGGGAGAGGAGCATCTTCTTGAAGCCGAGTTCGATTCCCTGGAAATTTCCTTTCGCTATCCATGGACATTGAATCAACAGGACATCACCCTGGCCTACGCAAATTACAGTATTCCCAACCTGAAGCTGCGTGCAGGCGGCCACTTTTTGGGCGGCGATGACGAGGCTACAAGCGACGGGAGGGCCCTGTTCGCAGGGACAAGGTATTACGTTCCTTACAACCTGGAGGGATACTATGTTCAGTACAGCTGGGACATCGGACTTGAGGGATGCGTGTCATCATATCCACATTACACGAACGGCCTTTCGGTCTGCCAGCTGACGTTATCCCATGGATTTAATCTCTGTCACGGAGACGGCTGGTACTGCCGTAATGAAGCGAAGGCGTATTGGATTCATACCGGGGAAA
>JBAXKQ010000428.1:0-1736 GCA_037135275.1 bacterium
CGGCCATCGAGGCGCGCAAATCCGCTTCCAGCAGCCGTTGGATGTAGGCGTGCATATTGAAACGAACCGTTACAATATACAAAGAGCAGTGAGCGGACAAGGAGGAAAGAACGAGCGGAAGGGCCATTTCCCTGGTGACGCATGCATGCATCAATGCTATCGTTGTGATGTCATTAATGATTGCTAGGAGGGTGCGATGAGCGCGCAAATGACATTGCGGCACGTTCCGGATGAAGTGGGTAAAGGCCTTCGCATCCGGGCCCGGAAAGAGGGGCGCAGTCTGAACCGGGCTGCCATCGAATTACTCGAGCAGGCGCTTGGCATCCGGACTGCGGACGCCAAGAAGCGTGACTTGTCCCGTTTCGCCGGGCAATGGAGTCGGGAGGAATGTCGAGCTTTCGAGCGTAACATCAAGTTGTTCGATCGGATCGATCCGGAGGTGTGGTCGAAATGAGGGTTTGTCTGGACACGAACGCGTATAGCCGGTTAATGGGCGGAGATGCCCCCCTGATCCAACTGCTTGAGTCGGCCGACGAAGTGCTGGTTCCCGTCGCCGTGCTCGGCGAATTGCATGCAGGGTTCGAGTTAGGTTCGCGTCGGGCAGCCAACCGACAACAACTCGCCGAATTCCTGGCTCAACCAGGAGTGGTGCCGACCCCCGTGACCGCCGATATCGCCGAACGATACGGCATGCTCGTCTGTCAACTGACCCGCAAGGGCACACCCATACCGACCAACGACATTTGGATCGCCGCCACCGTGCTGGAGACCGGTACCCGTCTGGTAACCTACGACTCTCATTTTGAGCACATTCCCGGATTGATTGTCCTTTGTCCATGACCGGGCAGCTTGTCCCCAAACTGCGAGAGTTGCGACGGAGCGTGCGCGCAATCCTGCACCGACTCTGCTCGGAGAGCGGCGGCGACGGCGCGCCGCCCTCCAGTTGTTTGAATAACGGTCGGTTGATATTTTCGCTGGAGGGCGGTGCACCGCCGCCGCCGAGTTTCCAGTTTTGAGTTTCGGATAACCGTATGCTTGTGTACGTTGCGTGCACCCTACCAATACACCACCAGTGACCCGGCGATTCCGGCCATCGCGGAGAGGGGGAAGAAGCGCATCGGCAGCGGGAGCCAGGGAAGGTTCGACAAGCTCAGCGCGCCTGCGCAACACGCCACCGGCGCCCAGACCCATGCCCTGCTTGCACAGCACACGGCAAAGGCCACGAGCAGGAGCAGGGCCGCCAGATGTGTTGCCCGCGCCACGCGTTGGGCTACCGCCGCGCCAAATCCACCCGGGATGCTGTGCACGCCATGTGTGCGATCGAATTGCTCGTCCTGTAACGCATAAATAATGTCGTAGCCGCTCATCCAGAAGAAGACGAACCCCGAGAGGAGCACGATGTCCACCCCGACGGCAAGATTTCCGCGCACCGCCACATGGGCGGCCAACGGCGCCATCCCCAGCACCAGGCCAATGCCATAATGACAGAGGCAGGTAAAGCGCTTGAGCAGCGAATAGACGAGCAGAAAGAACGCCGGCACGGGCGAAAGCGCCAGGATGCGCCACCCCAGCAGGGCGCAGGCCCCGAGGTAGATCACCAGCCCCAGGAGCGCGATCAGCCACGCCTGGTGGAGCGACAGCGTGCCGGATGGCAATTCGCGTCCCCTCGTCCGGTCATTGAGCGCATCGATCTTGCGGTCCAGGATGCGGTTCGTGGACATACCCAGCACGCGACC
>JBAXKQ010000429.1:0-1728 GCA_037135275.1 bacterium
TGGGAGCGGAGCATCGCGATGCGGTCGAGCACTTCGCTCATGAGCACCGGGTGCGTTCCGACGACGGCCACGACCTTGTCGACCGCAACGGAGCGGGCCGGGTCGGCCGCTTTCTGCGCCATCCCCACGGCGGGGATGGCGCTGCACAACAGAATGGCGAAAGAACGACGCATTACCACGGACTCCTGAGTTACGGCTTCTTCGGTGCGGCCGGAGCTGCCGGAGCTGCCGGAGCTGCCGGTGCTGCCGGTGCTGCCGGAGCTGCGCCCGCCGGCATCTCGCCCGGCATTGGCACGATCGACTGCGGGCTTGCGGCCTTACGGGCCGAATCCGCCTTCGCCTTTGCCTTCTCGACTTCGGCCACGGCGCGCTCGATGCCGGCCTGGACCACGCGCCCTTCATACTTCTTACGTAGCGCGAGGACGATTGGTTCCGGCACTTCGACAAACTGTTCCTTCTGGCTCAACACACCGCTCAGGAACGCATTGGCGCGGCTGGCGGCCAAGCTGGAGCGCTCGGACGACGACTTGGCGCTGTCGGCCAACTGGGCCGGCGACACCTTGAGTGCCGTCATGCCGGCCATATAAGCCGAGTGGAACGAACGCTGCATGCCGTTCACTTCGGCCGTGTCGAGCCCGAGCTTGGCGCTGTCGGCGGCGCGGAGCAGCAGCTCCTGGCGCATGATGTTCTTGACGAGGTACGGCATGGCCGAGTCCGGCGCCTGCGCGATCTGTTCGCGGATGCGAACCTGCGGCGGGAAGGCGGCGATCCACTTGGCCATCCGAGCGGCGGTCAGGTTCACCACCTTCGAGGTGGCGAGCACGGTGTTGTCGTCGCGATACGCGTCGACATCTTCACCAATCGACTTCACGATCTTTGCAGCACCACCCTTCACTTCGACCTTGGCGCCACTCTCGAGACCGGCCACGAAGGTGCTCTCCGCGGCCTGCGACGAGGTCTGGCCGTACTTCGCGGCGAACTCGCCGGCGACTTCGGCGTAGGGCTGGCGCAGAATGATGTGGTAGCCGAACTCCGACTCCACCACCGGGCTGATCTGCCCCGGCTTGAGCGCGAGCACGGCGGCTTCGAACGGCTTGACCATGGCACCCTTCGGGAAGACGCCGAGCGCGCCGCCCTGATCCTTGGAGCCGTCGGCGCTGTACTTCTTGGCCATATCGGCGAAGTTCGCGGCCGTCAGCGTCTTGGCGATCTTCTCGGCGAGCTTCTTGGCCGAGTCGCGCTGCGCGGGCGACGCGATGCCCTGACGCGCCATGAGCAGGATGTGACGGGCGGCGAGCATGTCGCCGTCGTCGTAGTGCTTTTGGAAGGTCGACGGATCGGCCGTCGGCGTCTTTTTGGCCAGCGCTTCCATGAACTTCTTGGACTTGATTTGCGCGACCTGGGCCCACATGGCGTCGGCCACCGTGGCGGCGTCAACCGCGGTGTCTGCCTTGGAGCCGCCGATGCCGACGAGCTGGTAGTTGACCCAGAGATTGGCGATCGCGGTGGCCACGTCCTTCCGGGCGGGGACCTGCGCGTCGCTCATCAGCTTGGCCAGCTGCGAGACGGAGAGTTCCTGTGAGCCGGCGCGAGCGACGACATCGACATGGGCCGTCAGCGCGTCCTTGAGCCCGGCACACGCCGAGAGGACGAGGAGGGCGACGAGCAGTACGGCACGGGTCTGCGAGCGGTTCATGGCAGGGAAGGAAAAAGTCATACTACGAACGG
>JBAXKQ010000430.1:0-1722 GCA_037135275.1 bacterium
TTAACATCGAACGCCACGAATTTCACCCCGAATGGAATTACACGATCAAGCCTCGGTCCCGTAATATGTAGCGATAATTTCTGGGCGTCTCCTAATTACCTTCGCAGCATAGTCGCATGGTGCTATATTGCCGCACTCAATGGCATCCGATGTCCTCCATGGCGACCGATCCGATTTCCGCACCGCTGGCTTACACGGTCCCGGCCTTTGGTGGGGTACAGGGGCAACACCCCTGGCCGCCGAAGCCGCCCACGCCCGCCACCAACCCTGACGGCATGAGCCTTTCATGAAAAAGCTGGTTCAGGACACGATTCTAGCCGCTTACCGTTTGGTGCTGGCCACCGGCATTCTGAGAACGGCGGTTGGACAGGGCCTTTATGTGGCCTGCTACAACTTCTACAAGGACCGCTTCGAGGCAACCGATATCGGAGGCTTGGCCCGCCATGTCCGGCCCGGCTCGACCGTAATCGATGTCGGCGCCAACATTGGCTTCTTCACCACGCGCCTCGCTCGTTGGGCAATGCCGGGCGGGCGGGTGCTGGCGATCGAACCGGACGAGCTCAACCTGGCCATGCTGGGCCGGACGGTGGCGCGGGCCGGGCTCACCGCTGCGGTCGACATCATTCCGGGGGTGGCGGCGGAGATGGTCGGCACGCTTCACCTCCGGCTCAACCCGTATCATCCGGCCGATCACCGGATTGGTAACAGCGGCGTGCCGGTGCCGGCCCATACTCTTGACGGTTTGTTGGCGGAACGGGGCTGGCCGGCGGTGTCGCTAATCAAGATCGATGTCCAGGGGGCTGAAATCCGGGTGCTGCGCGGTGCTCGCGAAGCCTTGACCCGCTTCCGGCCGGCGTTCTATGTCGAGATTGACGACGGCGCACTGAGCCGGGCCGGGTTTTCGGCAGCGGAGCTGATCGCTGAGTTTGATGGGTTCGGCTACCGCCTGTTCGAACTGCGGCCGGACGGCGGGGTCGAGGCATTGACCGTCGCCGAAGCCGCGCGCCGCCGCGCCACCCTTGGTTACGCCGATTACTTGTTTCTGGCCGCCTAACACCAGGGGTTTCACTCCTGGACCCCACCAAAGACCGGGGGCCTTTGGAAACCGGGACCTAATCCAACTTCGCCACATGGCCCTACAAGTATGTGCTGAATTAGGTAGTTAGGCCTAGCCCGAGTGGCCGTATGGCACTACTTTCCCCAGCCGGCGAGGGCAAGGGAGGCTGAGTTGTGGTCTGAGTAGCAGCGGAACAGAAAACCGACATAAGCGTGGAAACCCCGATAGCGGCCACTCGGGGGAACGTCCGCTATGGCTCTTGTGTGTCTAAACGAGACGTTTTCCACACCATGCCTCGCCGGGCTGACCTCTTCACCCTACAGGCACCCGATCCCAGACAAAGTGCCTGTGCGGACGGTAGCCCGCAACGCGGGGATCAGGGTGCATCGTCATACCATATCATACCCAAGCCGGGCCGCTTCCGGCAACCGATCCGCCGCCAATATCACGGTGCCAGCGGGAGTATATCCCATCTTCGCCATTTTTCCAGCCTTTTTGGCGGAATTTTGGCGCCACGGGGAAGCGTGTTGCATGTATGGCCAGACTGGGGGTAAGAGTTGTCCTTGATCAGCCGCCGAGGTCCGTCTCCATGCCGCACAAAATCAACGCCGCACAACGGCAAGAGAGTCCGCGCGCCAAGAGGCGGGTAACGAACTGGAAGTTGT
>JBAXKQ010000431.1:0-1722 GCA_037135275.1 bacterium
TACCCGGCGATTTTCACGACCCCTCAAAAACGCATATCGGGCTCCGCGGTTGCAACAACGTGGTCTAAGATCTTACAGCCCGAGCGTCGGGAAATGGCTCTCTAGAGACCCGATTGGGGAGAGAGGTGGACTAAATCTCTTTGCCAGTGTGAAGAATGAGCCTGTCGGGGCGATAGATCCGATAGGGCTCAAGGTGAGGAGAAATCCCAAGTGTCAGGACGCGTGCAAGACCGAGGAGGACTGTTTCGAATGTATGGTGTTTTGTGAAGGCGAAGGCGGTTGTGAAGTGGCAGTTTATCACATTATGAAGAACCGTCAAAGTGCTGGGGGGGGAATTCAAGAATGAATCTGGTTTTTGCGCCCAGGCAAAGTCGACGGCTTTTGATTGTAGCCCCAAAGGTACACTGATTATTGATGGTAAAATTGGAGGCGGTAGAGAAACACTCCCGCCTCGGGTGTCTCTTCAGTTGAGTCAATTCGCCGCGATGCCGGCGAATCCTTGAATCTTGCCATATCGTGACGGTTTTGGCACTCTTGTACGTCCCATCGCACGCCATTCAGGAGGGTGCCCGCGGTCCAGCGACGGTGCAGCGGGTGAATGCGGGCTGGATCATTGAGCTGCGGTGGCTGGCCGGATTTGTTGGTCGTTGCAGACCGTATTCTAAAAGGAGGGGCACGGATTGTGAGAAAGAACGCATTTGTGCTGTTGTATCTGGCGTTGGGGTTGGGTGCGGCTGTGGCCCATGCGGAGAGTACTGATCTGCTCGGTTCTGCCGACACAGGCACGTTCAAGGCCAAGAAACATACGCTCCTATACGCGCTCGTTGAGCCCAAGGCGCTGCGCGGCGAATCAGGGGCTCCTGCCGACGCCAAGAAGAAGCCAGTCGCTTCGAAGAAGCCCGCAGCAGGCGGCAAGCGGTATCCGCTCGTGGTGTTCCTCCACGGCGCGGGCGGGATGGGCAGTGAACGCAAGACGGGCAGGATGGGGGATGGCGCAGGCCAGTTCGTCGAAACCATGACGGAAGACTGCTATTTCTTCATGCCGCAGGCGTCCCAGATCTGGTCGGGAGTTCCATGGGCGCCGGCCCCGTACAGCATGAAGGAAAACGACCCGGATGTGCTGAACAATGCTGTCATTGAATGCATTGAGTGGCTCATTGAGAACAACGCCGTGGACAAGGACCGGGTGTATATCGCGGGCACATCCATGGGCTCCATGGGCATGTGGGACCTGGCTTGCCGCAAACCAGAGTTGTTTGCCGCCGGAATATCGTGTTGCGGCGGATTTGACGCATCCAAGGCGAAGAAGATATCGAAGATCAAGTTCCGCATCTTCCATGGTGATGCGGATAACATTGTTCCGGAGGCTGGTTCACAAGCCATGTATGCCGCGCTCAAGGAAGCCGGTGCCGACGTGGCGTACCACGTGTATCCGGGGGGCAATCATTTCATATGGGAACAGACCTATCGCAACAAGGAGAACATTGACTGGCTGTTCAAGCAGAGACGGGGTGCGGCCAAGAAGGATGGATCGAAGTCCAAGGCTGGTGAGGTGGCCATGGCCGAGGACAGGGAGATTCGCACCTGGACAGCGACCAAGGGTGCAACGATGGAGGCTCGGCTGCTGGAGACGCGTGGCGGCAAGGCGGTGCTTGCGGGTGCCGACGGTGTGAGGAAGTCCATCGTAATCAAGCAGCTCTCAACGGAAGACCAGGACTACAT
>JBAXKQ010000432.1:0-1720 GCA_037135275.1 bacterium
CGTCGTAATACGGACAGGCGCGCCTTGGCCTGGGGCCTGGCAGGCATACTCACCGGACTGAAGCTTCCGTAGTGCGAGGCCGGGCGGGAGTGCTTCCGGGCAGTTGAGAACCAGATCGAGATCCTGCAGGGTGAGCCGGGCTCGTGGACGCTTGGGTTCTTCCAGATCGGCATCAATGATGGCGTCGAGGTCCAGCCCTTCGTTTTTGGCGGTTTCGGCATCCCGTTCCAGATCCCCAACCAATGCGGCGCGAGCGTCGGGATCTGTGCCATGACGTTTCAGCAACTGTCCGGCGATCAGGGATGGCATGCGCGCCAGAATAGGCTGCAATCGTCCAACAACGCTCTGGAAAAGGTTGATGCGACGACGGAGGGCCATGTAGACATCGGCTTCCACAGTACCTTCGTAGTGCAGGTTGATGATCCGGATCTTGACGTGCTTCTGTCCCAGGCGATCAATACGCCCGATGCGCTGCTCCACCCGCATCGGGTTCCAGGGCATGTCGTAGTTCACGATGGCACCGCAAAACTGGAAGTTCAAGCCTTCGGCGGCGGCGTCGGTGCACAGAAGAATGTCGGCCTTGCCGTCCCGAAAGATCCGCTTGGCCTCTTCGCGGGAAATTGTGCGCCACCGACCGTCGGCGTCACAGACTTCCCCGCCACGTCCGGAGTAGCACATAATCCTAATGTTCGACGGTGTGACCAGGGTATCCCGGAGAAAATCCATGGTGTCGGTATACTGGGTAAAGACCATGGCCTGGGTATAGCCTTCGGCGCGCAGAGAGGCTAATTCATCTTGTAGGCGATTGGACTTGGTGTCGGGTGGAAGGCAGCGAATTCTGTCGAGCAAACCTGCAATATCGCTCTTCTCCTCCTGGGCCAGCGACTGACGTTCCATCGCCGTCCGCTCTTCGGTCGACAACGCATCGCCATCCGCGTTGGTGCTTCCAACCCCTTCATCATCATCTTCGTCGATTGTACTATTTCGCGGGGCCTGTCCGGTTGACATGGCATTCAGATGGTCCTCAAGGGTATGGCGCAGCGCATGAAAACTACTGGCGAGCCGCCGCCGGTAGATAGTCATCACGAACCCGACCGCGTTCTTCTCCTTGGCGGATGCCTGGTTGTAAGTGGTGCTGATGTAGTTTTCGACAGCCTCATAGATGCTGGCCTCTTCTGGCGAGAGCGGCACGAACCGGTCTTCGACTTCGCGGCTAGCTATAGGGGTGGCCAACTTGCCGGCCTCATGGTAGCGGCGCAGCAAGTCGCGGGTGTGCCGGGAGATGAGCCGTCCGATTGGGGATCGTGAACGGATCAGCCGTAAAGCAATGGCACGGGCCGTGTTGTCCATCTGACGCCTGGGGATGACCGACGGATCACGTAATGCAGCCATGATGCGCTTAGATTGTAGGCCACTTGTGGCGCCAGCACGGCGGCCGTCCAGTTCAGAAGCAGCTCCATACTGTTGTTCCGAGGCCCGGAACAGGGTCGCAAGGAATTCGATCTCCTCGGGCGAGGATGCCGGTTTCTCGGCCACCTCGCAGAAACGGAGGAAGTTGGTTTCGTTCCACTCCTGGGGTAATCCCAGCAGGTCAAGCAGATCCCAGACTTCAACCGGGTGCACCTGCATGGGGGTGGCGGTGAGCAACAGGAGTGATTGCGTCCGGCCCTTCAGGCGCTGGAGTAGATCCAACATGCGGTTGGGCCGGCACTCGCCGGCG
>JBAXKQ010000433.1:0-1711 GCA_037135275.1 bacterium
GAACAAGAAACCCGTCAACATCTGCACCATCAACATCGGCATTCCGGCAGCCCGGAAATTCCTCGTCGAATACCTGTCGCAACTCATTGCCGAGCACGGCGTGGACCACTTTCGTGATGATGGCGGGCTGCCGCTGCCACCCCCGGACCGGGACCCTGCCGATCGGCAGGGCATCGGCGAAATCCGCGCCGTGGAGGGGTACTACACCTTCTGGGACGAACTGCGGCAGCGCCATCCGAGTATGGTGATCGACAACTGCGGCGGCGGCGGAACCCGCATTGACCTGGAGACCATCGGCCGCAGCCTCGTGCTGCACCGGACCGACTACAACTGCTCTCCGCATGCGGACCCAATAGGGTTCCAGGTCGGAACCCACGGTCTTTCGCATTGGGTGCCGCTGGTCGGAGGTTTCACCCCGGCAAGGCCGGGCAACACGTACAACCACAGAAGCGCCTGGTGCGGCGGAATGCCGTTCAGTCTGTTCCATTGCTGCGGCTACGGCGAGGCGACGCTCGCTCCGGCCAAGGACTATCCCGTGGAATGGCATCGCAAGATGCTGGAGGACGATCGCAGGGTGCGGCCGTACTTAAGCGGGGATTTCTATCCTTTGACCCATTGCACCACATCGCCCCGGGACTGGTGTGCCTTTCAGATGGATCGCCCGGACCTCAGGGAAGGCATGCTCCTCGCATTCCGCCGTCCGGAGGCGTGGGCGGTGAGCGGCGATTTCCGGCTCCAGGGGTTGGACCCGGCCGTGGAATACGAGTTGCAGGATGCCGATACCGGCAAGACGTGGAGGCAGACCGGCAAGGAGCTCGGCGAACGCGGGGTACGCGTGACAATGGAGAATGCGCCGGAGAGTGGGGCGGTGTTCTATCGCGCCGGCGCTGAAGGGAAGAAACACAAGTGATGACGACGAAGGCAACAAACCTATTCGACCCCTCGCGCAATCCGGCCGTGCTCGACACGGCTACGTGGGATCGTGCCGCGGCTTGGCGCGCTGTGAAACGGACGGGTGAACGCTGGACGGCGGCGCGCGAGGCCGGCGCGGTTGGCGAGGGTGTGACGGCGTACGGCGGATCTGCGGTTCGGCGGGGCGCGGCGACGTTTCTGCTGGCCGGCTTACCCGATGGCCAGCAGGTTTTCGTTGAGTTGGGCCGCGGCGGTGCGGTGCTCGGCGAACCGTTGGGCGAGATGACACTGAAGAATGGCTTGCGCGTAGCGGCCTACCCCACTGACGCGGCGGTAGTGGACCGTTACTGTCGGGTGCTGCGTCCTCACAACCGGCCGCAGGCACTGGGCGCCACGCCCCGACTCGGCGTCGGTTGTCGAATGACCACCTCGGTCTGGCCCGGCATGTTCGAGGCCATGCGGCGCGGGAACTTCGCCGCGAATACGATCCAGAATTCCGTCCGCGAATTGAACTTTCTGGCGGACCTGCTTGCCGCCCGGCCGGCGCCCACGAATTACGCCTGCGGGTTCGGCACGATCGAGACGGGCTACACCGGCAGCACGTGGGAGGGCCTCTGGGTTTCCGGCGTGCTGGCGGCGCTGCAAAGCGATGCGCCCGTGCAGTACGGCGCGGATGCGGACCATCTGCAGGTGAAGCGCGGCGCCAGTGGGCTTGCTCGCGCCAAGCGCCTGGTGAAGGCTTCGCGCTACTACACGTTCTATACGCTCGATATGGCCGACATTCTCGACTACAGCGGGC
>JBAXKQ010000434.1:0-1711 GCA_037135275.1 bacterium
CTCTGAACTCGGTCTTTGCCCAGTTCGCGAATCTGCCGGTCAGTAAGATCCAGTCGTTCAAACTCACGCTTCAACTCCGCCTTCGCAGCATTCGGAAGCGGGCGCTTGTCCCAATTCCGGTATATCTCCACATCCGGATTCACCCGATTGAGCGCAATTCCATGAAGCGTTAAGAGTGATCGGATCCTCGCCAGATGAGCTGTACGTTCCTTCTTCAGCCGTTGATGCTCGCGATGCCGTCGGCGTTCGTCTTCTTGCGCCTCTGTCGGCACCCTTACGATTTGCCACATGCCTTTTTCGTTGCCAAACACATGCCGAATCAACATCCCGAGCAACTTCTTCGCGTCCAGTCGATCGGTCTTGGCTCTGCGTTTCCGTCGGTTCACTTCAATACTGGCCGAGTCCACCACCAGGTTCTCCACCCCCATCTGCTCCAAGCATCGATGCAACCAGAACCCGTCCCGTCCCGCCTCGTAGCACGAGACTACCCGGCAGCCAGCCTCCATCTTCAGCTTTTCCTTTGCAACCTGAATCGCGTGGCGAAGTTTCTCCACGTCACGCGCGGGTACGGTCACTTCCCGCTCCTTCTGCTGGTTGCTGAACCTTAACCGAAATTCCGTGTTGCTAAGTTCCATCGACATCAATAATACTGCGTTCTGGCTTGCGACTGGTGTACTCATAACTGCTCCTTTCTTTGTTGTTATTGGATTGAGCCGTTATATTACACCACCTCGCAAGCCATCATGGCATCTCCATAGTCCTTCGGGCTGTGTTTTCCCCTGGAGGGCGGGCGTCTCGACCGCCGAGGCGCCTCCCTGGTTACTGCGGCGGCTGGGGACATCCGCCCTTCTATGATGGCTGTCAAGTGGTTCGACTCAAGTCCCGCCTCTTTTCTTAATCTTCTACTCAAAGTCCTATTGGTTTTACCTTCGAAGCCTCTTCATCCCGACTTAGGGATAGAGCGCGGCAGTGAGGGTTGCATAAATCACCACGTTTATCCGCGCGTTGCCTCGGCTAACCACTTCATACTAATTTTCCGGGGTTAAGGTTTTTCTTCAAGTCTTTCAGGTCGCTCGGTTTATTGCTGCCCAGGCATCACGCGTGGGACCGCCTTCTATACGTGTCCGGACGAACCGGTGCACCACATGCTGTATTCGCTTTTCAGCGCACGAAACCGAATAAAACGGGAGACCCATCTCCAATACGAGCTATTTCAGCCCAAGGGCGGACCCGGTTCCCGTACAACCCTAAAACCTGTCGAAATCACACCCCTTTCTTACGCCGCCTTCAACACAGCTCCTGCGGGAACTTCATCAAATTCTATGTATTTCCACAGCGCCACCAACAACTTCCTCGCCAGGGCCACTATCCCCGCTTTGCGGTTCCGTCGACAGCCGGGCCCATAGTTTGCGATGTACCATTTCGTCAGATCACTGTTAGGCTGAAATCTGATCCACAACCAGCTTGTCTCCGTCATCTTGTGTCTTACGCGGGGATTCCCAGCTTTGCTGATTCCCAGCTCGCGCTTCATAGTCCCACTTTCATAAGGGGTGCCCGTCAGGCCCGCTAGAGCTCCTACCTGCCGCCGGTTTTTGAACTTCCGATACCCGAAGAACTCGTACCCTAACACGCTGGCCGTCTCGATCCCAACGGCCTTCACCTTCATCAGCTTTGCCGTGGCCTGATCGCCTGGCGTTTCTCCGCTCTTCAC
>JBAXKQ010000435.1:0-1711 GCA_037135275.1 bacterium
CATTGCCGTGAACATCTCGATCACCCTCTACGAGCGCCACTGGGGACGGAAGCTCCAGAGCCCGCTCCTCCTCGCCGATGCCGAGCATACAAAATCCGACGTGTTTGCCAGCGGGCTGGCCCTCGTGGCGATGGGGGCCGCCCTTTTTGAATGGTACTGGATGGATACCGCCGCCGCCGTCCTAATCACGGGGCTGATCCTTTGGGCCGCCTACGGAATTGTCCGTGATTCGGCCATGACGCTGAGCGATGCGCGCCGCCTCGACCCGATTCCCATCCAGCGACTCGTCGAGAAGATCGAGGGGGTACGCAACTGCCACATGGTCCGTTCCCACGGGACGCCGACCAACATTCACGTGGACCTCCACATCGTGGTCTCCCCGAAACTCACGGCACAGCGGACTTTCGAAATCGAGAACGCGGTCAACGAGCGTCTCAAGGAGGCTTACCCGCAGGTGACGGAGGTGACCGTGCGTCACCAGACGCACATGCCGACGCACGAAGAGTCGCGGATCGCGGGAAAGGGAATATCAGGCCGGTAAGTTCATGAGGCGGTACTCGTTGTCGCGCTGACGCGGTTCGTAGCCCAACTCGGAGATCAGTTGCCGCATCTCGGGGACCGTCATCCGGTAGCGGGTGCCCGCGGAGGAGACGACATTCTCCTCCAGCATGATGGAGCCGAGGTCGTTCGCCCCGTGCTGGAGGGCCACCTGCCCGATCTTGGGACCCTGGGTGACCCAGGACGACTGCACGTTGTCGAAGTTGTCGAGGAAGATACGCGCGAGGGCCTGCGTGCGGAGGTAGGCATGAGCGCCAGCGGGTTCCACGCGGAGTCGGGTGTTTTCCTCTTGGAACGTCCAGCAGATGAACGCGGTGAACCCCTTTGTCTCGTCCTGCAGGTCGCGTAGCCGCTGGAGATGTTCCACGCGGTCCTCGGCGGTCTCGACGTGCCCGACGTTGTGCCGATCGAGCCGCCACGCCTCGGGCCGCCCGGCGTCGGCGTAGGCTTGGCGCAGGCCGTCGGTCTCAGCGGGCGTGGCAAAGGCCTGGTAGATCTGGAACAGGGCCGAGCCTTCCACGGCTTTGGGCTCCCCCGGCGCGCGCGAGTCGGTCACGATGCCACCAATCAGCTTTTGCAGCTGGGCCCGTGGCGCAAACAACGGAATGGTGTTGTCGTAGCTCTTGCTCATCTTGCGGCCATCAAGCCCGGGCAGGGTGGCTACCGATTCTTCAATTTCGGCCTCGGGCGGCACAAAGTGCTCGCCATAGCGGTGGTTGAAGCTGTTGGCCATGTCGCGGGCCATTTCGATGTGCTGAATTTGGTCGCGTCCCACCGGCACCTTGTGGGCGTTGAACATCAGAATATCAGCGCCCATCAGCACCGGGTACATGAAGAGGCCGGCGCTCACGTCAGCGTCCGGGTCAATGCCGGCGGCGGTGTTTTTGTCGACAGACGCCTTGTAGGCGTGAGCGCGGTTGAGCACACCCTTGCCCAGCACGCAGGTCAAAAACCAGGTCAGCTCGGGGATCTCGGGGATGTCTGACTGGCGGTAGAAGGTGACGCGTTCTGGGTTGAGCCCACAGGCCAGCCAACTGGCGGCAATTTCCAGCGTGGAGCGCTGGATGCGGGCGGGGTCTTCCACCTTGATCAGTGCATGGTAGTCAGCCAGAAAATAAAAACTCTGCACGTCGGCGCGTTGGCTGGCCCGTAC
>JBAXKQ010000436.1:0-1709 GCA_037135275.1 bacterium
CCGCTCGACGCGGGCGATGCGAAACCCCTGATCCGGGTCCGGCCGCCGGGCATCGAGCTGGAGATGGTTGCAGACGGCACGACGCTGGCAGACCTCCTGCTGGAAGGAAAAGTCGACGCCCTCATTGCGCACCGGCCCCCAAAGCCGTTCGTCGAAGGCGACCGTCGCATCGTCCGCCTGTTCGCAGACCCTGCGCGGGTGGAGCAGGCTTCCTACGCGCGAACCGGGATCTTCCCGATCATGCACATCCTGGGGATCCGCCGCGAACTGGCCGCCGACGCCACGCTGTGCCTGGCGGTATGCAATGCGTTCGAGCAGGCACGCCGGCTGGCCCTCGAAGAACTCCGTGCGCACGATGCGCTGCCAGTGAGTTTGCCCTGGCTGGAATACGACTACGCGCGCGCCGTGGCTGCGCTGGGGGAGGACTATTGGCCCTACGGCCTGCGGCGCAACCGGGCCGCGCTCGAGGCCCTTGCCAGATACTCGACCGAGCAGGGCATCGCTTCGAGGATGTGCGCGCCGGAGGAATTGCTCGCCCCGGCGACGCACACCTGGTCACCCTGACGGCTTACTCGATCTTCGTGCCCGAGAACCGGATGGCATCCGCGAACCGGTCCGATTCGCTCTTCATGAAAGCCGCGAATTCCTCGGGGGTCGTGCCGTAAGTGTCCAGGCCCAGCGTGGCGAGCTTCTCCTTCACGTCGGGCCGGTGCAGGGCCTTGGCGATCTCGATCGCGAGCATGCCGCCCAAACTATGCCCACTGACATACCAAAAGGAGGGCTTCAGCTGATCGACGACCGCGAGCACATCATTCGCATACTCCTCTACGCTGCACTTATCCCGCGGCGGTGGCGGCCAGCTCGCGCCCTGCCCGCGGTGCTCGACGACAACAAGGCCGAGATCGGGTCGGAGCTGGTCCACGTAACCCGGCGCCAGGAACCGCGATTTGTCGTCGTACGTGCCTGGAATGAGCACAAGGGTCGGCCCCAGGCCTTTTCTGACGTAGTAAGCCATTACCGCGCCGTCGCGCAGCACCACCAGTTCATCTCCCTCATGCTCAACGCCGGAGTGTCGGGGTATGTCCTTAAGAACTGCAAGGCCAAGGACCTGATCACCGCCGTGAGGATGGTCTCCGCAGGAAAATCCTATTTCAGTCCCGGGGTCACCCCCCCCGCCCCGCGCGTATGCCCAACCGAGGAGTCAGCCACCGTGCCCCTCACCGCCCTGTCCGATCGGGAACGGGAGGTTTTGAAATTATTTGCGGACGGGTTTGAGACGCGGGACATTGCCGCGAAACTCGACATGGCGGAGAAGACCGTTGCCACTCACCGGGAACATATCATGGGAAAACTGAAAATTAGCAGCATTGCCGGACTCACCAAGTATGCCATTCGAGAGGGGCTCACCACCGTCTAGCCGGAACTCGGGGAGACAACCATGAAGACCGTGACATCCAAACGCATTCTGGTGACCGGAGGCGCAGGCTTTTTGGGATCCCATCTGTGCGAGAAGCTTCTCGCGCAGGGACATGAGGTCATCTGCGCCGACAACTATTTTACCGGCTCAAAAGCAAACATTTCGCACCTGCTTCAAAACCCATTCTTCGAACTGATGCGACACGATGTCACGTTCCCACTCTATGTGGAGGTAGACCAAATCTACAACATGGCCTGCCCCGCCTCGCCCGTCCACTACCAGTACGATCCCG
>JBAXKQ010000437.1:0-1708 GCA_037135275.1 bacterium
CGCGGGGCGCAGATGCATACCCTGCTCTATGTGGAGGACAACCCGGCGAACCTGAAGCTGGTCGAGCAGATCATTGCCCGCCACTCCGACATTCGACTGATGACCGCTGTGACCGGGAATGGCGGCATCAAAATTGCTAGCGTTTCCCTGCCGGATGTGATCCTGATGGATATCAATCTTCCTGACATCAACGGCTTCGAAGCCCTGAAAATCCTGCGCTCGGACCCCGCCACAGCACACATCCCCATTGTTGACATCACGGCCAATGCAATGGCGTCTGACATCGAGAGGGGCTTGGAGGCAGGATTCTTCCGCTACATCACCAAACCGATCAAGGTCAATGAGCTCATGGAGGCGCTGAATCTGGCATTTGAACTTGTAGGGAAAAAACCTGAAACAAGCGAATAAGGCATTGTCATTCTTATGATTAGTTCATCTGACATTCTTCACGGCAACATTCTTATTGTGGACGATCTGGAAGCTAATGTTCAGCTTCTGGATCGGCTGCTGCGTGGCGCCGGCTATGATTCCATCTCATCTACGATGGATCCCTGCAAAGTCTGCGATCTCCACCTGAAGAATCGCTACGACTTGATTCTGCTTGATCTTCAGATGCCCGTCATGGACGGGTTCCAAGTGATGGAGGGGCTGAAGGCAATTGACCCGGACGACTACCTCCCGGTGCTGGTCATCACCGCGCAACCGGGTCACAAACTGCGCGCGCTGCAGGGCGGCGCGAAGGATTTCATCAGCAAGCCATTCGATTTGGCCGAGGTGTTGATGCGGGTTCACAACATGCTGGAAGTCCGCCTGTTGCACCAAGCGGTCCGCGAATACGGCAAGTTGCTGGAATCGCTGGCGTGGAACGACCCGCTGACGGGGCTTGCCAACAGACGGCTTTTCGCCGAGAGAATGTCGATGGCCATCGCCCATGCGCAAAGGAAGAAGATGGCCATGGCGGTGGTGTATCTTGATCTGGACGGATTCAAGCAGATCAACGACACGTTGGGACACGGCACTGGGGACATCCTGCTGAAAATGGTCGCCGGCCGCCTGGAGGCCACGGTGCGCAAAGGGGATACGTTGGCGCGCCTGGGCGGTGACGAATTCATCATCGCGCTGCCGGAGATCGACGATGCCGACGCTGCGGCCAATGTGGCGTTGAAAGTGATCGCGGCGGTGTCGCAACCCTATGCCATTGACGGCCATACGGTTAACATCACCACCAGTGCGGGTGTCAGCATCTATCCCCTCCATGGCGGGGACGCGGACACGCTGATAATGAGCGCGGACTTGGCTTTGTACGAGGCCAAGTCGGCGGGCAAGAACACCTGTCGAATCTCCACGCGCACAGACTGGGCGGGGGGTGTGCGCAGTCCGCGCGACCCAGAAGTATCCGGCACGCCATTGCCGGATGCGCCAGCGCCGGGGTAGCCCGGACATTGCCTCTCTGCCACGGTGCCGGGCGGAATAGGCGGCACTCCGCCGTATTCCTCCGCTTTTCTCCCGTTCCCACGTTCGCCGTTATACACAAGTGTAAGAGGCCCGTCATTCCGGCATGGACTGCCGGAATCCAGTCACAAGGATGTGAACCTAGGGGCTGGCAACTTACCTGAATCAAGCACTTGTGCAAGCGGCAAGTTACCGTCCTTAGGCTCTGGATTCCGGCATCCATGCCGGAATGACGGCGTTTTTGGGTCAGCGGGAC
>JBAXKQ010000438.1:0-1704 GCA_037135275.1 bacterium
CGGTGATCGGCGCAGGGCTTTCTAGCCGTCCGGAAACTCCCGCCGCTTATTTCCGCTCGCTTCGCTTGCGGTATTCCGGGCTGTTCTTGAGGTTCGACCTCACATCCCGCTCCGACCACCCCTCGCTCAGGAATTTGGCCCGGTAGGTGGCCAGACCTGCGGCATCCGGATCCCGCCCCAGGATATCCTGATAGGCCCGGCGGATCATGGCATCGGCCGCAGCCGGTGTTCGCCCCTCGCGCTCGGGACTTTTGCGCAAGGCGTTGCGCACGTCCTGCTCACTCCAGTTGTCGTCGATAATATGGCTCCGGTATACCCGCAATCCCGCCGGGTCGGGCGCCCGGTTGAGAACATCCTGGTAGGCGCGGCGCACAATCGCATCCGGATCATTGGCCTGGTACCGGGAATTGGACCGGCCCCGGTCGTCATTATCGTAACGCCGGTCGTCGCGGTACGAGTGCCGGTCATCATTCCCGCGCCACCGGTCGTTGCGGACCTCTCTCTCCGTAGACTTCTCCGGGTAGATCCATCCCTGGCCCCGGGCCGGATCAAGACTCCCCGTCAACCCGATCAACCCGGAAACCATAACAAGCATAATTTTTTGATTCATGACCGATCCTCCTTCAGACTGCCCCAAGCATAGCAGAACCGACCTGATGAAGAAATGACAAGCTTTCAGCCACACAAGGTGAGTATGCTCCCTGTAGCCGCCGCTGCGGTGGTGGCTCATCCACGCCTTATCAGGCGCGGCTACATGCGTTTCACGCCTCTTCTGCCTAACTAAAGGTTCGCGCTGATCAGTTTCCGGATCGCGGCCTGGTCGGCGCGGGGTTCGCAGTCCGCCCACAATGAACCGAGCAACACCGCGGGGCTTGAATGCTCCTCGGCGGCAAGCTGGCGCAGGGCGGCCGCGGCGCCACGGGCATAACGCTCCGGCGTGATCCCCTGGCTCAGGGCCACCCGCATCGTGCCGACCAGCCGGTCGTCCCAGCCCAATTTGCGCCGCGTATCCCGCGTGATGCGGATCACGGCATCCCAGAGATGCGGATTCATCATCCGCGCCATCAAGTCCTCAACATAGGTCCTGAACCCCGCACTCGTGAAGAGCGGATCCACCCCCGCGAACTTGCGGCACAACGCCGCCCCGGACTCCTG
Source organism: bacterium (assembly GCA_037135275.1). Taxonomy (GTDB): domain Bacteria; phylum Verrucomicrobiota; class Kiritimatiellia; order SPBP01; family SPBP01; genus JBAXKQ01. The sequence continues at coordinate 1,156 of JBAXKQ010000438.1, forward strand.
GAGAAAAGCTTCGCGCGACAACTGGAGAAGGGCGGGACTCTGGGTCGCCTCGGACATATAACCGGCCCCGGCCTCCCGCAGCAGATATCCCAACAGGGCGTGGGTGGCATTGTGTCCATACAGCTTCGCCTCCTCGAAAGGCAGGAGGTCAGTCTTCTCCTCAAACACCCGGAGGCCCCGCTTGAACCCGGGCACATCAATCCGTGAAACCAGAATGCGGTTGAAGGCCTCGACCAGAAAGGCCCGCGCCAGGTCCGGCGTCACCGGAACCAGCGCCTGTTCCTCGATCTGCCCGGCATCCGTAACCACCCCGCTCATCTTGCCGATGACGGTATTCAGGACCTGTACTCCGGCTGCGGCCGGCTTCATCCCCGTGGCCACTTCCAGGGCCGCCGCCAGGATTTCAGCGGCATGGTTGTGATTTTCCGCCGTATAGATCACCGCCGGAGGCGAGGTGTTGCGGCGGGCTTTCTCCCGCAGTCCGGCGCCGAGGACATCCACTACATCCCCCTTGTTCCCCGTTCCGTAGAAGGTGACGCTCGGCAAGGC
>JBAXKQ010000439.1:0-1701 GCA_037135275.1 bacterium
GCCTCGGCTCGCAGCAGGGGTGGGCCAAGGTGGATTGGCAGGTTTGCCTTTCGCATTATGCCGACCTCAAGATTATGCCGACCGGCAGTGAAAAACTGAGCGTAGGCATGGCGACAGCCCCAATGAGGTCGGCATAATCTGGAGGGTTTCCCGATACCCCGCACCACAAACGCAATGGCGGCCCCAAGCGCAATGCGCGGGGTATCGGGAAACCCTGATTGAACGTTGCTGGGGCCAAAGGGACTGGGCAGCGCTATGGGGATTTGATAGCCGGCATCCGCTGTGATCGATGAATGATGAGGCTCGATCTACATGCTCTGCATTGGCCTTTAGTTGTAATCATGCGCCGCGAGTTCGGATGTTGCCGAAAGTCGTGTCGAAAGTCGTTGCCAAGCTGGATGATTTTGGCCAACCTTGTCAGGTGTTTTTCATGCTTTGGCCGTGCGGATGGGTCGCCGGAAATTTCCAGCACGAGGCGGCTGTCATGCGGGGCGAGACTGTCGGATCGGATCATGAGCTGTCGTCCGGTGGGTGCACATGATTTGGCCGATGCGGCCGGCACGGTTTGATCACCCCCTTCCAGACCATGCGGCCACCGCACTCGGGGCATTCGTCGAGATCGCGGCCTGTGAGTTGGAGCACCCGCTCACGATAGTCGGCTGGCGCCTTTGGTGGGTCGGGCGTTGGGGCGGCAAGCAACTGGCGCGCGTGAGCGATTTTGGTGGCACGCTGGCCGTTGGCGAGGAAGCCATAGTGGCGGATGCGGTGAAAGCCAGAGGGAATGACGTGGAGCATGAACCGGCGGATGAACTCGTCGGCACTGAGGGTCATGACCTTGGTCTTGTCGTGGTGGCGGTAGTCCTTCCACGTGAAGCTGACGGAGTCTTCGCCGATGGCGACCAGCCGACTGTTGGCGATGGCGACTCGATGGGTATACCGGCCGAGATACGCCAGCACCTGCTCCGGTCCACCGAATGGTGGCTTAGCGTAAACCACCCAGTCGTTGTCACGCGCCGGCGCCAGGTGACGGGTGAATTCGGCTCGATCGTGCAGCCCGGCCAAGTCGTTGTGGAAGCGGAGCCGTCCTTGGTCGAATGCGGCATCGAGCTGTTTCAGAAACAGCCGGCGAAAGGTGCTGGACAACACACGCACCGGCAAAAAGAAGCCTGGACGGCAGGCGATCCAGCTCTGATTATCCAGAGAGAATCCCCCGCCTGGCACTATACAATGCAGGTGAGGGTGGTGCAGGATAGCTTGCCCCCACGTATGGAGGACAGCGAAGAAGCCAATGTTCGCGCCGAGATGCTTCGGGTCGACCGCGATAGTTTGCAGCGTCTCCGACGTGGCTCGGAACAGGATGTCGTAGACGACCGATTTGTTCTGGAAGGCGATTTCAGCAACGGCTGGCGGCAGCGTGAATACGACATGGAAGTATGGGACCGGCAGCAGTTCAGCCTGACGGTCGGCGAGCCATTCAGCGCGTTCCAGTCCCTGGCACTTCGGGCAGTGGCGATTCCGGCAGGAGTTGTACGAGATGTGCAGATGGCCGCAGTCGCCGCACGCCTCGGCATGGCCGCCGAGAGCGGCGGTCCGGCAGGTTTCGATTGCGCCCATCACCCGGAGATGATCGCGGCTGAGCTGCCCGGCATGGTTGGCACGCCAGGCAGCGCCGAAGTGGCGGAACACATCCGCCACTTCCAA
>JBAXKQ010000440.1:0-1700 GCA_037135275.1 bacterium
GGCTAGCAGCCTGTCGGACTTAGCCGCCGTCGAGGCATAACACCTGTGAGACGACAGGCTGCTATATGGATTCCGCCCGGAGAGGCCGCGCGCGATGACTTTCGGTTTATGGTAGAATGTCATGAGCACACGCTTTGTCAACATCGATCGCGAGACGCCGATGCTGCTGCCCGTGGACCTGCGGGAGTGGGTGTCGGAAGACCATCCGGTGCATTTCGTTCTGGAGGCGGTGTCGCAACTGCCGCTGCACGTGTTCAAGGTGAACGTGCGGGGGACGGGAAGCGAGCAGTACCCGCCGGCGATGATGCTGGCGCTGCTCATCTACTGCTACCTGACCGGGCGCTTCGCGTCCCGGGAGATTGAGGCGGCGGCGCAGAGCGACGTGGCGGTGCGCTTCCTCTGCGGCAACCGGCCGGGGCCGGACCATGACACGATCTGCACGTTCCGGCGGGAGAATGCCGCAGCGTTCTCGGAGTTGTTCACACGGGTTCTGGGAATGGCGCGGGAAATGCGCGTGCTCAAGCCGCGCGGCGGAGTGAGCGTGGACGGTACGAAGATGCCGGCCAACGCCAGCAAGCATGCGGCGGTCAGCTATGGCCGAGCGCAGCAGATGCTCGCAGAGCTGGAGCAGGAAGTGCAGGAACTGATGGGACGCGCCGAGGCAGCGGACCTCGAGGACCGCGGTCCGGCGTTGGACATTCCGGCGGAACTGAAGCGACGGCAGGATCGGATCGGACGGTTGCGGGAGGCACGCGAGGTCATCGAGGAGCGCTTCGAGGAAAGGAAGCGCGAACGGGAGGCCGAGTACGAAGCGAAGCTCGCCGCGCATGAAGAGAAGAAGGCTTCCGGCAAGAAGCCCGGCCGCCCGCCCCAGCCGCCGCCGGCCGCCCCGAAGCCGAGCGACCAGTACAACTTCACGGACCCCGAGAGCCGGATCATGAAGGCTGGAAACGGCGAACATTTTGAACAGGCCTACAATGCCCAGGCCGTGGTGGACACCGCAGGCAGTATGCTGATTCTCGGCGCGTGCGTGACGGACCACGCCAACGACAAACAGGAACTGGCGCCGACCGTGGCCCGTGTGGATCCGGCCGTCCGCGAGGTGACGGAGGTGCTGGCGGACAGCGGCTTCTTCAGCGAAGCACAGGTGCAGGAGGTGGAGCGAGACGGTGGCCCCACCGTCTACGCTGCGGTCGGCAGGACGCACCATCATCGCACCTTGGAGGATCTGGTCCCGCCCCCCGATCTGCCACCCCCGGCGCCGGGCGCGCCGATGGTTGAAATCATGCGCTGGCGCCTGGCCACGGAACTGGGCCGAGCCTTGTACAAACTGCGGAAACAGACCGTCGAACCTGTCTTCGGGATCATCAAGGAAGTGATGGGGTTCCGTCGCTTCCTGTTACGAGGTCGCGCCAGGGTCTCCCTGGAGTGGACCCTGGTGACGACGGCCTACAATCTCAAGCGTCTGTTCCGGCTGCGACCGCGTGCCGGCATGGCGGTTGCGGCGGCAGCGGCGGTGTGAAAAACGTGGAAACGAGGTCCGTTCGCGGGTCTCCCGCCTGGCTCGGGTGCACCAGGGCGTCTGGAGAGTCCTGGAGCCCCGGTATGGCGCGGCCCCTCCGGGCGGAATCCCGGTAGCAGCTTGTCGGGACAGGCGGGTCAGCCAAGGCGGACGGTGTAAGCCCGACAAGCTGCTAGGA
>JBAXKQ010000441.1:0-1698 GCA_037135275.1 bacterium
CGCCAAAGACCGGAACACCGTCCGCTGCCACGAAAATACAAAACCCCGGAGTCCGGGCTTGAGGCCGAATCTCCGGGGGGTGAGGTTCCAGGTTCAGGTCCCGATAAATTGTATATCACGGCTCGGTGGAACTTCCTCGCGGCGTAAACCCTTGCTGTTCGGCTGGCGCCTCCCCCTGACCGCCGAATCGAAAAAAGGGGGCCGGACGTTGGTCCGGCCCCCTGTGCGAATTGATTTCAGCAGAGCTTAGTTGCTGCTGCGATAGAACATCCTCTGCGCGGCGCCTGTCGGAACCGTGTAGGGGCTTGAGGCACCGGCAACGGGCTGGTAGGTGCCATTCACTGTCGCGGCGGACTGCAGGGTGCCGGTGTAGGTGATCCTCGAGACTCCGCCCGCAGTCGAGAGGCTGAGGGTCGGGGTCGATCCGGTGCGGGTGATGTAGGCCTTCAGGCTGAAGCCGGACGGGTCGTTGAGCAGGGTCTTGTAGCCGGTGGCGAGGTCCAGAAGGAACCATTCACAGTTCGCATCGCCGCCGCCATTTTCCCAGACCAGGCGGAAGGGATAGACACCCGCCTTCGGAACGGTCACCGGGAAGATGATGTCCGAGGCACCCTTGCCGTAGTTGGCATCGCCGCAGACAAAGCTGCCGTCGTCACCAATGCTCAGCGTCAGCGGGCTGCTGGCGTCCGTGGTGGCGTGGGCAATGAGGTTTGTGCCGATCTGATAGGAGACAAACAGGCAGGGAATGGTGATGCTGCCATCAGCTCCGCCCATCACGCCCGGTTCAAACGCTGCATTGGCAGCGTTATTGCAGATGATCACGGCAGCCGCACCGGCTGCCTGGGCCGCAAGGGCTTTGGCAACAAAGGTGACGGTTCCGCGCTGAATGAGAACGATCTTACCGGCAACCACGCTGGCATTCTTCAGGGCGGTGTCGGCGATCAGCGGATCAGCAACAATGGCCTGGCTCACAATCGACGTTGTGGGGAGCGGACCACCGAAGCCGGCGCCATCCTGGCCGTTCCAGGTGAACATGGCCGGAAGATCCCCGGCAATGTTGGCGGGAGCAACGACAGAGAGCATGCTCTTGCGGGTCTGAGACTCCGCACAGGTCACACGGAAGCCGTCATCACTGCTCACACCCATGTAATAGACACCGGGCGCCGGGAATTCGACGTAGGCCTTGAACTCAGCCGCATCGTTGTCCATGGTCATACCGATGCCAGGCAGGCCGGGCACGGTTTGGTTGTAGCTGAAATTGCCGGCCGTGGCGGCGGTGCCACCGCTGGTCTGGGCAAAATCAACATAGTTGATGTCCCCGGTCAGCCAGCAATAACCGTTGTTCGTCTGCAGACTGATATCCGCGGCATTGGTGGAGTAGAAGCCTTCAAGGGCCTGGTTGGCCATCTGGTAGGTGTTCTTCCAGCCGTTGAAGATCTTGCTGTTGTCAGCCTGAAAGACCTTCACACGGATACCCTGATTGCTTGCCGTGCCGGTTGCCGACCAGAGATTTCCGGGCAGCGGTGCGTGTGGCAGCACGCTGAATCTCCAGGCGTTACTGCGGTTCTGTCCAGCGGAATCGCTCCAGACAATCGCGGCATCGTTCCAGCCATCCTTGAACAGGGCAGCCGTGGCAACGTTGGTGTAGGCGGTTGTCAGGTTGACAGTGGTAAGACCGGCGGACTTGGCAATCACAGG
>JBAXKQ010000442.1:0-1697 GCA_037135275.1 bacterium
TCTTGTTCTCCGCCCGGATCTGCCGGCAGACCTCATAGCCGTCAACCTTCGGCATCATGATGTCCAGACAGCACAGGTCCGGCTTGTGCGCTTTCCACTGCTTCAGCGCCTCGGCGCCGTCGCGAGCCTGAAGGGCCTGATACCCCTCGGACTTCAGGCACGCCACCAGGGCCTCCAGCGTAACCGGATCGTCATCCGCAACCAGTACGTTGATCATGTCGTCGCCTCCGCAGGGTGACCGATGGGAATCCACAGCTCAAACACTGCGCCAATGTCCGACGGCCGCCAGCACAATTCGCCGCCCATGCGCAGGGCTAGGTCGCGAGCAATGGACAACCCTAACCCGGTCCCGGTGGCGCCTTCCTTGACTTCATTGCGCAACCGGTAGAAGGAACGAAAGATCTTTTCCGTCTCGCCCGCTGGAATGCCGCTTCCGCGGTCCGATACCGTGACGATCAAACGCCCTTCAGCGAGTTGCGACCGGATGCCCAGATAGCCGCCTTCCGCTGCATACTTCTCCACGTTTGAAACCAAGTTCGTGAGAATCTGCGCAAAGGCGTCGGGATCGAAGATGCAGGAATCCGTCACGCCGCCTTCAATCTCCACGCGAATGTTGCGCCGCGCCAGCGCGGCCGAGAACGGCTCGACCACGTCGCGGATGATCTCCGCCGGGACACACGGGCCGGGGTGCATGGTCAGCCGCCCCTGTTCCTGTCGCGAGAACGTCAGCACATTCTCAATCAGCCGACTCAACCGGCGCCCCTCCTCCTGCACCATGGCCAGCCGCCGGCCAGATTCCCCCTCCTCTTCCGTTAGGTCGTCGGCCGCCAGGTCCACGTTCAGGAGAATATTCGTCAGCGGCGCGCGCAGCTCATGCGAAACGCGGTTGATGAACGACACGCGCTGTTCGGCGAGCTTCGCCACGCGGCGCTGTTGCACGAAGATGCCGATCCCCAGCAGCGCCACGCCCAGCGCCAGAGCCGCAGACCCAACCAGCGTCGGGACATGACGACTCTCGCGATTCTGGAACCCGTCCCAGGAGAGCAGTTGCCAGGAGCCGAAGCGATCATTCATCGGCAGCACATAATCCGGCAGCCGGCTCAGGTTCTGCGTGCCGATGCCGGAAGAGGCCAGGCGGGATTGGCGCGGCCCCATGATCCGGTCGCCGCCAGCCCGCGCCTCAACAGGCACAAAGTGCTGCGACACCCAGGCGCCCATCCACCGATTCATGCAGTCCCCCACGGTCTCGCGCCCCACGGTCAGCACGATGCAAAGCTCCTCGGACCGGCGGTACCAGAAGAGCGGATGGCTGCCGGGCTGATCCAGCCAGCCGGATTCATGCACCTCGGATTGGCGGACCTCGTCCGGCAACACGACCACCGGCACCGGCAAGCCGGCCGTACGCGCCATCCCCAGGAACGTCGGTCGCGGGTTCACGCCGCCGCCAGAGTCGTCAGCATTGATCGTTACGTGCAGAGCTGCCGACTCCGGACCGGGCTGCGTCCGCAACACCGACACCTGCCGCAACCCCACCAGCCAACCGCAGGCCATTTGGATCTTGATGTTGTCATTAGTCGGCGTGCTGCGTGCGATGCGGCACAAATGCGATTCGTAGAGCCGATCCAGCCGGCTCAGCTCATCCTGCATGGACGCGACAAACCTGTCGAGCGGCTCGCGATCACGCGCCAGGCGCTCGA
>JBAXKQ010000443.1:0-1696 GCA_037135275.1 bacterium
GGCCGTTTGCCGGTCACGCTGCCCGCGCATCCCTGCGTCCTGCCGCTCAGTCTGGATTCCGAGGCCCTGGGCAGAAGGTACGTTGATTTGCAGGACAAGGTGCTGTTCCCGTTCGGGCACGGTCTTTCCTATACGACATTTGCCTATCGCGACCTGTGCCTTTCCTGCGCGACGATCGGTCCGGCTGACAGTGTGGAGGCGGCCCTGACAGTTGAGAACACGGGAGACCGGCCCGGCGACGAGGTGGTGCTGTGCTGGGTCCGCCAGCCCATCGCCTCCGTTCCGGTGAATGGTCGGATGCTGCGGGGCATGCAACGCATCCATCTTGCGCCGGGGCAACGCGAAACGGTGAGGTTCCGGCTGGGGCCGGAGGAATTGGCAACCGTCGGCGTCGACCTACGCGAGCGGGTCGAGCCCGGCAGGCGACTCGTGGACATTGGTTCTCTGGAGGCAGGATTCGCGGTTGTTGCGGATCCATTCCATGCGGGGGAATGACATGAAGGACCTCCATTTCAAATTCTGGACCCCGGGGCATGCGTCGGCGGACGACAGTCGCACCTTTGGCTGCGCCGCGCACGGGTATGCGAACGACGGTGTCTGGCGGGAGCCGGGCGCGTTCGGTTCGGGAATCTGTCGGCAGGCGTTGCCCGGCGAATCGCTGGCCGGGTTCATGTTCGGCGAGCTGGTAACTCTCGACGGCCACCCGCAATTCGGCAACCTGATGGCAGTGCGACTGGTGCCTGTGAAACGGGAGGCGTGAAAGCGTGAGTGTGCCGGTTTACAGACTTGAGAACGATCTGCTGCGGGTGGAGGTTGCCCCTTCCATCGGCGGACGAATCACCAGCCTGGTCGATAAGAGGACGGGCGAGGAGTGGCTTTGGCGAAACCCGACTCTGCCGTTGCGTCGCGTTTCGCCCGGCACGGCCTATGACCCCGAGTTCTACGGCGGCATTGACGAGCAGATTCCGTGCGACGGACCGGAGACCTTCGACGGCGTGGCCTATCCCGACCACGGCGAACTCTGGACGCAGTCGCTCGCGGTGCGCAAGGAGGGTGAGGCATTGGTGCTGAGCGGTGACCTGCCGCTGCTCGGATTCCACTACGAACGGCGGATGGAAGTGGTTCCGGATGCCCCCGAGTTGAGGGTGAGTTACCGGATTGAGAACCGTAGCGGTCGGCCGCGATCCTTTCTTTGGAAACTCCACGCGGCGTTGGCTGTAGCGCCCGGTGACCGCGTTGTCTGCCCGGCCGCCACGGCGCAGCCACTGGATCTGGCCTGGTCGCGCTGCCGGGACATGAAGCCGTTCGCTTGGCCGCACTACGGTGCCCTGGACATGAGTCTCGTGCCCGCTGCCGACAACACGGCGGAGTTCCTTGCACTGACCGGACGGGCAACCGGGACCATCGGCCTGAGGCGGGCGGCCAGCGGCGCCGAACTGCGGATCGTGTTCGACGATGCCGTGTTCCCCTGCTGCTGGCTGTTTGCCAGCTATGGCAGGCTGTCGGGACACTATACCGTGGTGATCGAGCCCGCCACGTCGCCGGAACTGACGGTTGCTCACAGTCTGCGCCCGGCTGGGCTCGCGCCGGCGGAATGTCTGGAAACGACCGTGAGTTATTGCATAATCAACAGAAAGGCATCAGCTCCATGAACACAACCCGATTCAACAGCATCTTCCCCCTCGGCTCCCACCTC
>JBAXKQ010000444.1:0-1691 GCA_037135275.1 bacterium
TCCCGGGTGTGCGCGAAGCGCCTATGATTGCCACCGATTCTGGAGTCAGCAGAGCCTCTAGCATTGTGTCCTCTTCTTCGTAGAATAGTCTTGGTGGAAAAAGCGTCGCGATCATCGCGCAAAGGCTCGTCAAATGCAATAGAAGTTAGTGAAAAAATGTGCGCGGTCTGAATGCGGCGGAAGGCTGACTTCAGGTTGCAGATGTGAGGCCGGGTGTTCCGGCGCGTCCACGATCACTTGCGGCCCGGGTGAGGTTTTGCCTATGCGAGAGTGTCGGGAGGCCTTGGCGCGGGATTGATCCGTTTCTCGATTCTTTCAAGCTGCTGCCTGACTTCCTTCAGCTCGACGAGAGTCTGCTTCTCGCGAGCCTCCTCCTGCTTTTGCCCGGCCTTGACGAAGAAGGACGCCACGTAGGCGGTGAATGTTCCGAATAGGCCGACGCCTGTGACCATCAGGAATGCGCCTACAATGCGCCCCGGTGCCGTAATGGGAAACTTGTCGCCGTAGCCCACTGTTGCCATTGTCGCGACACTCCACCATAGCGCGTCGTTGGCGGTCTTGATGTTCGAGCCCTCGACTGGGGCTTCGCAGTTCAGGATAACGATTGACGAGAATATCATCACGACAAAAGATATCATTGCGACCGATGCAAATGTTCCGTGAGCCCTGTTTTCAAAGAGATACTTAAGGATCTGGCGAGTGGACCGTATTCCTCGAAGGATCCTGAGTATGCGGATCATCCTGACAAAGCGACCCCAGCGGAGGAACTCCACGTTGGGAATGCTCGATATCAGGTCGATCCAGCCCCACTTCAAGAAGGCGAGCTTGTTCCGGGCTTTCGCCAATTGGTAGAAGAAATCGCCTATGAAGAGCAGGCAGATGAGGTTGTCAATGCGTGACAGGAGCACGGTTGTCTGGGCAGGCAACACGACGACCGTCTCGACAAAGAGGGTGATCAGTACATAGATGGAGAGGAAGAGTATCACGGCCTGCCAGACGCTCAGCCGCTCTGCCGGTGATTGTGTGTGATCTGCCATACACGCTGGAACTTAGCAATTCCCGCGTTCGACGACAATGAGATTATGGCCGGAAGGGGCGTCCGTAAAGGGTGCCAGATGTTCGCCATGGCAGGTGGGGTATGAGGTGTTTGTTGTGGGCTCCGGCGGTTGATTATGCGATAAGGCAAGATGATCTTCGCTTTCAACATCACGATGTCGCTTGTCGATGTTGTGCTGCTCCTTCTCCTCTGGAAGGCGAAGGCCCGGTTCTGGACGGCGCTGGCCGGTTTCGCCCTGGGGGCATGCGTCCTTGCCGGTGGAGTCGTAGTCATGGCGCCTGCACTTGGACTGTTCGGTCTCATCCAGCTCATGACATGGACCATGTTCCTTCATCTGCCGCTGCTTCTTGCCGGCAGCGGCGCGATGTCCGTCGGGAGGAGGAGTGCGGGAGTTGCCACGGCTTTCTTCATCCCCGCCGCCGGCATCCTGGCGGTGGCGGCTGACGCGTTTCTCGTCGAGCCGCACTGGCTTGACGTCACTCACACAACAATACGGACGGCAAAGGTCCGCGAACCCTTGCGCGTGGCGCTTGTCTCGGACCTTCAGGTCGATTCGCCCGGCCGGTACGAGGAACAGGTGTTCCGGCAACTCGCCGGTGAGGATGCCGACATGATTCTATTCGCGGGCGACTAC
>JBAXKQ010000445.1:0-1690 GCA_037135275.1 bacterium
GTGAAAACTGCCGTGGCGACAACCGCCACGGCCACGACCGCCACAACAACAGCAGGAATGTTGGCGAAGGGAGCGATGAAGGCCATGTTCTGGAACAGCGTAAAAACAGCGGCAATGGTGGCGGTGAGTGTAGTAGTGGTGGGCGTTGGCGGCGTGGCGGCGGTGCAGGCGACGCGTGAAACAGCTCCAAGCGCAACGACCGGCAAGGCACCGGAAACTGTCATCCCCCTGCCTGTTGCAAGCAGCCTGCGGATCGGGAACCTCCGAGTGACCCCTCATGATGCGACGAAGGCAGTCATCAGCTTCGATGTCGCCTGGTCTAACTCGTGGCGTAGCGAGAGCAAATTCGATGCGGCATGGGTGTTCTTCAAAATGCAACTTGGCGAGAATAGGGACGACTGGCAACCGATCAGACTATTCGCAGACAAGACGCTGAACCCCACCGGTTACGGGCAGAGCGGTGGTACACCGCTGGAGTTCGTGGTTCCACACGGCGACGATGGTTTCATCGGCATGTTTGTGCAGCGTGCAGAAAACGGTACGGGTACGGTGACGGCGCAGACTGTCACGGCCTTGTGGGACATCGGATCCCAGCCAACGGCAACACAAGGTTTCAATGTGCCGATCAAAGCCTTCGGGATAGAGATGGTGCACGTAGCGGAGGGAGAATACTACCTTGGTAAAGGCCCGCAAACGTACGCTGTCAAGATCAAGCCAGGATTTGAAGCCGGACAAGAGCCCAATTGGTTCTACAGGCACAACGGCGACTCCAATGCCAGTTTGCCGTACTTGGTGACGGGTTCAGGACCGATCCCGACCGGTCGACAAGAAGGCAGGTTGTGGGCTGCGGGTCTAACGCCGGAAGACAACGGTCAGATCCCGGCATCCTTCCCTAACGGTTACGCGCCTTTCTACTGCATGAAGTTCGCTGGAGTAGCCCAAGGGCTCTACGCCGGCTTTCTGAATACTTTGCCTGGAACTTATGCCGAAGCCCGGTGTTCAGCCTCGAGCCTCAGACAGGCGATCAAGTCTACCGTGCTCCCGGCTGCCAGAGTCTATTCGGCATCCGCGCCAGACGAACTCTGCCCCGGCCTATCCTGGACGGATAACGCCTCATTCGCGGCCTGGGCGGGTCTTCGGCCCATGACCGAACTGGAATATGAGAAGGCCGTTAGGGGCCCGCGGCTGCCAGCACACAATGATGCGCGCCCATCCTACTGGGGGCTGGAGATGGTGAACGGTATGTTGTTCTGCGAGCAGCCGGTTACGGTCGGCAATGCCACAGGCCGAAAGTACAGAGGCACACACGGCGGCGGTACCATTGACATTCCTCCGGACTGGCCGAAGGACGTTGAAGGCGCAGTGTTGCGCGGGGGCGGACATATTTACACCAATCTCATGACGGCGGGTCGCGTCTTGGCAACTCCGCTCCACCCGCTCGGATCTTCCCTCGGCTTTGCTGGGTGGAGAGCTGCACGCTCCGCACCCTCCGCACCAAGAATGGCCGAAACGCCCGTCTTTCGCATACCATTCCTGCGCGAGCGACCGACAATCGACGGCGTGATGAACCCGGGCGAATGGGAGGATGCCTCAGCGCTGTCGGCGTTCTTTGACGGCGGGCGTTTGGGGGCGTTCACGAACTTGGCCGTCTATCAGATACAGCCTCAGGTCTATGCGGGCTATGACAGCA
>JBAXKQ010000446.1:0-1688 GCA_037135275.1 bacterium
ACGCAACGCACCACCAGCCCGGTCTTCGGATCTGTCCACGTCAGCACGTGCTCCGAGCGCTGGTTGTCGAGCGGCTTACTTTCGACCTTCTTCGGCCATTCCGCCAGCAGCGCCTCCGAAGCCTTCCCGTCATAGACAAACGAGAACGGCGGCTTCGCCTTCGCATCCGTCAGATGTTCTTGCACCCATTGATTCATCATTTTCATCTCCTCTTTCTTTGGCGACTCCGCCGCCCCCGCTTGCTCGGCTCCTGTGGCCCCATGGGCCGTGACCAGCATCAGTCCCGCGAGCACCGCGCCCGCGAGTCGTGATACTCCGTGTTTGCAGCCCTGTGTGTGTTTCATAATGCCTACTCACCTTTCACTGTCGTGCACATAATCAACTCGACACTCTGGTAGATTGAAAAGGGGAATCCCCGCGTGACGTCGCTCGTCGCGAAGGGCGGCCCGGAAAAGCATCGCTACCGATATACGCCATACTTGCGCGCCGCCTCGTACATGGCCAGCACGTTTTCCGTCGGCGAGTTGTCCTGCAAGGCGTGCGTCGGCGCAAAGCAATACCCGCCACCGGGCATCATAATCTCCAGCGTGCGGCGGCAATATTCCGTGACTTCTGCCGGCGTGCCGTAGGCCACGGGGCCGGCGGTTGAAATGCAACCGTGAAAGAAGAGCCGTCCGCCAAAACGCTTTTTTAGATACTCGGGCGACATATCCTTGGCCTCCGGTTGCAGCGTGTCCACGCCGTTGATCCCCATCTCGATAAAATCCTCGTAGGCCCAACTGCTCGAGCCGCAGGTGTGGATGATCGTTGGAATGCCGAAGGACTTGGCGACATCCACGAGACGCTGGTGCCGCGGCCGGATGTGCTTGCGGAACATCTCCAGGCTCATGATCGGGGAGTTCTGCGTACCCAGGTCCTCGCCCAGCCAGAGGAAGTCGATCTTACCCTTGGCCGCTTCCAGCGTACGCCGGGTTACCTCGACCATGATGTCGGTCCGGCGGTCGATCAGCAGCAGTCCCGCCGGATCGTCTGTGGCCAGGTCCACCAGCACCTGCTCCATGCTCCGGAGCAGGCCATTGGAATTGATGATGTCGCCCCAGCCGGCATGCCCGGTATGGATGGCGAAGGAGGCGTTCTGCTGGCATTGTTCGGCCACGACGCTGTAGTCGAAATCGTTGGGATTGGGCAATGGCCACTTGGCGATGGTATTCTCGTCGGCGTCGCGCAGGGGGAAGTCGCAGAAATCCCAATAGCCGCCAGTCGGGTGCTCGATCCAACGGGTGCGGCTGCCCCACAGCTCATCCACGCGGCGCCCTTCCACGGGCGAATGCAGGCGCTTGCCCTTGTAGGGGGGCCAGATGCCGCGGTAGTCCATGCCCAACGCCGCGCCGACCCATTCGCCTTCTTTCAGGCCAAGGGCTTGGTGCAGTCGGCGGTCGATCCCCTCATTGGCGGCGTAGCCGAGCGGCACCCGGTCCGGTTCCTGGTGAGAAAAAGTGGTCATCACGCGCTCTTTGGACGTCATGGCTGGCTTCATGTGCACCTCTGCAGTCAATGATCAACATGCCTCCCACGACAGGATGCAAGATTGTTCGGATTCGAGGAAAACCGGAAAGCATGACGTAGGCAGGCCGTCATAGACAATACGTCCGTTCATCAGCTCATCGACGCGGGTCACCCTATCCTCA
>JBAXKQ010000447.1:0-1679 GCA_037135275.1 bacterium
TCGGTACATTTTCAAACCGCCAGCCTGGATACATGTTCGCACCGTCGCTGACAGCGTTTGCCGTTGTCCTTAAGAATGTAGTGCCTTCGCACCAATCGCGCCCGGTAGGCCTTGCGTTTCATCCGGACTGCAAGGTCCCGCAGGTTCTCGTCGAGATTGCTCTCGTACTCCGCCCACGTCACCTCGTCCACGCCCGGGGCCGCCTTTCGGTTCAGGTTGTAGAAGCTCCATCGAAGGGCGTCTTCATTCAGGAGACTGTACAGCCCCCCGAAACGATGCTTCTTGTCGATCTTCGCCCGCTTCGCTATGCCGGCAAGGATAGTTTGCACATGTTGTTCGGCCTCTCTATTCCGCATGTGTCTATGCCTCCGACGCTTTCACAGCGCTGATCGCTTCCCCTCCCCGCTGGTTGCGGGGCTCCTGTGCACGGCTCTCCCGTGCTCCGAGTACTACCCATCAGTCTGACTCCCACACCGGCATCCGCACGGCTTCAGTTCGTCACCGCCGCGTACCCTCTCGGGACCCATGTGGGCCTCCCACGTTTCGCACCTATCTCTTGCCACATGCCATGCTCTCGGACTCCGGCAGTTGTCCTTCCTGTCTCGGGCTTTGCTAATGCCCCGGTGTCGCTCTTCGCCACATCGGAACGGCCCCTATCCTCGGTCGAACTTTCTCGGCCTTCGGGTACGTTGAAATCCTCGGCCACTGCATCTAATGTGCTCACGGAGCTGGATCGCTTCAGGAGAGTGCGGCTCTCCTTACGGCCTGCGGCATTCCCTGTGTATGCTTAACCTCCTTTGTTCATGACCACCGGCCATTCCGCCGAATGTCCAACACTCGGTACATGGCGGGGAGCTTTGCCCGACATGACGGGGACTTTCACCCCGCTAGATAGGTGCGCCTGCGTGGCGCACCAACGTTGCCAATCTTGCGCGGCGTACTCGCTGTCGCGAGCATTGGCTTGTTCGAGACTTATTATCTGTTGGGCCAGCAACCTGGATGACGATGCAAGTGCATGGTTGCTTGGATCACAATCTGGTCAGGATCAACACGATATAGAAGGGCAAATGGGAAACGTTTAATAAGGCGCCGACGGGTGTTTGCCTGAATGATTGGCCATAGCTCGGGGTTCCTGCCGATATCTTGGACTGCAGCTTCAATCCTTGCGAGGAAGTCCACACCAAGTCCCGGTGCTTGAAGTTCATAGTATTGCGCTGCATCGAGCATCTCCGCTTCAGCCGGGCGAAGGAAAATGACCGGCTTCATTGGATTGCCGCTCGCGCCGCACTAAGAACATCCTCCGCGCTACGCGCGGAGATTCTCCCATCCTTGTACGCCTGATAACGCCGTTCAGCTTCCTCAAGCCAAAGTTGCTCGTTCTGTTCATCGTCGAGCCGGTCAAGACTGGCAATCAGATGCTCAGCCAGCATGGCGCGCTCTTTTGGCGTCAACTGGAGCGCTTGGTTTTCACATTCTATTAAAGCGGGTGACATGATGTTTCCTCCTGTCCACGTATCAGGCTATACCATCGTCATTTTGGAATCAATCTTTCATGGATCTCGAACGTCCGGCGTGACCCTTGAGGTGAACCCGCGGGTTCACCGAATAGGGTCCGCGCCGTTGTTCGATGGCATCGTTATTCCACATATACCCCGTAGAAAGAGACTTTCTCTACGCCG
>JBAXKQ010000448.1:0-1669 GCA_037135275.1 bacterium
GGTCACTGGCGACGCGGATTTTCGAGATCAAGGATGGTCAGGTTCTGGTTCGCTCGGGCGAACAATAGGGCTTGCCGTCCGGACGGCCGGAGAAGGAGACGTCATGAACGTAACCGTTGAGTTGCGGTGCTCTTGACACTTTTTCCGGTTTCTGCCATGCTCCTCGCCGTGAGAACCATGCTCTTCACCATGACAATGCTGCGTCAGACCGGTTCGGGCATGATTTCGGCCCGCGTGGGCCGGGGCCGGCCGAAAAGCGATTTCTTATCGACTTCTTTGCTGCTGGCACTGCTGGTGACGCCGCTTCCGATCACACTCCTGGCCGCGCCCGTGCGCGTGGCCGAGACCGATGCAACCTTCACGGTGACGGACGAAGGCGGCGGCAACCCGCGCGAACGGACACTGCGGCAGGTGCGCCTGGAGAACGAGTACCTGCGCGTGGATTTTCTGCCGCAACTCGGCGGACGACTGCGCGCGGCGTTCGACAAGACCGCCAACCAGGAGCTGTTTCTGGTGCGTCCCATCGAGTGGCCGCCCACGCTCTACACCTGCTACGGTTCGCAACTGGGCGGACACGCCGTCAATTTTCCCGCCTTTCACCACGGCAACAACTATGGCGACCAGTGGAACTGGCAGGCGCAACGCCTTGACGACGGTTCTGCCATCGTCACGGTCGGCTGGACCGAACCCCTGCGTCGCCAGCGCGTGGTCGTGCGCTGGAGCCTGCGCCCCGGCGACGCCATCCTGCGCGCCACCTACCGTTACACAAACCTGAACCCGCAACCGCTCGGCTTCGCGCCCTGGAACGACATGCTCTTCGGCTATGCCGACGACCTCCAGTACATCATCCCCGCCTCACGTGTGGCACCGCACGGGTTCAACGACTCCACCCTGGAACTCCGGCCGTGGCCCTGGCCAGATTGGGACGATACCAGCATCTGCTTCTGGCGGAACATTCCACCCAGCTACAACAGCATCTTCGCCATAGGCGTGGAAGAGAATTTCCATGGCGTCTACTACACGCGTGCCGATCATGGCCTGGTCCGGTTGTTCGACCGCACAGAACAGCCCGGTCTCAAGATGTTTTGCATCCCGCCGCAACCGAATGGCAAGCCCGGCCCTGCCGCCTACACGGAAATCTGGAGCAGCCCCGTCATGTGCATGGAGGATATGCTCTGGTGGGAGGCGTTCGGCACGCGTGAGTACGAAGATGCGTTCTTCGGCGTGCATGGCATTGGCGGATACCGCTACGCGGATACGGCCGGTGCGCTGAACCTGACCCGGTTCACCAACTCTGTCGAGATCGGCGTTTGCGTCACACGTCCCCTCCCCGGCGCAGTGATCGTACTGTCCGGCATTGACGGCGACTGGCTGCGGCAGGTGGTCGACCTGACCCCGGAGAAGCCATGGCGCAACACGCTCTCTCGCGCGCCCGGCCGCCATCCGCTGGATCTGCGTGTGTGGGATGCCGACGGTCGTTGCTTGCTGCACTACGCATCGCGCCCCGATCCCGGCCTGCAACCTGAACCGCGCTTCAGCGGCAAACCGCTCTGGCAATCCTCGCCCTACCTTGCGGCACTCAAAGCCGAACAGTACCACGTGCTGTGGCGCGGTCCTACCGGCGGCTATGGAGACTTCGGCGCCAAGGGCGCAAGCGCCTTCCGCGACC
>JBAXKQ010000449.1:0-1669 GCA_037135275.1 bacterium
CTGGCCTGCCAGAGCGCCAAGGCAGGGAAAGCCATGAAGGCGAAGTACAAGTAAGCGTTTGTACGTGAGGCATTCGGATGGGCCGAGATTGTGATCGACGAGGCGGACGAGTGATGCAAGCTTCTGTCGTCCATCCCGGCCGAAACCGTGGACAACAGGGAATACACCATGACAGAGAACCTGTGCAGGACAGACTACGAACAACAGACCGCCGCGAGTCGTGACCGCCGCATGCAGTGGTGGCGAGAAGCGCGTTTCGGTCTGTTCATCCATTACGGGCTATACTCCCAGATTGGCCGGAACGAGTGGGCCATGGTCAACGAGAACATTCCGATCGCCGAGTACGAGAGACTGGCGAACACGTTCCGTCCAAAGCCGGGCGCGCCACGGGAGTGGGCGGCCTTGGCCCGGAAAGCGGGCATGAAGTACATGGTCATGACCACCCGCCACCACGAGGGCTTCAGCCTGTGGGACTCGAAGGTCAATCCGTATAACTCGGTCAACTACGGGCCCAAGCGCGACATTGTGCGCGAATTCGTCGCCGCCTGCCGCGAGTACGGGCTGGGCATCGGATTCTACTCATCGCTGATGGACTGGCATCACCCGGATGGATGGCGCTGCGCGTTCGACACCGAGGCCCGCCAGCGCTTCAACCGCTACATCCGCGAGCTGAACACGGAGTTGCTCACCCGGTACGGCAAAATCGACATCCTGTGGTATGACGTGGCACTGCCGATGCAATCATGGGAAGGGTGGGACTCCCTGTCGCTCAACCAGCACATGCGGTCCCTCCAGCCCGACATCATCATCAACAACCGCAGCCACCTGCCGGAGGATTTCGGCACGCCGGAAGGGCATGTCACCGCTGAGGACCGGGACTGGGAAGCCTGCATGACGTTCAACGACATCAGTTGGGGGTACGTGGACAGCCGGCAGGCGGCGCCCTACAGCTACACCCCGCAGCGCATCATCAAGATGCTCAGCACCTGCGCCAGCGGCTGCGGCAATCTCCTGCTGAACATCGGCCCGACGCCGGACGGCTCGGTTCCCGAAGAAGCCGTCCAACCGCTCACCGTGGTCGGCGACTGGCTGCAGGAGAACGGGCGCGCGGTGTACGGCAAGCTCGTCCGGAACAAGGGCTGGACGGATCGGCCGTTCGGCGGCAACGGTGTAACCGAGGCGTCCTCGGATGGCAAGTCCATCTTCCTGTGGAACTGGATCTGGCCGGCCGGCGGAGCGATGGCGCTGGGCGGCTACCGGAGCGCCCCGAAGGCGGTGCGTCTGCTCAAGGATGGCACGCCGATCGATTTCGAACTTGTCGGGCACCGGCTGATGCTGAAGAACCTGCCGCCGACGCCGCCCGACCGGCACGCCGGCATCACCGTGATCGAGCTGGCCTACGACGGGTTGCCGCCCTATCGGTTCGCCAGCGATTACCCGCAACTCCACGGCGGGCAGGTCGTTCGGTGAATCAGGGCCCTTTCGGAGCAGACCGCCAAGACCGTAGGAACGTTAGCAACAGAAGGAGGAGGCAAATGAAGAGAAAAGCATTAGTCGTGTGGGGCGGATGGGATGGGCATACGCCTGAACAGTCGGTGTAGGAGACAAGCGAACGGAAAACGTGGTCAACGGAAAAGAGAGGCGACATGTTACATCGGAAGATACGAAT
>JBAXKQ010000450.1:0-1668 GCA_037135275.1 bacterium
TCCGGGAAGCCGCAGCTTCTCTTTCGCATGATGGTCGAAACCATCCAGATAGGCGTTGGCGAACCACTGGCTGGTCAGGTTGCCGATCGGCAGACCGCACCCCTCCGTCTGCCCCGGCACCTGATGCCGGACAATCCGCTCGATCAGTTCCTTTACCTCTCGCTCGCGGAATTTCGGCAACAGCACCGCCAGCAACCGGTCATGCCCTATGCTGTCGAAATAGCGCCGCACGTCGATCTTGCAAAACCACGGGTGCGCCCTGACCAAATCCCTGGCCCGCGCGCAAGCCCGGTGCGTCCCCTTGCCTTCGCGGCAGGCGTAACTGTCCTCGGTGAAGCCCATCTCCAGCAACGGCGTGATGACACCACAGAGGGCGTGGTGCAACACCCGGTCGCGCACCGGTGCGCAACTGATCGTGCGCGGCTTGGGATCATGCACGCGAAACTGCTGATAGTCTCCCGGCGCGTAAGCCCCGGCCAACAGGTCGCCTCGAAGAGCGGCCAAGTTCGACTCCAGATCGCGGGCGAACGCCTGCACGGCCAGCGAGCCGGCATGCCCCTTGCGCACACGGCCCCACGCAGCCAGCAGATTCTCCGCCGACGTGATCCGCTCCCAAAGCTGGCCGTGGCTATTCATGCCCCTCCCTCCGCGCCTCCGCGTCTCCGCGTGACATCTTCGTCTGGCCGCAGCCCCGTCTGGTTCACGCGGAGACGCGGAGACGCGGAGGGAAAAAATCCGTTCACAATCCGATGCACGCCCTCTTTGAATGTCCCCGCACCGAAATTGATGAGCAACCCGACGGGAAGTTTCATCAGCCGCAGATAGGTCAGAACCTGTTTCGAATGCACTGGGGCCAGATTCTCCACTGACTTCAGTTCTACCACCACACACTCATCGACCAGTAAATCAACCCGGAACCCATCCTCAAACTCCATCCCGTCATACGTGAACGAAACAGGTCTTTGCCGTTCCACCTTCAACCCGCTTCGCTGCAAAGCCGCAGCAAGAACCTGTTCGTACACGGATTCCAGCAAACCCGGTCCCAAGCCCTGATGGATATGAAACGCCGTATCCACGATTATTCCTGTCAGTTCATCCGTTTCCATTTTTCCCCCTCCGCGTCTCTGCGTGACATCTCGTTTGTTTCACGCGGAGACGCGGAGACACGGAGGGAAAGAACCCCATTCACACTCCGCTCCGATCCTCTGCATGTCCTTTCCCGTCTCCTCCGCGCCTCCGCGTCTCCGCGTGAAAATTCCTCATTCATTTTCCTTTTTCACCTCCTCCGCGTGAGTTTCTTTCACGCCCGACACCAGTTCCAACACGTCCTTCCCATAGTCCCGGCAGAACGCCTCGCCGATCCCAGGCACCTCTTTCAGATCCGCCAGGCTTTTCGGCGCCTTGTTCACGATCTCCGCCAACTGCGTGTTCCGGGCGATGGCATACGCCGGTTTGCCGTCTGCCTTGGCCCGGTCGTTGCGCCAGCGCTTCAGGTCGCGATAGATCGGGCGGCGGTCCTCCGGCACGCTGTCCTCGGGATTCGGCGCATTCGGATCGCGCGGCTTCCAGCCCTCGGCCACCGGCCCGTCCCCCAGCATCAGCACCAAAGCCAGATGCGGCACATTACCATGCGTGAAGAAATGCTCACGCGCCTCCAGCACTTCACGC
>JBAXKQ010000451.1:0-1666 GCA_037135275.1 bacterium
TCGTTCCGCCGCCTTTACAGAACTGGAGGTCCTTGGAATCCACAAGCTTGAGATCCTTCAGGTTGGCAACGGTAGACAGTGAACCGGCCCGCATATTCTTGAGCAGTTCCGAAAGCTGGCGGAGCTGTTCAGGGGACAGATTGCCGGCAAGGGCCGCAGCCAGAAGTTGTTCGGCTGCCGCCGGATCAAGTCCAAGTGCCTTGGCGTCGAACTTGTCGGAGAACTCGGAAAGGCCGGCAGCTTGCATCATGACGCCAAGCTCCCGCATAAGCGCAGAACTGGCCTGAGGATCGATCTTGTTGCCGGCCGACAGGTCGGCGAGTGCTTCCGCAGCGCGTTCCGCTGCGGCCAGTTCTGTCGACTTGGCCAGGGCGTCCTCCGCAGCTTTGCGTGCCTCTTCAGATGTGAGATTGTTCAGGTGATCAAGAGTTTCCCATGTCTTTGCGGGATCATAGCCGGCGGCTTCCGCCTTGACCCGTTCAAGCTCGCGCTGGAGTTCGGCTGCTTTGGCGCAGTCGATCACTTTTTCAGTTTCCAATATCTCGATCTTGGCTTCTATCTGGCTGACGATCCTGCCCACCTCGAGCGGCATCGCTGAGTTGATATGTGTGTATTTGTCGGGAATCAGGATGACGGACGAGCCGAACGCGGCGGAAAGCAGCAGGATTCCGAGGCCTTTGCGGGACTGCCAGGTGATATTGGGGACTGCGAGGCTTGCAAGCCGGTCCTTCCAAGCGGCGACGTCGGCATATTCCGATGCCATGAGCAATCCGCCGCTGGAGGTCATGCCGTCGAGCATTGCGATCAACTGATGACGTGGCGGCATTCGTCTCAGTTCAAGAAGCACGCCGATAATGGCTACTGGGACGAGGCCGCTGAAGGCTATCAGCATGTGCGAACGGGGAACACTGGTGAGAACCCTCAGGATCAGTGCGATTGTACCCCAGGCGAATATCCATGAAGCGGCGAATGCAACGAGGCCGCGGAGCGAGAGAACGAGCAGGAGTTTGCGCTGGAACCGTGAGACTGCAGGGCAAGTTGCGGCAGCGTAATGCTGGCTCCGTGGGGTGGGAACCTTTTCTCCGCGGCTGGCCATCATGCGAACCTCACGTTATCAGGCTCTCTGTTCGTATTCTACCGGCCCCATTGTGTTCGGAGAACATGTGTTCGTCAATATCGGACTTGGTGAGGATTGTAATGTGAAATGCCGTAGAAATAGGAGAAAGCGTCCCACGCCGTAGATCGCCATCCTAAGTGGTCTTACCAAGAGGAAGCCTTGGGGACAGTCACCGCCATCGCATTGATCGTGAATGGGTTGCGCACAATGGGTGCGTCGGGCACCCTGGTTGGACACTGACAACTGGAGCGCGCCAGCCAACGCGACTGTGCGAAATACAGCTTCTCGCCCGGCCGGTGGCTTGGTATGATGCGGGCGATCGGAGAACGACATGGCCTTCTACCTGAAAACCGAGCCTGCCGCATGTGATGTCCCGGCCGCCGGTTTGCCTGCAGCATCGAAAACGCTTACCCGGCGATTTTCACGACCCCTCACAAATGCATATCGAGGCTGATCTGGGTCAAACCTACAAGTAACGAATAACGCTTGCGTTCGAAAGAGGGGCGGGCGCATATTCAAGGCATTCCTCGACATCTCAGAGTGGAGTTC
>JBAXKQ010000452.1:0-1665 GCA_037135275.1 bacterium
CCGAATAGAGGAAAGCGGTTCCGACCTCGCGGGTGTGGTGGGAACGGAGGTTTCTCAACTTCTCCTTCTGACCGGCATTGAGAGTCTTGTAAATCGAGGCGAAGGCTGTTGCGTATTCGTAAGAGAGTTCCCCATCCAGTTCACCATAACGTCTGCCAAGTGCCACTATATCCCGCTCCGAAGGGGTCTCTCCGCGCAGGAAACCTCGCAGTTTTGTGGAAATGGCCCGTCGAGCCTGGATGATCTCTTTCATCGGTTTCCGTTGCCGTTCGAGTACGCCGGTCAGGCGGGCGCGCTGGCCCTCCGTCAGCGCATCGACAAAGGAGGCGCCTGCATCACCGGTAAGCGAGGTCGAGATATCAAAATCCCTCTGCCCCATAGCCGGTATATCTTTCAGGTAGAAACCGCCGAAGTAGGTTCCGTGACGTTCTGGGCAAAAGTATGTATCAGCCTCGATTGATCCGGCGTGCCAACTGAAAAATTCACTGGCAAGCGTCATATACCCCACGCTGACGAGTTTGGAAGCGCCACGGGGACGCAGGCTGCGCACCTCCTCACGGTCGATGTCCGGCCAGGTGTTGAAATCGCCGAACTTCATCTTTGCCAGAGTCGCCTTCTGCTGGCTGGTCAGTGATCGTGCCAGCGCACCGAACACCTTGGCCCGTTTGTAGGCAAGTATGGCATCCAATTCAAACAGGTCGGCGGTATATGAAATGACCGCTTCGCGGTTTAGTCCACTGGTACCGGTCGGGAGTTTGCCGTCAAGCTCCCGATGGAACGCCGCAACCAGTGGGAAGCGTTTCTGCGCGATCTGCTGTACCAGGGTTTCCTGCTCGCGCGCAGCCTCCTCGAACATCACGCGTTGCGGCGTCGAGAGGAGCTTCATTACATTCCCGGCAATCCGGTCGAGGAACATTGGATTGTGCCCTTTGCCTGCCGCATCGATATCGCGCATGTACTGGAAACCGAAGAAGTCCGCCACTTTCCCTGGTGGAATAAAGGTGGAACTGCCGAAGTCGCCGGTCATGAAGGCCAGTCCGCTGAATGCGATGGTGTGGAGCTGCGCCTGGTCGGAGATGGCCTGTTCGATGGAATACTGCTGTCGCCCGTTTTCCTGACCAGCGCCACGACGTGGCGGTTTTCTTCCAGATGAAGAGGAGTGCTCATCCCATTCCGGGCGAGGTGGGCGCTCCTGAGCTGTTGCAATCACTGCCATCATGCTCATAAGAACTACGAGGAGTAAAATATTCCTTTTCATGGCCTATCTCCGATCATGTTCTGAAAAATGTATATCTGATTGATTGCACAAACGCTGGCTAAATATCGTTTCCTTGAATGGTAGCACCACTAATTCGACAGTCGTCACCTCACTTTTCCCTACACAGGCTGCGAAAGCTTCGGGTGGAGGTTCGCGCCGGGTGGCAATGGCCGAAACAGGTATTTGAGGGATAATGATTGATGCAACCAATGTGGCAAGAAATAATTTCGGGGTAAATTTCGCATTCATAACATTCTCCTTTCAACGTGTGTATGTTTTAAGTTCAGCATACTCCGGAGCTGCTTAAAGTAGTGTGAAGATGCCGTGCTGTTTGGTAAAGTTTTGTAAAGATCGCTTCAACATTATTTACAATTTTTTACAAACAAACGGCGCTTAACCGGTTATAG
>JBAXKQ010000453.1:0-1663 GCA_037135275.1 bacterium
GAGTGTGGTGGCGACCGTCACCGTCGGGGGCGATGCGGTGATGACGAACGCGGCGCAGTTCACCCTCTACAGCGGCATCACGAATGCGGCGGCGGTGACGAACTTCGGCGCCCTGTTGACGGTGGGCGGCACCCTGACGATCTCGACCAACTCGTGGTTGTATCCGGTTTCGCATCCCACCAACGGCGGTTCACCGCTGATCCGGACCGCAAACCTGACCCTGTTGGGCACCAACGGTGGCATCAGCGCCTACGGACGTGGATTCCAGGGCGGCGACGGCAACACAGCAAATGGCTGTGGGCCGGGCGGTGCACCGACCGGTAGTTCTACAAGCGGCGGCGGATCTCACGCCGGCGTGGGCAGTGTTGGCTCCTACGGAACCTCCTATGGCACGACGATCTACGGCAACTCCAATGCGCCGGTGCATGCGGGCAGCGGCGGGGCGCGCACCGCTCCCTCAGCCAACGGCGGCGGCGTGATCCGTCTGGAGGTGGGGAAGACGGCGTTGCTCAACGGGATGCTCAACGCGAACGGCAGCATCGGCGTCGCCGGCGCCGGTGCGGGTGGCAGCATCTACCTGCGGTGCAATTCGCTGCGCGGAAGCACCGGGATACTGAAGGCCAATGGTGGCGATTGTAATACCGCGGGCGGCGCCGGAGGCGGCGGCCGGATCGCGGTCTACCGGCTGACGGACACGACGGCAGGACTCCTCACCGTATCGGCTGAGGGAGGCGCGGCGGGATTCGCTCATCTGGCAGGCGGAAAGGGATCAATCGTCTGGGGGGTGCAGGAGCAGAAGGCCTCCGGCTCAGTGTTCTTTATTCGGTGACCGGTAATCCCCAAAGCGGGCGACAGTCCGCAACCCGACATCAACCCCTCTTTTGTTGCGGCGGCCACGGCTGCGGTATCTGCGGGCTGTACAACATCGAAGGGAATGAAGATGGACAAGGACAATACGCCGGCAAACCGGCATTCGGAACTTACTCAACGGATCACAGAACTTGAAGCGCGCGGTGGCGGCACGCTGGAACTTGGCGACGGGATCTACGGAATCGATCGTCCGCTCCACCTTCCCCGGGCCGTCAGCCTGGTCATGACGCCGCATGCGGTCATCCGGGCGCTGCCCGGATTCCAGGGCGAGGCGGTGCTTGTCAAGGATGCCGGCCGGGAGGACTGCCACGAGTCCGGCGGCTGGATTCGCGGCGGCATCATCGACGGCGGGCGAAAGCCGTTGACCGGGCTCAAGGTTGAGCGAGTGTGCCGGATGGAGATTTCGGACCTGGAGGTGCGTAATGCGACCTGCAAGGGGATTCACGTGGCCGCCTGGTACGAGGTGAACCTGAACCATGTCCGCTGCAATGTTGACCTGGATACGCGCTATGCGCCGGGCAGCATCGGCATCCACTATGAAAGTGGGGACAGCCAGGTGCATCAGGCCACGGTGATCGGCTACGAGACGGGCGTGCGCAGCGATTGCGGGGCCTGCAATTTCCACATGGTGCACGTTTGGAATTGGGATGAAACGCAGGGTCCGATGCTTTACTGCTTCTACTGCAACGGATTATGCGATACCTATCTCCAGTGCTATGCCGATTCTCCGACCATCGCAGGTTTCTATGTCCTGAAGCCCTCCCAGACTTTCGTCGGCTGCCGCACTTACTAC
>JBAXKQ010000454.1:0-1658 GCA_037135275.1 bacterium
GGGAGGGCAGGACTGGAAGGCCGAGTTTCATTTAGCTGAAACTATGCAAGTTGGAGAGTGTCTGGTTGTGGTAGGGCGCGGTGTCCCACCGCGCCGCTTTGGTAGAATGGCAGGTCCGGCAGAGGAACTGACCGCGTTCTGTGGAAGGGTGAGTCGATCCCAACAGTGGGTTTCGACCCGGCACCGCGGAACGGCGTGCTGGGACAGCCCGCCCCAAAATTTCGAATGCACTGTTCAAGTTCAAGTCAGCGCGGTCGAACGGGAGCTGTGCCGTAGGAAGTGCCGGCGATCGGTTCCGCCTGGATGGCTTGCTGCAGGGCCCCGAGTACTTCCTGACAGACCAACATCACTTTGCGTTTTTGATTCAGGGAAATGGACAGCGAACGAACATTGGTATTCTCACGGGACAGAGTTAGGATGCGCGTTTTGATCTTGCTGAATTCAGCGTAGCGGGCCGTGGCGGATGTGAGATCGGGATCGTTATTGAATTTCGGGAGCGCGGCCAGATCTGCCAGATTTTTCTGGACCTGTGCGTCTTCCGTGGCCATCAACGCTTCCAACGCGTCCTCCTTGTTGTCGTCTTCTTCCGCAATGTGCGGCGGAATCAACGTCAATAATCGCCAGGCGGCGATGCGGGCATTGGTGGCAAAACGCAGGGCTTGCGCATCATCGGCCGGGAGTCGCGCCAGTGCTCCATCCATGGCCTTGAGTGCCGTGGCGGCCGGGCCAAAGGCCAGACCAGAGGCTTTCAGATTGGTGTTCCTGACCGCCAGCGCCAGGAGTTCATTGTCGATGCGCTGGAACTCGGCAAAGGCTATGGCAAATTGCGCCAACAACTCCGGCTCACGACCGGATCCATTCGGCGGCAGAAGTTTGCTCAGTTCCTGCCGTTCCTGCTCCACCCTTGCCGTGGCGGCGCGGGCCTGGTCGGCAAAGAGCTGTGAATCTTCATCGGTCGGGGCGAGGACGGCGCTCTTTTCGGCTTCGGCAGCCGAGGCCAGATCCAGTTGCATGCGGCCGGCCCGGTCGGCCCGTTGGATTTTGCGGGCAAGTTGCGTCGCGGCATCCTGATCGTTGTAAAAATGGAACACGATCACCAGGCAGATCAACAGCACAGCTGCCCCGGCGGCCATCCAGAGCAGATCGTTCAAGCCGGTCTTGATCTTCATAATGCCTGATTATTTACCCTGATCGAGCGCCAGATTCAGGCGCAACACGTTCACGCGCGGCTCGCCGAGGAAACCCCATTGCGGCGGTTCGACAAATTTATCCACCAATGCCGTGACTCGGGCCACGTCGGTTGTGCGTTCAGCGGCAACACGGGCGATTTGCAGCCGCGCCGCTTCCGGACTGATATGCGGGTCCAGGCCGCTGCCCGAGGTAAACACCATGTCGGCCGGCACCGGCGCGTCTGCTGCCAGCTTGTTGCCATCATGGAATGCCTTCGCATTATTCAGGACGTTGGATTGCAGCGTGCCACTGGTCGGACCCAGGTTGCTCGCGCCGGAGGGAACAGTCGCGTAACTGCCCGCCGAGGGCCGCGGCCAGAAGTAGCTCGGGCCAGTGAATTGCTGCGCCAGCAATTCCGAGCCGACGACTTTGCCATCCCGCTCGATCAGGCTGCCGTTGGCCTTATCATGGAACGCCACTTGGGCGAG
>JBAXKQ010000455.1:0-1655 GCA_037135275.1 bacterium
CCAGCGAGTGGCCCAATTTTCTCGCGCAGGGCTGATTCAACCAGCGAATGAATATCTTCCTGGCCATCAATCGGTGGCCCGTTCGGCTCCCAGTCGGTAAGCAGTGCCTGCAGCCCGGCGATCAGGCCTTCGCCATCGGCGGTGCTGATGATATCCACCGCGGCAAGCATTCGCGCGTGGTCTGCGGCGCACATAATTTCAAGGTTGGTGACGTTGTTCCATTCGCCGGGCCTGGTATTACCCTTCCCAATGGCGCAAAAATTGAGGAAACGTCGATCCGAAGTGAACTCTCACAAGGGATGCTTTGCGCGGAGGACGAACTGGGCATCTCCGGCGATCACTCAGGACTCCTGCTTCTTCCAACGGGTATCGAGCCTGGAACTCTTTTGACGACAGTGATACCGCCCGAGCCTGTTCTGGTGATTGAGGTCACGCCCAACCGTGCCGACTGCCTGAGCATCATAGGCATCGCCCGCGAGGTGGCCGCCCTATACACGACAGAACTCAGGATACCGCCAGTAGTCTTCAAGGAGGCAGACATTCCGGTTCAACAGCTCGCGACGGTCGAAATACAGGACACTGAAAAGTGCCTGCGATATGTTGCCAGGGCACTGCTGAATATCCGGATCGCCCCCAGTCCACTGCACATCAGGCTGCGGTTGTTGCAGGCTGGCATCAGGCCGATCAACAATGTCGTCGATGTGACGAACTACGTCATGTTTGAGTATGGTCAGCCGCTCCACGCTTTTGACAGGAATCTTCTCAATGACAGCCGGATAGTCGTCCGATGCGCCGCGGCAGGCGAGTCCATGGCAACACTTGACGGCATTGAGCGAAAGATCACGCCCGACATGCTGCTCATCACCGATGCAAAGAGACCTGTTGCACTCGCTGGCGTCATGGGCGGTGCCGGCAGTGAGATCAGGGACAACACCACGGAAGTACTGCTCGAGAGTGCTTGCTTCCAGCCTGGATGCATCAGGAGAACGGCAAAGGCACTTGGCCTATCAACTGAGTCGTCGTATCGGTTCGAACGGGGCGTTGATCCCAATCTCGCCGATCTTGCAAGCAGGCGCGCAACGCAGTTGATGATCGATCATGCCGGCGCATGCGCAGCCAAGGGATCCATTGACATCTACCCGAAAAATCCTGGAGACCGCACCATAACCTGCCGGTTTAACAAGATACGAGCCCTCACTGGCGTTGACTACTCAACGAAACAGATCGTTTCCGTCTTCCATTCACTTCACCTGAAGGTCGTGAAGCTGACGGACAGGGATTGCTCAGTGCTCATTCCATCTCACCGCCCCGACATCGAAATAGAGGCTGATCTTGCAGAGGAAGTGATGCGCATCGACGGCCTCGACAAGGTTCCTGTGCACCCGCCTCGCAGCAGCTTCGTCTCCAGCTCCGACGACACGGTGGTGAGGGCGACCGAGGCGTGCGGGAATGCGGCGGCAGGCTTGGGCCTCACCGAGATACTCAACTACAGCTTTGTGTCGGAACGTCTTCTTGACCTGTTCGATATCAATGACCGGCCATCACGCATTGTCCTGCCTAATCCGTTCAGCGCCGACCAGTCTACACTGAGGCCCTCGCTGATTCCGCAAATGGCAAGTTGCCTTGGTTACAACCTTGCGCGTCAGTCTGCGGAA
>JBAXKQ010000456.1:0-1645 GCA_037135275.1 bacterium
CCGGTGCGGACATAGTCACACCAGGCCAACGGCTCCCTGCTGGCAAGCGGCAGCCGCGGCATGGCGAGGAAAAGCTCACGCAGCCAGGGATCGGAACCGGCAACACGGTAGAAGTAGAATGTACCCTCGTGCTTGCCGAAGTACAACTGCCCCCGCGGCGACTCGAAGTAGAACGTGCCATCCACTGCCATCTTCACCGTCATCTTCAGCACGTCAACCTGCCTGCCGTCGCGCATGACCTGGTAGTGCAGTTCATCATCGAGGACGAAGTTCGTGATATTATCGAGGCGCCTGTCCCGGTAGAGCGGCTCGACGACATCGCGCTCCCGCGGCAGGTTGTTCGACTGGAATTCACCGCCGGCAGCATAGCTGACGAAGCTGAATGGTATCGACGGCGCGCCGATGCTGTCAGTGGCCTGCGCCTGGATATGGATGTGGGGCTGGGGCGAGTACCCGCTGTTGCCGCACAACCCCAGCACGGCGCCACGCTCGATCCAGTCACCCTTCTTTACCCGGATCGAGCTTGCCGCGAAGTGCGACAGCTCAACGAAGAAACCGCGTGCATCCTCGACAACCACCACGTTACCCCACTTGTTGGCCTCATCCGAACCGCCCACCGGACCGTCCGGCAGATCGTCCACAACCCGAACAACGCGACCGCGCACTGGCGCAAGCACCGGCTTGTTCCAGGAGTGATAGTCGGAGGGTTGATCGCCTTTCCCGGAGTACGTCCTGCCGTGCTCGTCGGCGATGACGAAATCATAGGCATGCCGCCACGGGCCCTTGTGGGTCCAGGCACCATCCCTGCCCTGCCATACCGTCCACTTGCCGGCAAACGGCAGGTACAATGTGCGTTCCTCACCCCGATAGCGCAAGCGGTTGGCCAGGCTGTGTTCCAGGGTTTCCTTAGGCGTCCGGCCCGCACTTGACGGCACAAGGGGATGCCGCACAAGGCCGAGCACGTAGACAATCCCAAGGGTCACGATGTTGAAGGGCAGCGTGAAGACGGGTATGCCGTGGTAGTACCACACTCCTGCGGCGGCATCCGTGAACAGCGTTGATATGGTGACCGCTATTGCCGCGATGAGGTAGCTCGTTGGCGACGGCATGAGGAAAATGCCGCCCAACGCCATCGCAATGAATATGAAGTTGAAGTTGTTGATGTCCGCAAAACCCTGCTCCGCCGACCCCACCATCAGGGACCGGGTCGTCGCGCCCACCAGGTAGCCCATCACGGCCAGCACGAAGAGGATCCGCGAGTGGCGCAACAGCAGCAGGGCCAGCACAATGCCCGCAACAACACCTGGCATGAATAGCACCGCACCAAGCGCCTTGAAGAAGCCGGCCAGCCAGAAGGGCAGGCCAAGGTCGCCGGACAATATGCCGCCACCATCATGCAGCCTGACGGGCAGGCCCTGGTAACGTATGGAGGCAAGATAGGCCACGGAGCTGACGACCACGAACGGCAGGCTGAGCACCGGCAGCCTCAGGTGCGTCATGAACACGCTTGCCATGAACGCGGTAACCAGGAACGTCATTGCCCCGGCCGACACCACAAGGAAGACGGTCAGCGCCGTGAACTTGAACAGGTAACCGAGCGACAGCCCAACGAGGAGGGCATTGTACGTGTGGTAGCTTGACTCTA
>JBAXKQ010000457.1:0-1635 GCA_037135275.1 bacterium
GGGAGGGTTGCGGCACGGATCACACGGCTTGTGTGCGGTTCTCAGCGCTTGTGTCCGGAATAGCGCCGGATCAAGCCTTTCGAGGTCAGTTCGGGCGGCGCGGCCGGCGCGTGCGGCCCGATCTCCAGAGTCCTCATGATGAAGTCTTCGATTTCTTCCCATGACCGGAACAGGTGGTAGACGGTCAGGACGTGGAGGTGCAGAAAGAACTCGCTGCGGCTGCCGAGGCGCGCGCGGATGCTGGCGTAATACCGGCCGACGAGTTCGAGGACGGTGTGCGACAGGAACGCGAGGATGTTGAGGGACGCCAGCGTGTTGGCCAGGTGCTTTTCGCCATGCCCGAAGTTATGCTCCAAGTGGTAGCCCTTGGTCTTGAGGACATTGTTGTTCCCGTTCTCGATGTTCCAGCGGGCGCGGCCGCATGCGGCCAGCGCCACGGCGTTTCCGTCGTTCACGTCCAGGTCGGTCACCCAGCTGTTGCTGTAGGTCTGGCGCCCTTTGGCGTCGGTCACGGTCAGTTCGATCCAGTTCACGCGGAGCGCGCCGTCCTCCCCGGAAAGGGGTACGCCTGTGACGAAGCGGACGGTCCACGTGCGTTTCCGCCCGTCGGGATCCCTGCGCGTCTCGATGACGATATGAAAGTCGCGGGCCTCCAGAAGGTCGAGCCACTCGTACGTAGCCTTGTGGGACTCCCGCAGGCAGGTGAAGAGGAAGTGCAGACTGTGGAGCAAGACTTTCCTGCAGAACGGCACGTGCGCGTAGAGGTCGTCGCCGAGCAGCACGGCCTTCGCTCGGCGCAACCAGTCGGCGGTGTCGTCCAGCCAGCGCTTGGAGGCGTTGATCTCGCAGTCCTGCTTCTGCGCGCCGTCCTGCGGCGCGCAGAACTCGGGGCGAAGGGGCACGACTTGCCGGACGTTCGGCGCCACGATCACCGGCGTGACGGCCTTGTGGCTGAAGACCGTCCGGCCGTCCGCGTGCCGTGTGACGAGGCAGTTGGGGCACGAGATCTTCTCCGAACTATGGAAGTCCGTTCCGTCGAGGGCGACGGGCGTGAGCCCTCCGAGAACCCGGAAGCGCTCCAACGCGCCGCAGCCTTCCAGCATCCCCAGCAGGTTCCAATAGGCGCCGTGGAGCAGCTCTGGAGGCGCCGGATCCAGCAAGTGCCTGACGTGGTTGTCCACCGGCACGGTTTGGATGTCGAAGAGCGTCCGGGCGTTGTTCTCACCCTTCTCGCCCTGCATGGTCCGCTGGCAGGAGAGCCACGACGGGGACTGCAGGAAGAACACGGCGAACGCCGACATCACCGCATCTGAGATCGTGTAGCGCTTGTTGCGCCCCGTTCTTATGTCCGGGAACCCCCGGGCCACCTCTCTGACGGCCCCGACGCACCGCGCGTAAAGGGACTCGCCCGGACTGACCGCACTGACCCGATCATTCATGGGAGACCTCCTCCTCCGGCGGCTCGCGCAGCAGTCGCAGGTTCAGGGCGGTGAGATCCCTGACGATGGCCCGAAGCCGTCTGCCCTGCGCCACGCCATCCGCAGCTCGGGCGGCGCACGCGGCCGGAACATAGCTTTGGCGTTGCCCGCTCTCGCCGGTGACGGCCAGATAGAGGCGCGGCCCGTGCCGACTGCC
>JBAXKQ010000458.1:0-1635 GCA_037135275.1 bacterium
CCCTGACCTTTGCCACGATTCTCGCCGTCCTGGCGGCTATCCCCACACCCGTGACAGGCACTCCGATAGGCCTGGGGTTGCTGGCGTGGACCGGGTTGGGGAAGCTTCTCGGGAAAGGGCTTGGCAAGTAGCGGTCGCGAGGTCATGGAGCAAACTGAGTTTTCCAACACTCCTGGAGATTCCCAGGGAACTCCGGGGCCGGGGCCATTGCGCCTGGTGGTCACCTTCGACGTCAGGCAGGGTTGTTTCTTCTTTCACTGGCATCAAGATGGTTCGCGGGAGCCCCTGGCCTTTGGGTTGCTGGGGTTGGTCTCAGAGGGCGCTTCCCCGCATTACCTGCTCGGGTGGGAGCTTAAAATGGGGGGCCGCATGGAAAGGGATAGCTGCGGCAGCCGAGGGACATCTGCCCGGGCGCTGGTGAATCGCGTGCGCAAGCGGCTGCCCGTTCCGGATGAATGTGTCGAGGTGCGGATATTCTCAAACTTGGACATAGGCCCGGTCAAAGCGGGCCTTCATTACAAGCTTCTTATTCCCCCGTATGAACCGCCCTGGAAATGGCTGGGTGCCGAGATCCATCGGTTTACGCAACTGCTGGAGAGAATGGGCGTTGTGTTCAGTCAAAAGAATACCGAGAAGCAGCTACAATCGGCGGCCCTGGCGCTGGCCCGTTACTGGATGGGTGTGCCAGGCAATGATGCGCCCGTCGGACCCGGGCCGGAGCAAAGTCCCGGCCTCCAGCTCTGCATTACGCTGGAAATCGCCCGGGGCTTCATCCAACTCGACTGGAGCGATCCGGGGAGCCCGCAGCCGAGGGCATCCGGCCATGTCCGATGCACGGACCGCGATGAGTTGACCTGGAGCATCCAGTTGGAAGGCCGGCGGGAGAGTTCCACCTCCACCCACCATCTCAACTCCATCCGGGCGGCGATCCACCGCTGGGCCGCCCTTTACCCGGTTGATCCCGGCAGGGTAACCATCTTTTCCGTCAGACAGCCGCCGGGTGGCGGGCCTTTGGTCCGGCGCCAGGAGCATCCCATTGATCGCTCGGAAGCGCCTTGGGATTGGCTGGGTGAGAATATCAAAGCCATGGCCGAAGTCCTGAGTGCCAATTTCTCACCGATAGCCAAGGCGATGGAAGAGGCGGACCCGCTGATGCTTGCGGAGATGGAACAGGGCGAGCGACGGTTTCTGCGCAAGGAGCGCAAGCGCGAAGAGGATCTGGCGCGGCTCCGGGAGAACATGGAGCGCATGGCCCGGGAGCGACACCTCCGCGAGCAGCGGGCCGAGGAGGCCAAAAGGGCGGCCGACGCAAAGAAAGCCGCGGCACTGAAAACCGACCGCGCCGCCCATGCGCCGGTCGCCGAACGGCTTCCGCTGCCCACGGTGCCGGTGAAAATTGAACTGCCGCGGCTTGAGCTTCAGGAGACGACTTTTCCACTCGCCGACCTGCGCCATTATCACCTGCGCGAGCGGGCCGCGCTGTGGTGGGTTTCCAACCAGTCCGACGACTTGCTCTGCCTGCCGCACTGCCGCGTGGAGCGGCTGGACTACCAGATGCGCACGGCCTTGCGGGTGCTCGGCCCCTTGCGCGGCCGCGCGCTGCTCTCCGACGAAGTGGGGCTGGGCAAGACCGTC
>JBAXKQ010000459.1:0-1632 GCA_037135275.1 bacterium
GGGGCGCCTGCAAATCGGCAGCGGAGAAGGCCGCATACACCGCGTACCCGCCGGCCTCGGTGCCGAAATTCGCCAGAGCGTCATGGAGATTCTTCCCCTGTAACAGGGTGAAGTAGTTGCGCCGAACATGCCGGTCGAACCGGTATGCATCCCGCCAGGCGAAGAGCAACTTCAAGGGGTCGAGCACCCGGATGCCGCCGTTCGGCCCTTCCTCGATCAATGCCTCATCCCGCAGAAACCGAACCACCTTGTTGACCAATCCGAGACTCGGTTCCGCGATCGGGCGCACCCCGTCGGCGAAATGCTCAGCCAGATGGCGCTGGGTCCAGCACACGCCGGCATTGTCCGGAAGCAGCAAAGCCCGGATCACGCGGCCCGCCACCGGCGTACTCAAATTGGCCGCCGGTCGCGCGCGCCTGTGTACAGCGGGAATCCCGCTCCGCTCAATGTGCAACAACCCCGGCACGTCCAGCCGGCAGTTGCCCGCCAGGTCGAACCAACTCCACCCATGCTCCGCGCAAAGCTCGGCCATGCGCGGCGAGACGGAAGGGAGACCCAGCACCTGCACAACCGTCTTGACGGCTCCGCGCGGGGGCAAGGGCCGATCCAACAGTTGCCGGAACATGCTGGGCCGTAACTCGTTCCTGCACTCCACAAAGAGAACCGCCGTGCCGCGGTCGCCCATGGATAACCGCACCCGAAAGTCGAAGGACTGCCCCGCCGGAATTGACTCCAATTTCCAGGGGTGCAACCAGCCAACCTGATCGAGCAACTTCCGCAGACTGTCCGCCAGCGCCTTCTCGATCCTCGCCCTTGAAAGAATTTCAGTGTTCATGATAGACCTCGTGTTCACGTACGCATGAACATGGCATATTCCGTGAACATGTACAAGGGCAATCCCTGCGACTTCCCCAAAATTGCCAAAACTCAAATCGTCAATCTTGCGCCCGGTGAACAATGCCTACTGCAGATTGATCTCGATCCTGGCAAAGTTGGGGTCACTGAAAGCGAAAAATCTACTCGAACATGAAGCTGAGCACGCCTAAACATCCTCACGAAGACTACTATCCAGACGACGAAACACTGTGTCGGTTACTCAAGGTCTATCCGGACACATGTAGCGCCTTCTTGTGGCAAGCCGGTGTTTGCGTTTCGGGCGATGACTTCGGTGGGTCAGCGGATCTGGAAACCCGATTCTCCAAGTGGGCCGATGAGTTCCCAGGCGAACCGAAGGATTGGCAAGGTCTTGATTTTCAAGATGAACATTGGGAAGGGTGGAAGCAAAGAGGTCAACTACTCTGCGAGGAACTGCGGCGCACACTCCCACCGGAGTACCCCATGTTCTACTACCCGTTTCCGGATACGCATAACGAGCCAATCGAGATCAAGAACTCCCCATCGTGACAGTGGTTTCGTCCGATGATTTCATCGCGACTAACTACGCGATATTGTTCCAAAAGTGCCAGCGGCGCCACAGCCCTCGACGGTCACGGCGCCGTGTGGATTGAGGCGAACGGCGCTGCGGTAACCATTAACGGCACGATTTCAGTTAATGCCGCAAGAGGCGGCGGTAGTGGCGGTGGTTCCGGTGGCTCGATCTTTCTGACCTGTCAGGATTTGCGCGCGTCGGTC
>JBAXKQ010000460.1:0-1624 GCA_037135275.1 bacterium
ACTCATCCCGGTCGATCGGCGTGACATACTCTTTCAATTGATGGTGCAGAGCGTCACGGAATGCCAGATCACGGCTGGCCATTTTCCTTCGGGCCTTTTGGAGCAAGGGCTTCCAAAGCGGCATGGACTCGAATGCCTTAAACAGGATATCCACTTCCGCTGAACTGAGTTTGTGACCGACTTTCTCGAATGCGGCCCGGATCTCCTGCGAAAAACCGTATTCATATGAAGAGACCAGATCCAGAATTTCGGAATAAAAGGTGTCGCGCAGATTGTCTTTTGCGTGGAGGCGGAGGATTTTACGGTATTCCTGCGCATTCTCCTTGAAGATACTCACGTAAATTTTGTCGGTGTAGAGCGGGTACTTGAACTGGCCCATGGCCACGCAGTCACTCAGCGCGTCGGTGAACTCCTTGCGGTAGTTCTCCTCCTGGAAATAGGAGAGGATGAAGTCCTCGTCACGCTGGTTGATGTACTTGGTTCCTCCGCCGGTCCGGCGGTTGACCGTGTCGATCACAATATCCAAAATGGCAGACCGGAGAAGCCGAGCCCGTTCGCTCTCGGTCATCAGCATGGCGAGGTTCAGAAACGCCCGGAAGTCGAAGACGCCGAGCACGGTGGTTTTGGTAAGGAAATTCGCTTCCTTACCAAACTGGGCTGAAACGGCTAACTTCAACACCTTCAATCGGTTACCGCGCAGAACCTCGTACCCGTTTTGGCGCAATTCCTCGTCGTTTTTATCCAGATACGCGTTGATAGTGCGGATATCGACTTCAAAGAAATCAGCCACCTGCTCGCGGAGAACGACTGTTTTGTTCTCGAACGTGATGCCCCTTATGCCCGCGGCCTTTTCAATCTCCTGCAGGGCGTAGGGATTGTTCAGAATATTCTGCCGGTCAACCTGTGAAACTGTCAGATCTTTCGGGGGCATGGCCAGACCTCCTCATTTGCATATCCGCAAACGGCGCAGATTTCGACAGATGAAAGGACGCGCCTGATCATGACGCCCCCGCGAACATGCGTTTACGAAATTCGGTTTCGATCATGCGGACTTTGAAAATACGGTTGGCCGACAGGCCGACCTCATCAGCGGCGGGTGTCGTAGCCAGATTCTCCAGAGTGTGGTCGCCGTTGACATAGAGGACATCGAAGACCTGCTCGCGGGTGTTGATGGCGAGCGTCTGGAGGTAAGTTTCGAGTACGGCGCTGTCGGTCTCGCGGTCGGCGGTGAGGGTGCGCCACACGATGAGTGTCTTCTCGCCCGCGAGCGTCGTTCCGGCAACGGTCTGAAATTTCCAGGAGCCGGTTTGGCCCGGATCGGCCTTGCGCAGGCGCTTGACGCGCAGGCGGCCGTCCGCGTCGCGGTGCGGCTTGCCGTCGGGCACAAAAGCCAGCGGCTCGCTCACGCGGGCAACCTGGAGGCCGATCAAGTAGTTGAAGGTTTCGATTAAATCAACGGGTTTCGGGCGGCTTTCGCCAACAGCTTTTTCGGCGATCTTGAGCGTGTAGTTCCACGGATCAGCAAACTGCAGGACGTTCAGCAGGCAGGGGCTATCAGTCGTTTCCGTGTCGAGAAAGTAACCGAGCAGGTATTCGTTGTTGAGATTCTCCGAAAGCGCCAGCG
>JBAXKQ010000461.1:0-1621 GCA_037135275.1 bacterium
ATTGACTATTCTCCTCCTCGGCCGCATAATGAACACAACTGATCATGGTATATGGGACGTATCTTGACTGCGGGTCCGGTGGTGTCCTGTTCGTTCCTGTGTGGGCTATGGGATACTGAAAGAGGCATGAAATGACAACATTATTCTCAAAAGCATGTAAGAAAATCAAGGATGAATACAAGAAGGAGAAGCATAAGCATGGCTGGCGGTTCTTGATGTGTCCGGTTGATCGTCTGAATGCTAAGACACAGATCGCGCTTCTGACGCTGAATCCCGGAGGTTCGTCAGATAAACAGAAAAAAGGTGAACCGTCTTGCGAGCATGCGCGACTACTGATCCCCGCTGCATCCTGACGCTGTTTCTCTGTCCCCATTCCCTCTGATCCGCCATTCTCCATGCTCGTCCCAGTTTCTCCGTCCCAGTTTCTCTGTCCCCATTACATCCTGTCCCCGTTACATCCGCGAAGAGGCCTGAAGGTTTTTCGGCCGATGGTAAGCTCGTTCCCGGAGTCCGCTACGATCCGCTCAACAGTGGAACACCGGACGGAGGATGAGGGAACAGGCGGGCTCTGCGGAGAGCCCGCCCCGTACCCGGTGTCTACTTGAGCCCCATGGCTTCCAGGTTCATCGTGGTGGCGCCCCACGCGTACTCGGGCGGCGCATCGAACTCGAGCTTGATCACGGTTATGCCCGCGAACTTGTCAGGGCTGCTCTTCGGCAGGCCGCTGAACTTGATCTGGTACTGCGTCTGCTCGAACTTCAGGGGCTTCTTCCCGGCAAGGAGCGAAGCCTTCTTGAGTTTCTTCGTGTAGCCGCCCAGCGTGAAGCTCGTTCCGGGCCAGTTCTTGCACCAGAAGTATGCAACGTTGCCCTTCCGGGTGAACCAGCCGCACGCCGTGCCGCCCAGGCCGAACCGGTCGAACTTGCCGTACACGGCCTCCCTGTTCGCCGCAAGCCACTTGCCGACGGCGGTGAGCGGCGCGATCGCGTCCTCGGGCGCCGAACCGTCCGGCGCCGGGCCGATGTTCAGGAGCAGGTTGCCCTCGTTGCCTGCTGCGGTGTTCAGCATCCGCAGGATGTCGCGCTCGGTCACCGCGTCCGGCGCGGCCGATGGCATGTAGCCCCACGATGTGTCGTTGAACGTCATGCACGCCTCCCAGCCGCGTCCGGCCTCGGCCGGCTTGACGTGGCCCTCGGGCGTCGAGAAATCCTCGGGCAGTTGGGAACGGTCGTTGATGATGATGTGCGGCTGCAGGGCCCGCACCATCTTGTTTATCTTCAGACTTTCCCATTTCTCAGGGCTGTCGAGCGGCCACGAGACATCGTACCAAAGCACGTCGATCTTGCCGTAGTTCGACATCAGTTCCTTTACGCAGCCAAAGGTGAAATCGCAGAACCGGCGGCGGGCAGCCTCATCCACCGCGCACCTGGCGCCATCCTCATGGTGCCAGTCCATCAAAGAGTAGTAGAATCCGACCTTGAGGCCGAATTCGCGGCAGGCTTCGACGTATTCGCGGACAAGGTCGCGACCGGGGCCGCGGCGCACGGCGTTGTAGTCGGTCTGCGCGGTGTCCCAGAGGCAGAAGCCCTCGTGGTGCTTGGTGGTGATGACGAAGTACTTC
>JBAXKQ010000462.1:0-1620 GCA_037135275.1 bacterium
GAAAGATAAGAATGTCGGTACTGCTTCCAGGCCGGTAGAGACTCTTGGGTTGCCCCTTCAGCAGGTACATTCCCTTTTTGACCGACCGTGGTGAGTTATATGCTTCCGAGCTATAGGCCTGGATGATATCGCCGATCATCAGGGCTACCACCTCTATCATTGCTACCAGTCCCACTCCGGTACCACCCGGCACATCGGTGTCGATGACCGTCACCACCCGCTTGTTTTTGGAATATGGCGTGGCAATGGCAACCACGGCGGACGGGTTGCAGGAGTGGTAATCGCCGTCGATAGAATATGTATCGACCACCTGCCCGGCAACCGGCGTATGGTTGTAGTGGTACTTGTCAGGCGTCAGGCGAAAGACAGCAAAGTCACCACCAGCGAAGGCCTGTTGCCATGAGGTGTTGTCGCGACCAAGCAATTCCTCGAAGGTGAAGAATTTATCCTTCAGGAAAATAATAGAGGTTTCCTGGAACGACCCTACCAGTACCCTCGCATCGGCCGGGGATACAACCGCATCCGGATCTGCAGACATGGGGCGGCATTCCCAGTAGCGGATCTTCCGCTCGAATATTTTACGGGGCGTATCCAGATGGTCGGGCGTGTCGAGACACTCTGAAAGGTCGATACCGCAGTTGGCCAGAAAAGCACTTTCAGACAGTACCGGACGGTCAAATTTGACCATGCTCAGGATTTCTGATGAACGACTGCTGGTTAACATCTTGAAAAGAGCTCTACTGTTCTCACGTACGCCGTGATAAAGAAATTTGACCATCTGATCCCCGTACAGACGCTCTGTGACGACCCTGCCGCTATCCCGCTCTATATACTGGTGCCGCATCCGGATCGCTCCTTATATAGTCTGATTCTTGCGTGGCTGCCTTCTGATCGTAATGCACCATGAAAAGCACCAGGTTCATCAGGCGTTGCAGGGTGGGAATATCAGCCCGCTCGTGAAGAACATCCTCTTTGGCATTCTCGATAAACCGGGCTGCGTCCTGTCCCTGGAGAATGACCCGCAGGGCCTTGCGCTGCGACTCATCCAGTGAACCCGACTCCCGGTCAAGTATATTGCAGTCCTGAACCAGAAAACCAAGGGCTTCTTCAATATGTTGTTTGCGAAGAGTGGTCCGATAGTAACGCTCGGCGCCGATATTGAATTCGCGGGCATTGACGCGCATGGGTGAAGATGCGTTCACCTCATTGAGGATACCGGAGGTCAAACGACCGGCGGCGGAATGAAGAACAGGCACGCAACGCAGAACGTGATCCACAGCGTGAACCTGTCCCAGAACGCCTGCTGGCGCCGTATCCGCCGGCTGGAAGAGGAGGGAATCATCAAAAAGCGCGTCGTCCTCCGCACTGACCAGAAAACGCCAGCAGCCGTGCGCCATAAGCTCCGCACTGGTGTAGCCGGTGATGCGTTCGGTGGCGCCCGTGATCCAATCAAGGGCAAAGCGGCCATCCGCTTGGGTACGGCAGGAATAGACGACATCCGCGGCAATCTCCGCGACGTGGCGAAAACGCTCTTCGTTCTGCCGCAGCGCCGCTTCCGCCTGCTTGCGGTCGGCGATGTCGCTCAGCACCATGCGGCACACCGCCGCGCCGGCTGCGTCC
>JBAXKQ010000463.1:0-1618 GCA_037135275.1 bacterium
CTGTTGCGAGATACTTCTTGGCGGTCTTGAGATCGGGTTTTTCAACGAAACGAACCGTCTTGAGCAACTCCACCGAACTGGTGCCGCTGACTGGACGACCTACTTCAATGTATCCGTATCCAGTTGCCGGGTGATCTGGCGTAACACCGATCGTAATAAGAACATCCTCCCTTGCAGCAACCTGAAGACAGCCGCGAAGAGTCTTCTGAAACGCCCGTCTTGGACTGATCAGGTGGTCTGCGGTCAGAACAGCAAAGACTCCCGCAGGGGAATGACGTCGAACCAGCGCCGAAGCAAGCGCAATGGCCGCGGCGGTGTCTCTGCCAACCGGTTCACCAACAACATTTGATGGAGGGATGGATTTGACGCTCTTGCGAATCTGGCCGACTATATCTTCAGTGGTTACAATCAGTATGTTCTCAGGCCTGATGAGTCCCTTGAGCCGATCCACTGCCATGGCTATGAGCGGTTCGCCGCCAACAAGCGAGAGCGTCTGCTTTGGTGTCGCCGACGTACTCAGGGGCCAGAATCTTTCGCCCTTGCCGCCGGCCATTATGACTGCAAATGCATTCTTCATTGTTATCTCCTGCTGAACGTCCTCTGCCGACTAATTCCGATATGGACCTGCTTCGGATGGCGAGTTTTCAGCCTGAAAGCCGCCGGCCATCCGGCTCGATGCTTCAGAGAACACGCCTTTGAACCGATCCCCCACATCCGTTAAGCTCATGGATCCGCCACAACCCACGCAGTGTCAGATCCGGATCAATGATGAACGGCATGTCCAGCCCGCGAAGGACCCGTCCTGCATATCCCCCTGTCGCACACAGCGTGACGGAGCGCTCTTTCGTGGCTTTCAGGAGATGCGCAACTATCTCTCTCACAAGCCCCCTGTAGCCCACAACCGCTCCGATGGTCATGGCCTCACGGGTGTTCCTCCCTATGCCGCTGCAGCGCTGAAACGCCTTGATCCTCGGCAGGAGTGCCGTTCTCTCGGCGAGGCAATCAGTCATCATCATCGGGCCCGGCGCGATGGCTCCGCCTTCGTACGCGCCGTCCCGTGAGATCACGTCAATCGTCGTGGCGGTTCCGAAATCGGCCACAATAACAGGTGCGCCATGGCGCCACACCGCCCCACAGGCATCGGCAAGCCTGTCCGCGCCTATGGTTTGCGGATTGCGACACCTGATCCTCAGCCCGAGATCAACCTTGTGTGAAACCTCCACGATGTTCTTGCCAACGATTGCCCCGAGTTCACGCAGCCACAGCTTGTTCACGCGCGGTACCACCGAGCAAAACACAGCCGCGACCGCCCTGCGCTTTGCAATCAGCCTCGCCAGAGTCTTTCGAACGGCCTTGGCGTTGTTGTCAACGGTCAGAAGCCGCCCTCTGCCGGCAATGCTCCCGTCCATGGAAATGGCCATGGTCGCCGCCGTGTTGCCGACATCCACAAGAATAACAAAGTCACTTTTTGAACAGGTCAAGTTCACCACCAATTATCGTTCGAGTTCAAGCGACAGATCCGCAGCGGGTGCCGAATGAGTGAGACATCCGAGAGAAATTGCGTCAACTCCAGTTCCTGCGATTGCCGCCACATTGGCCGCCGTAATGCCACCCGATG
>JBAXKQ010000464.1:0-1615 GCA_037135275.1 bacterium
TCCCGGCTGTACCCACGGGGAGAATTCGCTCAGCAGATACTGGTCCTTCTTGCGCGTGGTCAGATCCCGTTCGTATTCGGAGTGATCGGCATACAACTCACATACATGGAACGAGTGTCCGGAGGAGAACCCCCCCGCGCCAAGCTCGTTGAGACAGGAGACACTTCAGAGTCTTATGTCGGGGCAGGGAAGGAAAAGGGATGAGCAAGGTCGTGAAGTTGGGAAGCGGGGAGGTGGAGTTGAGCCGCCCCAGTCGGAGGCGGTTCAGCGCTGGGTACAAGCTGAAAATCCTGGAGGAGGCGGATGCCTGCTCCCTGTCCGGGCAGATCGGGGCCCTATTGCGGCGGGAAGGACTCTACTCGTCGCACCTCACGAACTGGCGCCGGCTGCGTGACGCGGGTGCATTGAGCGCCTTGAGTCCGGGTAATCCAGGCCCCAATGCGAAGCCACGGGATCCTCATGAGGCGAGGAACAAGGAGTTGGAGAAGGAGAACCGGACGCTGAAACGGCGGTTGAAGCGGGCCGAGTGGCTGCTGGATATTTCAAAAAAAGGTGCAGAACTGATGGAGAAGATGGCGCTGGGTCATCAGTTCGAGACAGAGGACAGCGAATGATGGCGGCCAAGGAGCTATCCGAGGAGATCGGCGTCCTGCCGGCCTGTGAGGCCATGGGGGTCTCCCGGGCGACCTTCTACCGGGAGCGCCAGGGGAAAGGCCCGGCAGGGCCGCGCCCCAAGCCAAAGCGGGCGTTGTCAGTGGAGGAGCGGCAGGCAGTGCTGGAGGTGTGCCACTCGGAGGAGTTCGTCGACCGTGCGCCTCGGGCCATCCAGGCCACGCTAAT
Organism: bacterium; assembly: GCA_037135275.1. Classification (GTDB taxonomy): domain Bacteria; phylum Verrucomicrobiota; class Kiritimatiellia; order SPBP01; family SPBP01; genus JBAXKQ01. The sequence goes on from JBAXKQ010000464.1 coordinate 841, forward strand.
GGATCGGGGCGTCTACCTATGTTCGTCCCGGACGATGTATCGCCTCCTGGACGAGACCCAGGAAGTGAGGGAGCGGCGGAACCAGGCGCGGCATCCGGTCTATGTGAAGCCCGAGCTCTGCGCGATGGCACCGAACCAGGTGTGGAGTTGGGACATCACGGACCTCAAGGGGCCGGTGCGGGGCAGCCGCTTCAAGCTCTATGTGACGATCGACCTGTTCAGCCGCCTGGTGGCGGGCTGGACGGTGCAGGAGCGGGAGGACGAGGACCTCGCCAAGGAGTTCCACCGCCAGACCTTCATCCAGCACGGCATCCAGCCTGGGGACATGACCCTGCATTCGGATCGGGGAGCCGCGATGGTGTCCAGGACGGTGGCCACGCTCCTGACCGATCTCGGTGTCACGAAGAGTCACAGCCGGCCTCATGTTTCGGATGACAACCCCTACTCCGAATCGCAGTTCAAGACGCTGAAATACAGCCCCGGTTTCCCTGAACGATTCGGATCCATCGAGGATGCGCGGAGTTTCTGCCGCCGCTACTTCCACTGGTACAACCACCAGCATCGGCACAGCGGCATCGGGATGATGACACCTGCCAGCGTTCACGAAGGCCGGGCCGAGGAGATCTATGTTGCTCGTCAAGCAGTGCTGGATCGTGCCTTTCAGGCCCACCCTGAGCGATTTTCAAAGGGACGCCCCAAACCGCCAAAACTGCCGGAACCTGCCTGGATCAACCCACCGAAAAAGGAAATTGCCGCATGATGCTGCTGATCGCTT
>JBAXKQ010000465.1:0-1607 GCA_037135275.1 bacterium
TGTTTGTGGGCTGTCGCAGCAACGCCACGCACTCTTTCAGTGTAGCGAGATTGTAACGTACCCGAGCGCGATCAAACGGCTGACTCATACGAATGGCCCAAACTCTGGCGACGGCATCTGCGAGAAGCTTGAAATCGAGCTGCAGTCCTTCATACGGTTCGAAGACACCCAGATAGTAGTTAACCTCATCCAGCTCATTCACTAGCGGCGCCTTGAACTGTCGCCAGAACTGCTCCAGTACCCCTTGCTTTACCTCGGGATGAACCTCGTGGAACTTTGGATAGGGGGCCTTCCCTGCGGAACCGTAGACGTTGAGATGGCCCCAGGATTCTGAGCCAGAAGCGACGGATGCCTGAACATGAGGTGTGGGGACCGCCTCCTTGCGGCGAATCTCAAGCACCACCCCGCGCGGCCGCAGAAATGCAGAGAATGCCATAACGTAACTCTCGACATCGGCGAGAGATGTGACCTCGGAAATGGCATTGCGTCCACTGGCGTTCGAAGCGGCACTGTTTGCCAACGTATCAGCCATCTCGTTCCACTTGACGCCAGTATGGGCCTCAACTTTATTCCAAGTGATCTCAATGCCCAAATTCTCGATGTCGGAGCGATAGCGTTGCGTAAGCGGCTGCTTGGCTTTCCACTTCCCTGTTGCCCAGTGCTCGATGCCAGCGTAGTCGTAGTGCACGGTTGCTTGCTTGATTCCATGCTCCCGACACCAGAGCATAGCGACACGAACCGCCTGTAACTCACCGGCAACTTGGCGACTGTCTCCCGATTCGTCAGCTGAAAGAACGCCGGAGTCTTCCCAGATTGCTGCATCTCCTTGAACGACCACGACTCCATAGCTGGTGGTTCCGGCCACCCAAGATCCGTCAACGTACACCTCAACAACGGTGTCTGGCTGCAGGGCGCTCGTTGGGACCGATGCTGCCGACGTGGTTCTGCGGTCTTCCCAACACGCAAGCACTTGTGACCACAGGGCTTCATCTGGCACGTTTTCAGACTGGCATTGAAACTGGGCCTTCTTTGGCTTGTAGTAGAGCACCGCCCGCCCTTGTGTCAGGTCGAGTTTGATGGAGTACTCCCGCAGCGTTGTCTTCTGAACTGTGGCAGGCACACCCGCAGACTGGAGTTGTGCAGCGAACTCCTGGGCACGTTTGATCAAAAGATCCGCGTACTCAGATGGCATGTTGGGCCCTCCGTGCGCGTTTCTTTACCAATGCCCTGTCGAGTTCCAGCAACTCAGCAACGAATGGGTGGCCGGATGAGGAGTAGTATATGTAGAGTTGTTCTGTGGTTCTTGTCATGGCCACATAGAGCTTCCGGCGTTGCAAGGATTCATTGCGGGCCGTGGTTTCGTCGTCTTCGAAAATACCGATTGCACCCCGACTAGAGAGATTCTCAATGCCAGTGACGAAGACAAACGGACGCTCCAGCCCTTTAACGTTCATGAAGTCCACAAGCACGGCACGTTCGCCCTTCTCGGTCTCGCCGTGCGAGAAATGGACGCCGTGCCGTTCCAACGCGGCGGCCTGTCGAGTCAGATCAGGTTCAGAAGTAATAACCAGCACGTCGGCATCAGTGTATTCGCCCGATACAACTCC
>JBAXKQ010000466.1:0-1606 GCA_037135275.1 bacterium
ATGGTGCACCCGAGAGGAGTTGAACCTCCACGGCCTTGCGGCCACAAGGACCTGAACCTTGCGTGTATGCCAGTTTCACCACGGGTGCATATCAGAAACAAAAACAGGTTCGGAAGCTATCACGTTGCGGCAGGCAGGTCAATGAGTTCGTGACTTATTCGTCCGTATTCGTCACTTGGCCGGCTTACCACCGCCGGGCAGCCTGACGTCCTCTGTCTTGATCTGTTGCCGCACAAGCGCCACGCCTTCGGCTGTCGACTTCAGCGCGGTATGGGCGAAGACTCCGTTGTCTGCCTGGTGCCTGACTCGGACTTCACCGGAGGAATCCACCGAAATCTCAGGCGGAATCACACGCACAATGGGCCCAAGCATGAAGACCCCGTAGTTAATGCCTTCCTTCTCATCCGTAACGCAAAGAAACAGCATCTCCCTGTTCTGCCTGCTCCAGTAACGAAGCGAGTACTTGCGAATCATCGAGGGGTGATTCGGAACGGATCGCCTGACATTGGTCAACTCAAGCCCAGGGACAACATCCACAATGGTGGGTGCCGATTTGTATGTGCCTCTGTCTGCAGTGAAGGTTGCTGTTATCTCGTACTGGCCAATTGTCTGGATGTTGTAGTGCCGGCCAAGATCTACAACAACCTCTCTGGTCTGGCCGGGCATAATAAGAGTGTTCTCGACAATCAACCCCGCACTCCGGCGCCTGACCGGTTCATTGCCCCTGTTTATTATGAAATCGATTGAGGCCGTTTCACGCAGGCCGCCGACGAGCAGCATGCGATCTGTGTCGTTCCTGACCACAACGCGGGCTTCCATCGACTCGAACTGAAGGTAAGAGGTGTTATCCAACTTCATGTCCATGGCGTACTGCGCATGCAGCACCAAAGGAGCAGCCAGGATCGCCGCCGCAACCAACAGCACTCTTGAACCTTGCCTCATCAGATTCCAAACTCCTCTTCGATGATCTCAAGCAGCAGGTGCATTACCACCTGATGCGCTTCCTGTATGCGGCCTGTTACATCCGAGGCGACAATGATCTCGTGGTCGCCGCGGCCGGCCATCTTGCCCCCTCCGCGCCCGAGCAGGCACACCGTCTTGACTCCCAGCCTCGCAGCCTCCTTGAGGGTCCTGATCATGTTCTCCGATCGTCCACTCGTCGAGAACAAGATCACTGCGTCGCCCGGCCGCGCAAGGGCCTCCAGTTGCCGCTTGAAGATATCGTTGAATCCAAAATCGTTCCCGATGCATGTCAGGGCTGTCACGTCCGCCGCAAGACAAACCCCTGGAAGCGGCCGCCTGTCGCTCCTGTACCTGCCTGAAAGTTCTTCGGCCATGTGGAGGGCTTCCGCGGCACTGCCGCCGTTCCCCGCCGTAAAGATCGTACCACCGCCCTTGAGGCACGCAACCAGTCCGTCTCCGATCTCCACGATAAGGCTGGATTGTTTACTCAACCCCGCTACGACCCTCCCACTCTCCGCGATGATCTTGTCGATGTGCTGTCGTTTCATGTGTTGAGTTCCTAGCCCCCCGTCCCTATTTCGCCGGGCATAGTAGCAGAACCAATCCCCTTGGCAAACAGGATTTCGGACGACGCACGCTTGGA
>JBAXKQ010000467.1:0-1604 GCA_037135275.1 bacterium
CCGTACGTTACTATTTGAGCGTCAGCGGGACCACCAATCCCTTCATTGCGCTCTCCAGCAGCAATACCAACCTGCAGTTCTCCGCCAGCCAAGGCAGCCACTTGACGGTGCTCGGAACCCAGACGCTGCAGTTGGTGTTCGACAACGTCAACGAGATCGAGTTTACGACCGTCATCTCCATTGAGAATCCTCCTTGCCCGATTATCACCATTCCGCTGGGCGTGTACCGAGGCGGAACGCCCGCCTTTGACATACCCGTCTCCGACAACAACACGGGGAACTGCATGAGCTGGCGGACCGGCGGCATGCAAATATGGACCGGGCCACTGCCATACTGACCACAAAACCACCGAACAAATCGACATGAAAACATTGATCCCAATCCTTTGCCTGGCCGCTGGCCTCTGTCTGGCCGCCGGCCCGGGAGAAGGCAACGCCGCCAAGCCGCTCGGCGTGCCCAAGCAGGCATCCGTAATCTTTGAAGCCGGCAAAACCAATTACGCCATCACTTACTCCATCACCAACACGCTGCCCCGGAGCGTCGAAATCGTCGGCTACACCGCCTCCTGCGAATGCACTCACGTGGAGTCGACCGGCTCGGTGATTCCCCCGCTGGGGCAGGTCAAGGTGCGCGCCCTCATCAACCGCGGCGAGCCGACGGTGCAGTTCGTCATTTTACAGGATGCCGGCACCAACCTTTACGAAACGCTCCTGTTCGTCCTTCCCAACAAATGATCCACATGAAAACGATTCTCTTCTTGACCGTTTCGATGCTGGCCGTCGCCGGCTGGAGCCAGAGCGCGGGTCCGGCGTCGAAGGCGCCCTTGCTCTCGGTTCCCCTGGCTGCGCCCAACACGAATGCCTCGGCGGAGACGTTCAAGCCGCTGGCCCGGCTCAATGAACTGCCTTCGCCCTCGGCGATGCCGGTTGCGACTGAACCATTCAAAACCTTGCCCCGCCTGGATGGGCAACCGACGGCCGGCAGAGGGTCGCCCGAGCAAATGGCCAAGCAAGGCGCCCAAGTCAAAAAGATGCTCAACCTTTACAAAACGCCGGAAGGGCGCGTGCAGATCGCTGAGCTGATGACGGTCATTCAGCTGGCCAACCAGCAGCCGGAGGTGCGGGCCAAAGTGGATGAAGCCCGCAAGCTCGTGCATGATTACATCCGGCGGGTCGCCCCGGAACTGCTCCCCACGCTGGAAACCATGAACGCCAACCGGGAAACCGTCCGGCAAAACAAGCAGGCCACCGACATGGTTTACTAAAAGGCATGTTCGACACCGTTTTCCAACTCCTGCTCACGACGCTGGCCCTGACCGGGAACCAGGTTTACGAGTTGGACTTCCGAATTGGAACCTTGGGAGAACCGGCGCCGGCGCAACTCTATTCGTATCGGCTGGCCCACCCGTTTGAAAGCCGAGCCCAGATGACCAACTTCGCCATCCTCTGCGCCAGCCTCGACTGGAACGCCGCCCGATATCTCCCGAAAGAGACCCGCTCGCCGGACGATATGCGGCTTTATGGCGGCTATTACCTGTCCCTGCCGCCCACGGCGAACTCCATGAAATTCCTCGAACAGTACGTGTCGCGCTGGCAGACCAACT
>JBAXKQ010000468.1:0-1601 GCA_037135275.1 bacterium
ATGCCCGCCGTCGCGGCACGGGTCGTGAGTTCGGCATTGCTGACTCTCGAGGCACCGATGATGTTGACCCCGGCGCACTCGTGGTCGGCGGTGACGATGATAAGCGTGTCGGGATTGGCTACCTGGAAGTCGATACAGGCTTGCACCGCCTTGTCCATTTCCACGGTATCGAGGATCCAACGCTCGGTGTCCATGTTGTGGGCTTGCTTGTCGATCGAGTGCGCCCACCGGAACGCCCAGCCGGTCGCCACCCGGGATCTGGCGCAAAGCTGGAAGACGGGCGAAGTGGACGAAGGACGCTATGAGCAGATGCGAAAGCTCTACACACATGCCATCGACGGCTCTTGGCCACCGGGCGACTTGCGCGAACAGATCGGATTGGCGATTCTGGACCCGGAGGACGAGCGCCTGGCCTATCAGAGCGAAGAGAGCGCGCTTTTCTCGCGGCTGCGCACACGCCTTTTCCGGCATCTGGAGGCAGTCGATACCATGCCCAAACGGCGGGTCCTGTTCTGCAAAGCCGACACGTTCCGTTTTGCGGACGCGCCTGCCGAGCACCATGCGGAGAAACGGTTCGCGGCTGACAGCGGTACCGTTTACGCCAACGTCGTGATCCAATTCCCTGACGGCCGGACGACCGTGCAGGCGCGGGGGCACCTTGATACCGGCGATGACGCGGTCGTCTGGTGGCGTGTCGAAGGCTGCCCCGAAGGGGTTCACCTGCTTCCTGGGCAACCCGCATGCCTCTACGGCGCACACCCGGAACAACCGCTGATCGCCCAAGGGATGACGATCAGAGACGGCGCGACCGTCTCGTTCGATCTGAAGGACGAAGAGACACATGAGCGTGTCATGCGGTCATCCACCGGACTGTGGATCGTGATTCAAGCCGAATGAAGAAAGTTTCCGGAACGGCTGGAATAATCGGACAGCGGGCGCTATACCGGGGTGAAGAGACTAACCATTCCAAGGAGCATACAATGAACGAAGTAAATGTGGCAAAAGGACGGGCTGACGCGAATCCGATGATCGAGATCGAACCCGTGACGGCCGGAAAAATCACAATCTGCCTGACCGACCATGCGCCCGTCAGGATCGTCGCGGCCGACTGGCCGGTACTGACGCAGGCCTTTATGAACCTCTATCGGCTAAATCCGAAATTTGACCTGAGCGGGTGCAGTTTGAGCGAAGCCATTCAGCACGATTACATGGAGATGCGGGGGGAATACTACTCAGGAAACTCAGACTATCTCCTGCAGGTGGGCGTGATCGGAGTGGGGGTCCGGAGGCATCAGGACGGCCGCGCGCTGCTCTACGGGTTGAACCTGCATGTCTCGCATCTACCGAAAGAGGTTACAGCGTTGGCCTCGTGTTCCTACACAGGTTTGGGAGGCCGGTTGCTGCAACCGGAAGCCGATCTGCGGGAGGCGGTCTCGACAGGCGCGGCAGCGTTCGTCAATATGCTCGGGGGTGGGTTCGCTGAAGCGCCCCTCAGGCTTGCCGAAGCCTGCCTTTCGCGGATGCCGCCCGAGGATCTGGATGATGACCGGACGGCCAAGCCCGACTCGGAGGTGATTGTCCTGAGCGGCGGACATCCTGTC
>JBAXKQ010000469.1:0-1596 GCA_037135275.1 bacterium
GCAAGTGCTGAGATGCAAGAGAACATTCGGAGCGTTCTCACTAGTCTGGCCTATCGCTCTGAGCAGGGCACCGACCTTGCATACGTGGACATCGTCTTCGCCGGTACGCCGGAGATCGGCATTCAGAAGTGGCAGGATCAGGTTTTCGACCTAACACTGGTTGACTCGAAGTTCGACACCGATCCGAAGGATGAGAAGCGCCGGAAAGAGCAGAGGGATTCCGGGTTCAAGAGTCTCCCCGACTACTATGCTCGCTACGCTGGAGTCCTGGCTTTTCAGGCAATGCGAGCCCTTATGCGGGGCAAGGAACGCTACCGTTACAGATTGCAGGGAGTTTCTTCGCCCGTCATTCGCATGTGGAGCTCATTGGATCAATCAGACATCCAAGAGATCCTCGGAAAAGCTGAGAGTATCGGACGGACGACTCGACCACAGGAAGGGAAAACCGACGACCTGCCGCCGCCAGAAGCCGACTTCTACCTTGCGAAGGTTCCAAGAGATGCTGACGAGAATACGCGTCAAGAACTAGGCGCCAGGATATGCAGCAAACTGCGTGATCTCATAAACGGGGCGGTCCGGTCTGCGGCGGGTCCCTTCTCCGGGCCGCAGAGAGCGGAGCGCTTTATCAGCCTCTACAAGACCCGCTCGATCCTTCCGGAATATGTGTGCAAGAAGTTGCCACAGTTTCTTGATGGGTATCTATTCACAACCAACACACCATTCACAACCAACACACCGAATCCATATCTCGCCGCGATCGATGATCCCGGCGATAGCGCTAACGAGACCGAAAAGCTCTATTTCTCGATGCGAAGGCCAAAGGGCGCTGGAGGCGCGCCGCATGATACGCACGATATAGACGTTAAGAGTTGCCAAGGAGTAGTCTACATTGGGCCATCATCCCGAGATGTTGGAAAGCCGCTGGCTGCGACTATGACGCAGTTGTTCCCAAAGGCGAATGACAAGGAGAACCGTTCGTCACAAAGGGCCAAAGAAGCCCCAGAGCAACTTGCCACAGTGAAACAGATGGAGTTGCTTTACCGTCGTACGCTATCAGGTTCAGCCAGCGAGACAAGGGCAGCAATTGAAGTGCCGAGCCCTGCCAAACAAGATAAGCAGCAAGCAGAGAACAGGACAAAGGATGATAAGGCTGCAGGAGCTTGCGAAGCCGCGGCCACTCCGCTCACGGGTGTTAGTACCGTAGGGCTCCCAGATGCCCAACGAGTGCTAATCGAGAAGTGTAAGGCCATGCTCAAGGCTCCTTTTGACCGGGTGGTGCTCAAGACCGTGTATCTGGACTCCCCGGCCACGAAGATGGGCAATAAGATAGAAATGCCGGAATGGGATGAGATCCGATGGCCTGCATTGCAGGCGCAAAGTCACCATCGAACTCGCTGCATGCGCTCTGTTGGCCACCCCCGGACCCTCTGGAATACCGGCGTGACAGCCTTGGAGATGTTTACCCCGACCATGCTAAACGTGTTCCTAAAGGCCTGTGTTGCCGACCAACAAACGAACGACGGATCCGAGGCATTCGGAGGCAAGCTAGAGAAGCTCGTCGTCTCACTGGGCAGTAAATATCCCCAGGCCAAGGGG
>JBAXKQ010000470.1:0-1589 GCA_037135275.1 bacterium
TTTAGAGGGAGCACGCGGTCCTGTAAACCGAAAAGCGGGCTCTGCGGCATCGTGTGAGACGTTTGCTTTTCTTCGGCCAACATCGTACGATTGCGGTTTTCTGGAGGGGCTTCATGCTGGCATGACTCTTCCAGGCGTATGGACTTGTGCTTCAAGTTGAATAGGTCTCGAGCGAACTCACAACATAAGGAGAGAGTATGAGCGAACAGAAAAGTCCGGGTTACGACCACACCCCTCTGCTGCCAGGCGGACAGTGGCAGGTTCATGACTATCGTCGCCCTCAACCCCGGCTTGTAACTCCGGGGAGCGAAACTGGCGCGGCACCGTCAGATGCCATATTTCTTTTCGACGGCAGCAGCATTTCAGGATGGGCAGGATCGGAAGGTGATGCCAAGTGGAGCGTCAAGGATCAGCATATGGAAGTAGTTCCAGGTAAGGGCGACATCTGGACAAAGGATCGTTTCGGTGACTGCCAGCTCCATCTGGAATTCGCTTGCCCGGCCACGATCAAGGGCGAGAGTCAGGGCCGTGGAAATAGCGGCGTCTTCATGATGAGCATTTACGAAATTCAGGTGTTGGACGGTTTCAAGAACCCCACGTATGCCGACGGCATCACAGCCTCGATATACGGTCAATTCCCGCCCCTTGTCAATGCCTGCCGCAAACCAGGCGATTGGCAGACCTATGACATCATCTGGACCGCCCCGCGTTTCAGCGGTGTGGCTCTGGTCAAGCCAGCCTACCTGACGCTGCTGCACAACGGTGTCCTGGTCCACAACCATGCAGAGCTGATGGGACCAACCGTTCATTGCGACGTCTGTGCCTACAAGGCACATGCGCCCACCGGCCCCCTCAAGCTTCAGGATCACGGAGACCTGGTCAGATACCGCAACATCTGGTACCGCCCAATCAAGGGATACGACGAACAATAGGTCGCACGGCTGGTGGTCTCAAGGTTCGATGATGATGGTCGCGAGCCCGTGCGCTGGCAGCTTCAGCTGCAGGGCTGAAAGGTTCTTCCGGCTCATCGACCTTGAGACACCGTTCACCGTAACACGGAGGCTCTTCGCCGACGCGAAGATATCCCGGTCAAGGTTAATGGTGCAGGATATCTTGCGAGCATCGCCAGCGAGTTCTCCCGCCAGCACCAGCATCCGCTTTCTGCTCTTGTAGACGGCGGTAGCAACACCCGGGGCCCCTGTCACGGCAATACGATTGCGCCAGTCCTGGAATGAATACCCGCTCAAGTCGAATCCGGCCAGGGGCTTGAACATCGCAAGATCAAGGTCAAGTGCCGGCCAGGGGGCAACGCCTGTCAACAGACAGCGCAGCGTCATCTGCTTGTGAACCCACTCCGGTGCCGCCCCGTCAAGGCAGCCGTAGCCGATTACGCCGCGCGATCGCGAACCCATGAAGTTCCACTCAAGCGGCAGATCGCCCAGCGCCGGCGCACCGTTTGAGAGCTGCGAATATCCCCATTCCATGGCGACAACATGGGCGGCAAAGTTCTCGGTGGCAGCCATTGGGCACATTGTGGTGTGGACTATTGAAAGCCCGTCAGGGCCCACGCGTCGTCGTGTCCACTGCAT
>JBAXKQ010000471.1:0-1587 GCA_037135275.1 bacterium
GAGTAGTCACTCACACGCTTCAGCATCTGCGCATATCTGTATGCAGAGTCACCATAGAAACGCTGGAGTTCATCTGGCGGGCCGCTTGGATACCGCATGAAGAAAGCCTCGTACAACTCCTTGGAATCACTAACCTTGCCCCAGTTATAGAGCTGGTCGGCCAAGGTTAGCTTCATGGCCATCGTTTCCATCGAGTCTGGCGGCATCTTGCTGACAAGTTCCTTTGCCGCCTTGAAATCCCCGGTAGAAGTCATGATCTTGATTCGGATCCGTGACTCCTCAGCCTTGCCGGTAGAACCATAGGTTGAGGCAAGCTTATCCACTACCTTCTGGGCAAGATCGGGAAACCTGAGATCGACGAGTCCGGACGCGAAATCGGCCTCTGCCTTGATTTCGGCCTGAACATCGGCCAGGGAGCAAAGTGGGGCGCCCGCGATTAGCAACACGCAGGCAAGAAAAAGACGACCGCTATGGAATAGTCCTGTCATATTTCCGTTTCCATTAAGCACTTCATCGCTTTGAAGGTCAAGGTCTTTTCCATGACAAAGGTTTACTTTCTACGACGCGGAGCCAGCGCGAGCCGGAATCTCCGCCAATCAGCCTCAGATTGCCGGAACACCCCGCACCCTGGATACGCCTGACGGCGCCCGAAGCTCAGGGTCAATTCAGTCCGCGGAATTGGTCGTCATCGCGAGACGCTGGACAACTCCCTTGTAGTCGGGGCCCGGAGATGCAACGTCGTCGGCAGTGCCAGCAACCTTATCGGCCCCGCACGAGAAGAGTTTCACGACATCATTGGAGCATGAGTACTGGAACGGGGTCCCCCACAGATCATAGGGCACATCGCTGACATAAGGAGCAACCCAGCCGGGCGCCCTGGACTGCGCAAGAATGTCGAGCCCCTCCTCTGCGGTAGGATAACGGCTGCTCGTCTGCCGAAACCACTGGAGCGCGGTATGCAGACGGCCGAGTTCGTCACTGGTACGGTCTTCCCGCGTAGCGATGCGCCGCGGCGTGGCCTCGTCATACTTGAAAGCGAAGAGCGAGACGCCGACGATCACGGAAATACCCAGGACCCAAAGAGCGAAACCTGGTCTCCCCGAGAAGAGGGAGATAAATGGAATGGATCCGCCCTGGATACGAAGCGAAGGTGCGCGTCTCCCCCTGGGCACATACTCCTCCTTCGGGGGCGGTTCCGGAAGCCTGATCGCCTTCCGGCAGGATGTGCATAAACCGTGGTCAAGCTTCTCAAGTATCTGTTTGCAGTGCGGGCAACGGAATTTCATGCAGCATCCTCCTGACTTTCACACTCCCTGCGCACGGGCAGATACAGCCAGATGTGGGCGGTACTGGTCAAGCGTAATCTGGATGTTCCACTACTGTCACCCAGGACCGCGCCTTGTTGTTGAGGTAACGCAGCGGCGTGAGGAGTCTTCCATAAGACTCGTCAGCAAGGCAAGCGAGCGGCCGCAAAGAGAGCGCCCCCCTTATCATCCTTGACTGGCACTGCAGCCAGATGGCAACATCTGTGCCTTCGTCCCGGCAGCGACTCAAACAATCCCGGAACATATGGGCTTCCTCAGAAAC
>JBAXKQ010000472.1:0-1581 GCA_037135275.1 bacterium
GATCCGATTCGGTCAGGTTGTCACGATCAATCCCAATACTCGCCAAGTGAGCGGTCGACATCGTCTTGCTGACGGTCACACCCGCATCTTCCAGCACCGTGTGTAGGCTCTGGAGAAGATGCCGCGCCCGACGGGGTACGCCACGAGCCGCTTCCGCTATCCGTGAACACGCTTGTGGTGAAAGGAGAATTTTGATCTCCGAAGCTCTGGCTGCAACAATGACCCTCATCTCGGCAGTGGTATAGGGTTGCAAAACGAAACGAAGGGCCAGACGCTGCCTGAACGCATTTACCAAGGCTCCAGGTTGGTCGGTCGCAACCACAACCGAGAACTCAGGGACCTCAATCCATTCGTTTTCCTGAATCCGGTTGTCCTCGTTGATCACCGGCACTTTCCTGTTGTCAATGGCCGGGAACAAGACCTCCTGCGCCGCTGGTATCAACTGGTGCACTTCGTCCAAAAACACCACATCCCCGCGTCGAACCTGAGCCAGATGCTTGGCTATCTGCCATCTCTTGCTCTGGGGTGAGCAGAAATAGGGCAAGAATGTCGTACCGAGTTCTTTAGCTATGCAGGTCGCAATGGCCGTTTTGCCCATTCCCGATGGTCCGGCCAGGCAAATATGAGGCAGGGGGTGGTTCTTTGCCGCCGCTCCTGTGCAATGTTCACGCAATGCATTCACCACGCCCGCCTGTCCGGCGAACCCATGCCATGTCCCGATTGGTCGTCCCATTTTCTGTCTCCTTGTCAGTTTGTGACTACCAAAACATTACCGAAATGCCGCCGGAATACGGTCTGGATCGGTCCAAAAATCGAAAAAATGCGTACGCCGGGTCGGTCTTCGATGCAGAAATTGAAGGAATTTGGCCGTTTTCAGGCCAGAGAATGGTACGGAGATCGAGAAGAATCGCCTGGCGGGTTCAGAAATCAGACGCCAGAGTGTTTCAGGTCGTTATACCGACTTGGTCATAATGTTCACGGAATGCCCGTGGGGGAGCCTACACGGAACATAGGCGAGACCGGAACTCAGCCCCCACCGAGCACGGCAGACTGGCCAATTTGCACGGAATTCGATTCGTTGGACAAATCGGCGGTTATCTGATACAACTTTCATCAACCAATAGTGGTCCAATGGGTGACGGCGGCACGGGCGGCGGCAAGCGAAAGAGCAGGTCGTAGGCCGATCATGGCGACGAGAAGATTGGAAGCATGGTGATGTCAGACAAGAATAACCAGATCGGCGAACGCCGGGGCCATAGGCGTGAAGGAGTACCGCAATAAGCCATGCCCTGCACCTCCCACGAAATTACGGACGGCGTTGTCTTGGTCGGCCCCCAGTTCAGCGAACCGATGCGCGTCGTCGGCACCCCGAATGTGGGTGATGGATTCGTATCCGTCAACCTGGTTGGCGTTCGAGCCAATACCTTTCGGGGTGGCGTAACCCTGACCGCACAGGACCTTGAATCCATCTCAATCGAACGTCCAGATTCGGCCTTCGGGGGCAAACCCCGGCTCTTTAAACTGGGACTGGAAGCCCTCCGTATTTCATTGGCTCAGGAGTATGATCCCTATTTCGGTCTC
>JBAXKQ010000473.1:0-1580 GCA_037135275.1 bacterium
ATGTCATCTCCAAGATGTCGGGCGTTCGGGACTTCTTCGTGACCTTGTTCTTTGTATCGCTGGGACTCAAGATCCCGCGACCGACGGTCGGGCTCCTCGCGATATCCGTCTTTGCCGTGGCCGTTGTGATTGTCACACGGCTGGTTACGGTGCTGCCGACCGTGGCGCTGCTGAGGCGCGGACTGCGGACCGGCACGGTTACGGCCATCAATCTTGCGCAGGTCAGCGAGTTCTCGCTGGTGATCGTGGCCATCGGGGCCGGGTACGGGCACGTGACGGCAGGCACGCAGTCGCTGATCCTTGTCACCATGCTGCTTGCCTCTGTTGTCTCCACTTACATGATCAACTTCAATGATGTGCTGGCCCGGTGGCTGCTCCGGGGGCTCAGTATTGCCGGCATCAGGGATCGCAGCGAGGCGGAGGCGGCACGCAGTGGGGACTCCGGGCCGGCATATGACATCGTGCTGCTGGGGTGTTTCCGGGAAGGCAGGGCCCTGCTTGATCGCATCGAGCGGGAAGTCCCGGCCATCCGGTCGCGCGTCCTCGTTGCGGATTACAATCCGACCCTCCAGGAAGGGTATGCGGCCAGGGGCTTCAAGTGGATGTACGTCGACCTTGCGAACCTCGAATCCCTCGAACACCTGCCGTTGAAAGCGGCGAAGATGATTATATGTCCGGTTTCAGATACGTTCCTGAAAGGAACGACCAATGACAAGCTGCTCGGGAAGCTGCAGGAACTCGCACCGGCCGCCTTCTGCGTTATGACGGCGGATGACAGGGATGGCGCAGTGGCCCTTGAGCGCAAAGGCGCCGGGCACGTGACAGTTCCTGGCGGTCTTGCAGCCAATGACATGTTCGCTGTGCTTCGTGGCAGGATATGACCGCGGGCCGTAGGTGGCCGCGCCGGGCGGCGGGACTACGACCACGACTCCGCCTGTTTCTGCTCCCCGGAGGGGAGCAACATGGCAACCCAGTGTGAAACCCTGGGGATATGAACGTCAATTGCCACACTTGCGGCCGTTGGGTGCGAGACGGGCATGTGTCCGTGCCTCGCGCGTGCCGGCCTCTTCTTGCATAGACGCATCATCATCTTCCAGGGGCTTCGCCCCTGACTGCCATGTTCGCCCCCCGGGGTCGTTTGCTCTCTCTTATGCCGTCCGCCGTTCCACGTTCTACCCTTCACAATCGCGCCGCGGACGTTCCCGCGGCAACCTTTCGGTAGTGCAATCCAACAGCATTGTAATTCGGTTTCGCGACAATAAGGCCTTGCCATCACGGCGGTTTTGAGTGTTCCGGAGCAGGGCGGGCGCTTGACGACTGAATCGTTCCGGATTAGCGTTCAAGCCCGTTGCAGCCTGAACAATTCTTGACGTCTATCGGTGGCGGGAGTACCATGCTCGGCGTGGAGGGCACGTCACATGACACCGAAATTGAGTGGAGCTGGGGCGGGGAGCCGGTACTTGTTCAGGGTTGTTGCACCGGCGTATCCAGCATTCAATATATACACCCGCGTTGCAGCGCGGACCACGGCCCGTGGGCCGGTCTGGGTTGCATCTTCAGCCAAGACTGCGGAGCGGTGG
>JBAXKQ010000474.1:0-1578 GCA_037135275.1 bacterium
TCACGCCCTATCATCGTTCGCCGGGCCAATGGGTGGCGCGGCAGTTCGACCGGCCAGAGGAAGGACGCGGCTTCATCCAGGGCATCCGGCTCCCGAAAGCGCCGGCGGAAACCTTGGTTGTGTATCCGCAGGGCCTTCGTCCAGACGTCGTGTATCGGTTCGATAATCCGGAAACCGGTGAGATCCGGGAGCTGACCGGTGCCGCGGTACAACAGCACGGTTTTGCCTTTGCGCTGCCGCCCCGTGCGGGTGCCATCTGGATCTATCAACAGGAACGAGTTGAATGAGAAACGGGGAAACCAAAATGCACCAGCAATCCGAACATCTGCGATTCAAAGCGCAGGATTTGGAGGACTTCTGCCAGACTGTCTTCATCTCCTGCGGCTTGAACCGCGATCAGGCGACCCAGTCGGCGGAGGTCATGGTCGCGGCTGATGTGCGGGGCATTCCCTCGCATGGGATTGGCCGGCTGTGGCGCTACGTCAACGGACTGAAGTCGGGGCTGATGCTGGTGGACGCGAAGCCGGAGATCGTGGCCGACACGCCGGGTTCGCTGGTCATTGACGCGCACGGCGGCATGGGATTTCCCGTGAGCGTGGACACGATGAACCGGATCATCGAGAAGGCTTCGGTGAATGGATCGGCCTTCGGTTGCGTGCGGGATTCGAACCACTTCGGCATTGCGGGCTTTTATGCCATGCAGGCGCTCGAACGCGACATGATCGGGATCGCTGCAACCAATACGGCGGCGCTCGGGCTGCCGACGTTCGGGCGGCAGGTGATGTACGGCACGAATCCGCTGGCCTTTGCCGCGCCGGCCGGGGAGGAAAAGGCGTTTGTGCTCGATATGTCCACTACGGTGGTGACGCGCGGGAAGATCGAGGTGTATGATCGCCTGAACAAGCCACTGCCGGAGGGCTGGGCCGCCGGCAGCGACGGCCGGCCCACGACAGATGCGCACGCGATGATTGATAACCTGCTGCAACGGCGCGGGGGCGGCATCTTCCCGCTGGGCGGCGAGGGCGAGGAGTTCGGCGGGTACAAGGGATATGGATTGGCGGTGATGGTGGATATCCTGTGCAGCGTGCTGTGCGGGGCGTCCTTCGGCCCGCAGGTCAGCGACACGGCCACGAGTTCGGCTCGCGTGAGCCACTTCTTTGGCGCCATCAAAATCGGCGCCTTCCGCGATCCGGCCGAGTTCCGCAAGGACATGGACAAGATGCTGCGAGACCTGCGGATCAGTCCTCCGGCGGCCGGTGCGGAACGCGTCTACTTTGCCGGCCAGAAGGAGTTTGAACACGAAGCCGATGTGAAGCGTTCGGGTGTACCGCTCTTTGCGGAAACAGTGGCGTCGCTGGAAAAGATCAGCCGCGAGATAGCGGTGCCGATGCCGCGGGCGATTGGGAGGTTATAGAATGAAGAACTATGCTGTTCAGACGCTGAGTGGTTCATGGAAGATCGCGGCTGATCCGGAAAACAAGGGCCGCGAGCAGAAATGGTTCGACGCGGCGCGTGCCGATGCTCAGGACGCTCCTGTCCCGGGCATTATCCAGCAGGTGCTGCCGGCGTATCACGGCG
>JBAXKQ010000475.1:0-1574 GCA_037135275.1 bacterium
GACGCACGTCGACAGCTTTCTCGATTACTCGGAATCGGTGGACGGCAAAGCGTGGCAGACGCCATTCTACGATGAACTCCGGGCCCGAGGTTTGATCGAGAAGGAAGACAACTATTACTTCTTCCACAAGCCGGAACTTGGCATGGAGGGGATGCCATCGCAACTGTCTTACCGTGACTCTATGGAGGCGTGGTCGGTTCGGGAGACGATCCGTTTCATCAAGGAGAGCGGTGGCAGGCCGTTCTGCCTGCAGGTTGCCTTCCAGCGGCCGCATCAACCGTTCACCCCGGCGCAGGAATTCTGGGATCGGTATCCCGACGATCTCGCTCTGCCGCCAACGCTCAACCAGTCGCCAACCGGCCGTCCACCGCACTTCCAACACGCCTGGCATGCCTTCCATGCGAGCACCGGTGTACTGGAGCCCCGGACGTTTGAGGCGATGGCGCGGCGCCTGTGGCATGGTTATCTCGGCTGCGTCACGCAGGTGGACCATGCCGTCGGCGAATTGCTGGCATTCCTTGACCAGAGCGGCCTGGCGCAGAATACCATCGTCATCTATCACGCCGACCACGGCGGTTACAGCGGCACCCACGGCATCCAGGAGAAGGCGCCGGGCATCTGTTCCGAGGCGGTCTGCAAGGTGCCGTTTATCTGGCGCGTGCCCGGCGCGGCCACAGTTGGCGCGGTATGCAATCAGCTGGTCGAGAGCATCGATGTGGCACCGACCATCGCCGCGCTCTGCGGCTTGCCACCGATGGCAACCGTGGATGGCCATGATCTGACGCCGCTGTGCCAAGGAGATGATGTGCCGCTGCGGGAGGTCGCGGTGACGGAAAATCCCTGGAGCAAGGCCTTGCGGTGGAAGCACTGGCGCTTCGTGCATTATCAGTCCGAGATGTTTGACGGTCAGGACATGGGCGAACTCTACGACCTAGCCGCCGACCCGGATGAAACCGCGAACCTGTATCACGAGCCCCAGCACCAGGAAACCGTCAATCACTGTCGGCGGTTGTTGCTGGAGTGGTTGATCCGTACCACGCGTGTTGTCACGGTATGGCCACCGGTTGCCTGTCGGGACATCACGGATTCACACAGCTATGATTTTGCCACGGTCGGTGATGGCAAGGAGTCGAACCAGGCCGGGCCGGCACAACGCAAGGCGATCGGCCAAATTCGTTATCTGTAGAGACGAATGAAAGGATAAGCAACTTCATGCATAAGACTTTGTCATTGCCCATCAGCCTCTACTGCGTTTGGCAGTGGTGGGAACAGCACTACCAGATCGATCACGGGCGCCCTTCCGTTATTGATTTCGACTGGCTGGATGCCGCCTACCTTGGCCGCCAGCGCCGGCTTCATGAGTGGTTCGGCGAGCTCGGCATCGGGCAGGCGGAACCGGCGCTGGACACCGGCTTTGTCTCCATGCTGCCGCCTTATCACACCATGATCGTCCCGGTGCTCCTGGGCATGGAAGCCACGATCCAGGAGGTCGGCGGCTGGCAGAACCATCCGCTGGAAGCGGATCAGGTGGCGAAACTGAAGCCCGTGGATATCGCCTACTCACCCGTCGGGGA
>JBAXKQ010000476.1:0-1571 GCA_037135275.1 bacterium
CTCCCTACAGCCTGGCGCTCGACCAGTGGATCGCCTGGCAGTTCAACCGGCCCGATGAAGGCGATGGCGTGGTGCAGGCGTTCCGCAGGCGTGAGTCGCCATTCGTGTGCGCGGCGTTTCGCCTCCGCGGCCTCGACCCGGCGGCGCTGTACGAGGTCACAAACTTCGATGCGGAAGGAACGACGCAGGCGCTCGGCAAAGACCTGATGGAGAAGGGCCTGACCGTGGAGATCAAGGACAAGCCCGGCGCGGCGGTGATCGTGTACAAGAGGGGCAAGTAGGAAGGAGATTCGGATGTGCGAACGTCACGCGTGTAAGTCGGTCAGTTTAGCCGTGGTTGGGATTCTGTTGTGCAGCAACGTTACAAGAGCAGGAGAACCGATGAAGACCAGTGACACGCTGGCTTCGACAACCTTGTCCGCCGGGGCGAACGCGGAAAGCAACAAGACAGACGCACTGCGCTGCGTCACCTCGGCGAAGGGCGACGGTGAGGCTGACGCCGCCGCCGTGATCCAGGCGGATATCGAGACGCCCGCCCCTCGGAAGATCCTTTTCCTCGGCAACAGCATCACGCTGCACGCGCCGGAAGCGGACATCGGCTGGACCGACAATTTCGGCATGGCCGCCAGCGCACTGGAAAAGGACTATGTCCATTTGCTGCTCCATCGCTTCAACGAGGCGGCAGGCGGGAAGTCGCCTGAGGCACTGATCCGAAATATCGCCGACTTCGAGCGGGAGTATGCCACCTATCCGATCACCACCAAGTTCCAGGCGCTGGCCGAGTTCAAGGCGGATGTCGTGATCCTCTGCATTGCCGAGAATGTGCCGAAACTCGCTTCGCAAGCGGACCAGGATCGGTTCAAGGCCGCCGTGAAGGAGTTGCTGACTCTCGTGAAGGGGAACGGTTCGCCCGCGATCTACGTGCGCAGCAGCTTTTGGCCGGATGAGGTCAAGGACGGCATCTTGAAGCAGGTCTGCACCGAGCTGGGCGGGACCTTTGTCGACATCAGCCGCCTCGCGTCCGACGAGAAGAACTATGCGCGGTCGGAGCGCACGTTCTCAAATGCCGGGGTCGCCATTCACCCCGGCGACGCCGGCATGGCGGCCATCGCCGACGCGATCTGGGGCGCCGTCAAACAAGAGAAGTGATCTTCAGACCCATATCAAGAAGCGACCGCCGGCATGGCGACGGCATGGCGTCCACGAGGAGAAGAGACGGATGCACTGCTTGATCATTGTGAAATTGTCGAAGGTGTACACCATTGCAGTGCTTGGAGGACTACTGATGATCACCAACGCCGATGCGGCAGAGAATCTCTCGCGATCGCCGGTTCGTTCGCTTGACGGCACTTGGAACATCGTTCCGGATGGCGACGATGCCGGATTGAAACAGGAATGGGGGCGGGCGGCCAACTTTCCTGAGCAGCAGGCCAAGGCCATCGAGGTACCCGGCAACACCTATGAGGCACTGCCGAACTACAATGGCGTGGCCTGGTATCTGCGCCGTTTCCGTTCGTGCGTGGCCCGGTCCGTTCGTGCGTGGCCCGGCCACGTTATGTCGTTGATGAGCA
>JBAXKQ010000477.1:0-1569 GCA_037135275.1 bacterium
CGCGATACCCGATGGGGTTGAATCAACAACAGTGGGAAGCGTTGCCAGCGAGTCAGCAGGCAGACTACCAGGCGAAGCAGTACGCCATCGATGAAGATCGCCGCAAGCAAGCGGAGAGCCAGCGCATGGAGCAGGAGCGACTGCGAATTGAACAGGAGAAGGCTACACAGGAAAGGCTACGCCAGATCTATGCAAATGCCCGTTACGGAGACATTGTGCAGGTGTCTGTGCAGGGAGGGTCCATTGAGTACGCCGGCAAACGATACCCCTATGAACCTGTGGCGTTCGACCTGGCCAAGGGGGAGACCAAGCAGATAGCATTTCGTGGGCGTGGGCTGCAGACGATTGCCACACGATACAACGTGCGCCTGACAGAAGACGGAAACACGATCTACTTCGACGACTCATTCCGTGAAAGGATCGTGCTGGTCAACCGGGATTGGGAACGCGGCGAGTCCTCTCGCCAAACCGCCAGCCGGAATGAAGTTGGTGTTGCGATCTCTGGTATGACATTCTTTGTGAAGTTCAAGGACCTTCTCGGCGCACCGCAGAGGGTGATAATCGAGCACCGCGTGAGCGGCCAGCGGCCGGAGTTCCGACGGTAACTGTACGCAGAAGTTGCACAGGAGGCGTCACCAAATGGATATAATCACAGAAATAGAGAAGCTCGATTTGCCTGCAAAGGAGTACGTAGTACTCGGGAGCGGTATACTCGGTGCGCTTGGAATTCGTGACATTGCCGATGTCGATCTGCTAGTCAGCCCCAGCCTATTTGATGAACTGCGTGAGCGAGGATGGGCGCACAGCACCTTGGACTACGAGGGTATCGTGCGGCACAAACTCACCTTCGGCATAGCAGAAGCGTTTGCGGACTTCTGGTATGGAGACCAGCACCCTGATCCCGCAACGCTCATCGCGAAAGCTGAGATGATCAAAGGATTTCCTTTCTTGCCACTCGCCGAACTTCTAAAGATCAAACGAGTGCTGAATCGGCCAAAGGATCAGTTGGATATTACACTGATCGGGACCTATCTCGCGCGGCAAGAATCACGCCATTCTGAGACAGAACAGATGAACCGTGTGGATCAAGGGCTTGCCCTGGCGAACCGCAGATCAACAGCGAGTGTCGCTCGTGGTGATCCGTTCGACCTGGCTCGTTTCACGACCGCACAAGAAGGTGTATATGATCGTGCCCTCACGGAATTGCGATGCGGTCAGAAGCGGACGCATTGGATGTGGTACATATTTCCGCAAATTGATGGTTT
This sequence comes from bacterium, assembly GCA_037135275.1. Lineage (GTDB taxonomy): Bacteria > Verrucomicrobiota > Kiritimatiellia > SPBP01 > SPBP01 > JBAXKQ01. The sequence goes on from JBAXKQ010000477.1 coordinate 1,266, forward strand.
GGGACACAGTGACACTTCTAAGCGTTTTGCCATAAAAAGCGTAGATGAAGCCCGACAATATCTGGGTCACCCTCTGCTTGGGCCGCGATTGCTGAAATGCGCAAAAGTCATTCTGGCGATCAAGGAACTCTCGGCCACCGAAGTATTCGGTTTCCCGGATGACGTCAAACTCAGATCGTCAATGACTCTTTTTGCACATATCTCGGTTCCCGACTCGGTATTTGTCCGTGTTCTGGACAAGTACTTCAACGGCCAGCAAGATGCCGCAACGCTTCATCTGCTTGATGAATTGGACAAGAAGAGG
>JBAXKQ010000478.1:0-1568 GCA_037135275.1 bacterium
TTGGCCCTATTCTGGGACGCACCGGTTTCAGGTTGCCGCCGGGGTCCGAGCAGACCTTCGTCCTCGTCCCCCGGGACGACAATGATGGTGGAATTTCCCGATGCCGACTCCTGATATGCTCTGGCCTTGCCGCGAACCTCTGCTGCCGATTTAGCAGTCTTCCCCCCGCTATCTTGCTGGGTCGGAATGACAATCTCGGCCAGCAGAAAGGGGCTATGGAATTCGATCTTTTCCGCTTCTTCCGCTGTTACGCATCTTGCCGAGAGCACCAAGGCTCCCGTCAGCAGAGACGACAGGCAGGTTCGAACGATTCGCTTCATGGCCTGTCAGCGATTGATCGTAATATCAATTTGGCTAACGATAGCGGCCGGATTGCTTTTCCGGAACTGATTGATGACCTCGTCAAGCGATTTGACTGGCAATGGCGTCAAATCTTTTACCCCGGTCAAAGTACTCGGGACGATCAATTCGCCGTCAGCGCCGATGCAGGCCACCCTCTCCCGACCTGCTTGGTCGAAGCGGATCTTGAAACCACCACTGGGCAGCCGCACGCTGCTTTTCGCCCTCAACATTGGATTGGACTGGAACTGATTAGGAAAGATGCGCGCCGTATTGTGCGCGTTGTCTTCGTAGTAGCAATAAGCCATGCCATCACTTGAGAGCGAGAGGTTCATGTTGAGAAACTCGCCGACGCGGTAGGCAGGGCGTCCTCCTTTATCGCTATCCAGATTGACGCGGAAGGCGTTTGCCCCAGAACCAGAAGCACTCGCCGGGCCAGAGCCCGCAGCAGCGCGCGGCGGGGCGGTAACCGCAGCGGCAACGCCGGGCGTTGTTATTGGCTTGATGGCTGGTAGAGCCGCCAGACTGTTCTGTGCGTCGTCAAGCAGGCTGGCGTACAGGTCAAAGTTGACCTGCCCGTTCGCCACCAAACCAACTGTGGCCTGGTATTCGCCGACCGCTTGCTTCAGCTCGGCATTCAGCACGCCGTCCACAGGACCCTTGTAGCGATTCATGCTGCCGCCAAGCTTGCGCTGAATAAACAGGATACGTTCATTGTCCTTCAGGATGTCATAGCGTTCATGGGCCTGGTCGCGAAACAATGGGTTGGTGATGTCGGTAGCGTGACAGCGCCAGGAGGGGATTTGGGTAAATTTGCCGAGAGTTTCAATCAGGCTTAGCTCAAGCAGCGCCCGGGTTGTTGCACCCAGCCCTTCCGAACGACTGTTATCCAGGTTGAAACTCAGTCCGATTTTTCCCAGTTTGCCACCACCCTCACCCGACTTGCCGCTCTTGACCATGACCATCGTGTTGGAGGTGCTGGTAACCGGCAGGATCTTGCGGGTGGCTGCCTCACCTATGCTCATGTCCATGCTGAGGAGATCGAATGACGAGTCCTCCGAGTAGCCCAGATCGAGAAAGATCAACGAAATACCGGCACCCTTGCTGGTACGAACCGTGTTGTCGTCCATTTGCGTGATGGAGCCGCGAATATAGTAGTCGGGAATCTTGCGACCGGCATCGCCGCGAGCTTCAAACAATCGCGCCAGATCATCACCTCCACCATGGAA
>JBAXKQ010000479.1:0-1568 GCA_037135275.1 bacterium
ATCGCCGACGAGCATATCACCGCCGACTGGAGCGACACCGCCGCACTTACCCGCTTCGCACAAGGTTGCGGACGGATCACGCTCGAGTTCGAGAATATCCCGCCGGCGACCGTCGAGTTCGTCGCAAAGTCCGTGCCCAGTCACCCTTCGGCTAATGTCTTAGCCATCTGCCAGAATCGCCGCCGAGAGAAAGAGTTTCTCCGCACAGCGGGTATCCCTTGTGCCAACTTCGCCGTGGTGTCCTCGCTCGTTGAATTACAGGCAGCCGTGAAGACCATCGGTTTCCCCTGCGTATTGAAGACCGCGGATTTCGGTTATGATGGTAAAGGTCAGGTCAAGCTGCCGTCCGCCGAGGCGGATCTTGCGGCAGCGTGGAATAAGATTGGTGGTGCCGTAGGGGTACTTGAAGCGTGGGTGCCGTTCCAGATGGAGATCTCGGTACTTGTGGCGCGCACGGTTGATGGTCGCACCGCAGTCTACGACCCGGCCGAAAATATCCATCGGAACCACATCCTGCATCTTTCGATTTCGCCAGCCCGTATCTCCGAAGCCACCGCCACCGAGGCGCGTGCGTTGGCGCTCAGCATCGCCGAGAAGATCAGCCTCGTCGGCCTCCTGGCTGTAGAGATGTTCGTGAAGGACGGACGGATCGTCGTGAATGAACTGGCTCCGCGACCTCACAACAGCGGCCACCAGACTTTCGACGCCAACGAGACCAGCCAGTTCGAGCAGCACATCCGCGCCGTGTGCGGCCTGCCGCTTGGCGGCACGAAGCCGCTCGCCCCATCCGCAATGGTGAATCTTCTCGGTGATCTTTGGTGCAATGGACAGGAGCCAGACTGGACCAAGGTCCTGGCGGATCCTTCCGCGAAACTTCACTTATACGACAAGGGCAGGGCTGCCCCTGGGCGCAAGATGGGCCACATCACCGTCATCGCCCCGTCGCTTGAAGAAGCCATTCGTCGCGCCGAGGCGCTCCACGCTGCGCTCTGATCTATGCCGGCGGTATTGTATCTATACTGGGCGAACATCTTTATTCTGGTTCCAGTCGGCTTCGGGACATTGCTCAAGCCATCGGTCACGGATCAGGGTGCGTTCGCGGAAAGCACTGGATGGCGTACGTTGGTCGGATCCCTTTGGCTCGCCATCCTCGCTTGTTCCGTCCTCGGCGTGGTCTCGCCGGGAAGCTTCCTCTGGCTGCTCGTCTTCCAGGTGATTTACAAATCGGTTTGGCTGCTCGCGTACGCCGTGCCGCGACTTCTCTCCGGCCGCCCCGCCGAAATCCCGGCGGGCATCGCCTGCTCGTTCCTGGTGATCGTCCTCGTCTGGCCTTGGTTCATCCCCTGGCGCCAGATGCTCGCCGCACTCTAATTAGTCGATTAGGTCTGGCTTACGGCAGAAGAGTTCGAGCGGAATCTGGCCGAGGCTGAGGAAAAGCAGGACGGCCTGGAAGACGGGAATCTTCGCCTTCATGTGGGCGTTTTGGGCGATGTAGTTTTTCGCCATCACTTCGCAGATCATCGTAAATGCGAAGAGCACGGACGCGACACACAGCAGTGCGAACAGCC
>JBAXKQ010000480.1:0-1567 GCA_037135275.1 bacterium
GGCGGTGGGCCTGCCCTCGATGAGAGCGACCGCACGTGCTGCCTCAGCTATGGCGATTGCGGCCCGTGGCGAGCAACCGTATGCGATATAGTCCCGGATATCTGCCGGTGTTTCGAGGTAATCCGCGTGAGTTGCGGCAACAAGTCGCGCTATGTATCTGGCCACCGGTTTAGGCATGAAGATCCGGTCCATGGTCGTGAATAGCGAATTGAGCTGTTCTGCGCTCATGGCCCATTCCGACTTTGGCGACTCTCCCCTGCGCCTCGTTCCTATAATGTCTGTGAGCACGTCAACGTTTACGTCGGCCACCATGAGTTTGAAGAGGAACCTGTCCAATTGCGCCTCGGGGAGGGGATAGGTTCCTTCCAGTTCAATGGGGTTCTGGCTGGCGAGCACGAAGAATGGCGATGGTAGCGGCCTGGTCACTCCGAGGAGTGTTACCGTTCGCTCCTGCATGGTTTCGAGCATGGCGGACTGGGTTTTGGGTGAGGCGCGGTTGATTTCGTCGGCGAGCAGGATGTTTGTAAAGACCGGACCGGGCTGGAAGATCATTTCGCGCTTTCCCGGCGATGTTTCCTGCAGTATGTGAGCTCCCAGGATATCACTGGGCATCAGGTCAGGGGTGAATTGAACTCGTGAAAACTTGAGCTTCAGCACATCACCCATCGCCCTGACAAGTGCGGTTTTGCCGAGGCCGGGCAGGCCCTCGAGGAGGATGTGGCCGCGACTGAGAATTCCCACGAGGGCCATCTTGTGAAGTTCATGGCGGCCCAGCAGGATGCGATCGAGCTGCTCGATGACACGGCCGGCCATCTCCCGCGCTGGCGCAAGTTCGGCGGGTGTGAGTAACGTTGCCTGGGTTATATTGGTCATTTGTGCGTCACACATCCTTTCGTGGTTGGCAGTGCGGGACAGCCCGTCCAGCAGCATACCGTTAACTGAGCCCAGGCATTAAGCATTAGTGCTCAGTTTCGGTGTTCATGTGAAGAGAAGCCCTCAGAGGCAAGGCATTGAATCCCACTTGAACACCGGTTTCCCTTAACACCAGTCTTATCACAGCTACTTCCTTTCGAAATACCGCTTCACGGCTGTCCTGTGCCGGGGCAACATTACGGTCATATTGGCTGAACCCGGTCCTTTCGTGCTGGATGCCAGACCGCCTGCCGCTGTTGGCTCATCGCTGCCTGTTGGCTGTGGTGCTGCAACGCTGACGCCTGCGAGCTGGCTCTTCTTGATGTCGGGCAGGCTGGACATGGGGAGAGTCTTTTCCTTGAAACCGACATCAGCTTCGTTCGACGGGTCGGTCCAGGTCAATGGGGCATCGCCCCGCCCCCGGCTGACGCCACCGCTACCGGGTGCCCCGGCGCAATTGTCGAGCGCGTCTGCTAGTGAACAATTTCCGCCGTTTGCGGAGAGGAATGCCACGACGGCAGCGCTGTCGCAAGCATTCGCTCCGCCGCCTGTACACGACGGCAGGTCTTTGGAATCCACAAGCGTGAGAGGCTTCAGGTTTGCAACGGTAGACAGTGAACCGGCCCGCATATTCTTGAGCAGTTCCGAAAGCTGG
>JBAXKQ010000481.1:0-1563 GCA_037135275.1 bacterium
CAGCATTGATTATGACTTCCTGGGCGGGACGCACAATAACCCGTCCTGATTAGCAGACGAGCGGTCCGGGCGGCAGGGCGGATAGCGTGAGCAGGCTGCCGGTGCGGGGGTGAGCGAGCGTAAGCGAGCCAGTGTCCGTTAGTTTGTCTTAACCCCCAATAACGGATTTGTAGCTTTCCACTTTGTCCATCCTCGGGCATCTGCTAAAATTAAGGCTCACATCACCGCTCCACCGTGCAAGGGGGGTGCCTGGCAGCGGCTAGCTGAGGAAACGGAGATACGCATGTTGGAAATCAAGACGTTTGGCCACGCGGATATTCCTGCGGCGCTGCGGCTGTGCGAGCAAGTCAACTGGAACCATCTGGCGGCGGATTGGGCGCGGGCTCTGACCCTGAATCCGGATGCCTGCCTGGGCGGCTTCGAAGACGGCGAGTTGAAGGCGACCTGCACGCTCACATCGTTCGGAACGATCGGATGGGTGGGCACGTTTCTCGTGGACCAGACCCTTCGCGGCAAGGGCTATGGGAAAAGAATATTCGAGGCGATGCTGGAAACGGCCGGGAAACAGGGAATCGCCTGTCTCGGACTCGATTCATCGGACGCTGGCCGGCCGATCTATCGTCAGTACGGATTCCAGATGACCGGCCAGGGGATCGAACTCTGGACCGGGTCGGCCGGCGGCGTGGAGCCGCAGGAAGCCACGCGGCCCCTTCAAACTATGGATTGGGCGAGCCTGTTGGCCTTGGATGTGGCGTGCGTCTCGGTGTCACGCGAACAGCAACTCCGGGTGCTGGCAGGCGAGTCGGGCGCCTCGGTGCGAGTGATTGTGGAAGCGGGACACGTCTGCGCGTTCGGGTTTTCCCGTCCGGGGAGGCTGACGGGCGCCATCGGCCCGGTCGTGGCGCGTGATGCCCGGCAAGCCGGTCAAATCGTCTCCGCGCTCATCGCCGACCGGGCGCGTCTCGATGGCGCAAAAGTCGTCGGACTGGCCGTCCCGGACCATGCGCCGTTCAGCGCGTGGTTAGCCGAACGCGGGTTTATTATGCGCAGGCGCAACATCCGCATGTTCCGCCCCGAGCCTCGCTCCATTCTCTCCGGCCCCTCCGTCTTCGCCGCCACCGGTTTGGGAATGGGATAATCCGATAGAGGCCTTTATGAAAGTAATATCTCGCTCCGAGATCTTGCTGGCCGACAACCTGCGCGTCTGGCACAGGAAGCGGCATCTTGGCCTGAAGCACATGGTTGACCGTCGCCGTCCCCTGATTGTGGCGTTCGTCGTGTCGTTCTTGGTCTTCACAGCCGCATCGGCCCTGATGGAACCGCTGGCTACGACGACACTGGTTGATCGAGCCGAATGCATCGTCGAAGGACAAGTTACGAATATTACTTCGCGATGGACCGACGACCATTCCACAATTGTGACCGAAGTTACGGTAGACGTGACGGATATTCTTTTGGGCGACACAAACCGTGTGACGTTCCTGTGCGAGGGGGGTGTTGTAAATGGATTAGGGCTGCGTGTTTCAGATATGCCCATGATGACAAAGGGTCAACATGTGCTGG
>JBAXKQ010000482.1:0-1563 GCA_037135275.1 bacterium
CGCCTTGACAACGCCGTTAGAATACCAGAAGGACACTGGATCTATGGCCGTCGCGTTAGTCAACGCGTTGGAGGCTGCGAAGGTGTAGTAGTAGACGTAGCCCTGACTGAGGGAGGAAATCGTGATGCTTGGGGAACTGGCATTGGTCCAAGTTCCCGGCACGGCGTTCGTGTTGGCCCACGAGGAGCCGGTGAGCGAACCGTTGTTCGTGCCCCAGAGAACATACACAGCCGTTTGCGAACTGCCGGTGCTGGCCAAAAAGCCATTGAACGTCGCGCTACTCGCCGTCACGCCCGAGACGGGCCGGTTCTCGATGTCGGGCGCACCTGTGGCGGTGATCCAATCCACGATCACGATTCCCGAGCCCCCTTTGCCTGCAGATCCCGTATCTCTTCTGCCGCCGCCGCCGCCGCCCGTATTGGCGGTGCCATCCTGCGGAGGATTCTCCAAATCGCCTCGGCCATTACCGCCACCGCCACGTCCGCCGGCGCCGGCGAGGATGGGCGCCTTGTTCGCGTCGCGCTTTCCGTTTGAACATCCGCCCCCGCCGCCCGCGTACCACGACATGGATCCATTTGTCGGTCCGCCAAGGGCAGACTGCTTTCCAATGCCGCCAGCGCCGCCCACGTCGCCGCTGATGCTATTGCTGCCCACGCTTCCGGCTCCGCCGCCCCCGCCACCAGAAAAACTGCCTCCGTTGCCGCCGTTGTTACCCTGTCCGGCAGGCGATGCGCTGCCTCCTGCTGCGTTGCCTCCGCCGCCGCCCGAGCCACCGCTATTGCCGGTCCCGCCATAGTACCCCCCACCGCCGCCACCATAGGCGGTCACGTAGGATGTGCCGTTGGTCAAGAAGGAGTTCGTCCCGGTATTTCCCCTAACACCATTGACTGTGGCACCCGCACCGCCGCCACCGACCTGGACCCAGTAGTCGCCTGTGGCCAGAGTGAAGTTGTTCGACTCGACGAACCCGCCGGCCCCGCCGCCGCCGCCGACTTGCGCCCCGCCGCCACCACCGCCGGCGACCACCAGCACATTAGCGGCGCCACCACTGGAGACCGAGAGCGTGTTGCTCCCAGCCGTCGTGAAGACGAGGGCACGGCGGATCTCACCTTTATACACGTAGTCACGCTGCGTTCCCCCCGTGGCCGACACTTGTGCCTCCGTCCGCGGCACGAACGCGCCCAGCATCAACCCCGCCGCCAGCAGCAGCGCGGAGAGAAGGGAAGACCGGAAGCCGAGTCGGCTGGACACTGAACACTGAACACTGAACACTTGACACTGGAAACTGGAAACTGGAACCCCGCATCCTGTTTGCTTTTGCATGATGTTCGTCTCCTGTTGGCGTTTGTCGGACCGATCAGACGCGTCTGACCGGTCACATGATCACTGACTTGTGAACCCGTTCGCTTCGCCGCGATGCGGGCACTATCACACCCAGTCGGGCACTATCACACCCAGTAGGTAATAGTGTAGCCATCATGGCCTTCGTTGTCAATAGGGAAAAACTAAAAAAAAAATAGTTATATCTATTTGCGCGGCAAGAGGGTACGCGGTCTCACGTGC
>JBAXKQ010000483.1:0-1559 GCA_037135275.1 bacterium
ACAAGGGGTTCAACCTCCACAGGGTCAGTAGTGACTGGCTCAGGAACACCAACAGCCATTCCCCACTTAGGACCAGGAGGTTCCATCCCATAGGGATCACAAACGCCAACTGGATTGTTCCTACAGGACAAGTAGCGGTTCCGCCCGCCTCGCTCCCCCATCGGATCTCGGCTCATCCACCGCCCGAGGCTAGGATAGTAAAACCGATAGCCATAGTAGTGCAAAGAACGAGGCGAATCATTGATGTTTTCGGGGGATGCTTGCGAACTGAGGGCATAGGTGGTGTGGTTCACCTATTGAAAGCGGTCGCTGGAATGGTGGGAGGTCGTGTGTTCAGAGAGGTAATTCGTTTCGATGGCAGCAAACACTGGATCCGTATTCGTTGGGAAGCCTGTTTGCAAACATGAATACGGTATTTCGAGAAGCAAAGGATTGCTCAAAACATCTCCTTTGTATGATCGTAGGCGCACAAGCTCGCCGTTGATGGCATATGTCCTCATAACGTGGAGCAGTGATAACCCAGTGGAACAAGTTGGACAAGCGATAAACAACTGATGAAGAGGGAAATGACTATTGACACATGCCGCTGATTGCTATGTGATCTCGGTCACGCATATGACAAACGCCCAATCTACTCTCGCCGAACCAAAACAAATCCCGGAACTACTGGCTCCGGCTGGTGATCTTGAATCGGCATACGCCGCCTTCCAGTACGGCGCTGATGCAGTCTACGTGGGTCTGCGCCGGTTTTCGGCACGTGCGGAGGCCTCCAACTTCAGTGCAGATGATCTCGGCGAGATCGTAGCGTTCGCCCATGCCGCCACCCCGCGACGCCGGGTCTTTGCCGCTGTAAATACTCTTGTGCAGAACCGCGAGCTTGCGGAACTGGTCGATACGGTTGCCGTTGCAGCAGAGAGCGGCGCAGATGCCCTTATCGTCCAGGATCTCGGGGTGGCTCACATCGCAAAGAAGCACTTCCCCACACTTCGCCTGCACGGAAGCACTCAAATGGCAGTGCACAGCCTGGCTGGGGCACAGGCTCTGCGCGACATTGGATTCAAACGGGTGACGCTTGCCCGCGAATTGACGATGGAAGAGGTCAGCGACATCGTGGCGAACGCAGGGATCGAGGTCGAAGTCTTCATTCATGGCGCTCTCTGCTACTCCTACAGCGGGCTTTGTCTTTACTCGTCGCTCATGCGGACCGGGAGCGGCAATCGCGGCCGCTGTTCCTATCCGTGCCGTGATATTTTCGGGTCGCCCACTCAATCTGGATCCGCACGTTTCCCGTTCTCAATGAAGGATCTAGCCTTCGCCGAGAGTGTCACGGACCTGGCCCAGGCAGGCGTGGCTTGTTTGAAGATAGAGGGGCGAAAGAAGAGCGCTCTCTACGTGGCTTCGACGACAGCGTATTACCGCGCATTGCTCGCCGGGAAATCAACGCAGGATTCGCGACGCCAGACAGAGTCCGACATGAAGACAATTTTCAGCAGACCATGGACCAGGCTCTACCTGCGCTCCAGGCGCAATCCGGACGTTGTGGATACCGATGTGGTTGG
>JBAXKQ010000484.1:0-1542 GCA_037135275.1 bacterium
CCGTCCAGTTTGAAGCGCTGGCAATGAAACGCCTCCCCCTGATCCAGGCCTTTCACCGCGAGAGGGACGGCAAGATCCCGCAGGGAAGCTCCGGCCTGGACCGCGAGGCCGTCAAGTCGTACGTGGGTGACATCTTCGCATACGATGCCGAGCTGAGCTATCGCCGGACGGAGGTGTTCGGCAAGATCGTCGCATCACTCACTGAAGAACAGAAAGCCTACCTGGGCAAGATGAAGTTCGGGGATTTCAACACCTGGCCGGCACAGGATGAGCAGGGCAAGCTCAAGCGCACGTCGGCGGGGACATCGAAGTTCTTCAATGTGGCGTACATGACGTATGCCAGCGAGTTCTTCAGCTGGTACGCCGGTTCGGTTGAGGCGGATGTGTACTTCTGCCCGGAGCGGCACGGCACCTACTTCGGCGGTTTCTACATGAAGGACATGCCGGCGATGGGCAAGCGTGACTATGACATCAGCACCTCTGTAACCGGTGACAGCGGTGAGGCGTTCCTCAAGCTGCTTACCGTGGAGCAGCGCACGGCCATCACATCGATAACTGCCGCGCAGCTTGCGGACTTGAAGGAAATCATCGAGGTGCGGCGGGCGGTGTCGGTGGAATTGCGCAAGGCGCTCAAGGGGGGTACTCCGGACAAGAAGAAGGTGTTGGCGCTCGGCCGCCGGTACGGCGAACTGGACGGGGAGATTTCGTGGATGTACGCAACGGCCTTTGCAAAGGTGAACCGGACTCTGACCGCTGACCAGAGGGCGGCGATGATGAAGCTGCGCAACCTCGACGGGTACACCAGCGCTCCAGCCTACCTCTATTCGCAGCCCCTGCAGACGCTGCCCAAGATCCAGGACACTGACTTCCTGTTCTCAACCAGTGGCAAGGTCCAGGCTTCTTCATCACCGGGCAAATCCGGGTTTGTGCTGACAAGCCCGGCAGTGGCGGATGGGGGACAACTCCCGAAGGACTATACCGGCGACGGCAAGGCATCCACCCTCCCGCTCGAGTGGAGCGGGGCGCCGGAGGGTGTGCGGAGCTACGCGGTCATCATGGATCATGTGGATCCGGCGGGTAAGTCGAAATGGTACTGGGTACTCTACAACATTCCGGCGGCCACCACGAGTCTGCCGGCGGATGCCACGGGCATTGGAACACTTGGCAACAACAGCGTGAACGGCCGGGCTGAATATGCGCCGCCCCACTCGAAAGGGCCTGGTGCGAAGACATATGTCTACACGGTCTATGCCCTGTCCGGGATCGTCACACCGGGCGTCCAGCCCTCGGAGGTCAGCCGCGATGTGTTCCTGGCAGCCATGAAAGAGTGCACAATCGCCACTGCCAAGATCAGCGTCGTGTACTCGCGATCGGGTGATGGCGAGGGCAGGAATAGCGTTACAGCGAGGTAGTTCATCCGGCAAGGAGCTGGCCATGAAAGCTGGAAATGGAACTCACATGGTGGCAACGGTGCTGCTTGCGGCGGCTCCGCTCATTTCGGCGTCGGGGCAGTCGGTTATGAACATGGAGCAGACGCTGTCT
>JBAXKQ010000485.1:0-1542 GCA_037135275.1 bacterium
CGACAAGGTGCCAGAAGCCACATCGGGTATAACTACGCCGCTCAGCTTGCAGGTCAAGGAGTTGCGCCGAGGCGCAGGGCTGACGCAGGCGCAAACGGCCATGCGGACCGGTGTCGGGCTGCGGTTTGTGCGGGATCTGGAACAAGGCAAGCCGTCAGTCAGGATGGACAAGGTCAATCAGGTGCTCGCACTGTTTGGCTACCATGTCGAAGCGGCTAAGGACCATGAGACCTCTGCGTAAAGCCAGCGTGATTTTCAAGGAGACGCCCGCCGGGTCCATCGAGGAGACCGGCGAAGGCTATCGCTTTACCTACGATCCTGAATATCTGGCAAAAGGTAGCCCCATCGCGGTTGCCTTCCCCCTGCGGGCGCAGCCCTACGAGAGCAAGACCCTGTTTCCATTCTTCAAGGGGCTGCTGCCTGAAGGCTGGTTCCGAGAAATCGTCTGCCGGACGATCAAGATCGATACCAAGGATGATTTTGGTATGCTCATCAATGCCTGTGGCGACTGTATTGGGGCGGTGTGGATTAAGATATGAATGGCTTCTGTGACATCTGTGGGAAGGCATCCGGCGAGACCGGACGCTATCATCCTGCCTGCCTCCGCCGGCTGTTCGGGACTTCGACGCTGCCGACCATCGAGCTGACGCACGGTGATGTCTTGATGAAGGCGCAGGAGATGGCAGGGCGTATGTCCATCTCCGGGGTCCAGCCCAAGCTGTCCATGTCACGCCAGGGATCCCGTCTGGTTCCTGTCGCGACGGGTGGGCAGTTCATCCTCAAGCCGCAGACGGAGCGGTTCCCGTTGCTTCCGCAGAACGAAAACCTGTGCATGAACATCGCCGGGCTATTGGGGATCGATACCCCTCCGCACGGGCTGTTCGACCTGCACGACGGTTCACCCGCTTACCTGATCCGCCGATTTGACCGCACCCCGGACGGGAAGAAGCTGCGGTGCGAGGACTTCGCCCAGATTCTCGGCGAGGACGACAAGTACACCGGATCGATGGAGCGGATCGGAAAGAAGATTCGCGAGCTGTCCGCCGTTCCCGGTCTGGACGTCCAATTGTTCTTCGAGCGAGTGCTCATGAATTTCCTGTTGGGGAATGGCGACGCCCACCTCAAGAACTTCTCCATGCTCGAATCGGCCGACGGCGGTCTGCGGCTGTCGCCGGCCTACGACATCGTCTGCTCCAAGGTCGTGATCCCCAGGGAATCGGACTGTGCTCTGACCCTGAACGGCAAGCAGAACAAGATCGGCCGAGGAGAATTCAAGCAATTCGCCGCGACGATTAAGATCCCCCCCAAGGTTGTCGGCGACATCTTGGATCGGTTCAGGCAAGGCTACACGCTGATGGTGGGGGAACTTTCGCAATCCCGGTTGTTGGCGGAGATGCAAGACAAAGTCCGCCGGATCATGGAAGAGCGGCACGAACGCATATTTGGGATGTGAAGAGAAAAGCTGAAAGGCGCTGAAGAGAAATGCTGAAAAACTGAAATGCTGAAAACTGAAAGGCGCTGGGTGCATGGGGTCAGGAAAGG
>JBAXKQ010000486.1:0-1541 GCA_037135275.1 bacterium
TGGTTCTCGAATTGTTTGAGGAAATCGGGGAGTTTCGCTTCCAGTTCCGTCAGTTTTGCGTTGAAGGCGTGATTGAAGGCATTGGCATGGGAGTTCGCGCTCGCCAGAACCTTCTTGTAACGCCCAGAAGGTCGGTTCTCCCAGACATTACGCATGAGGGTGCCGATGGTTGTTTCGCGCCCTCCGGAGATCGTGACGGGAACACCGGCGAGAATCACGAGTGAGACGAGATCAAAGAGTTGGGCGTCCAACCCTTTGGATTCTGCGCCGTAAATGCTGTCATGAACCTGCGGTCCCGCACTTGCGCGTGGGATCGGGGAGGAAAGCAGGTGGGTCCGAAGCAACATGCGGTAATCCAGGAAGCCCGCACGATGGGCACCATCCACAAGCAATGATCGCAGTTCCTTCGAGATTGGAGTCGTGCTCGGGGCTTTTGGGACCGGCAACGGGTGGCCGTCGGCGACATCCCAGTGGAAGTCCTCATCGTGGTCTTTGCCTGTAGCATCCTTACCTTTGATGTGGACCCGAACATGAGACGCCCGCGTTTCAGGAGAGAAGTGATTGCGATGCTTCGCGATATCATCGCCGCGTTCCTCGAAGAAACGCCTCAGCGCCATGTATATCGAGGACTTCCCGGAGCCGTTCTCGCCATGGAGCAGCAAGTTCTTTCCGCCATCGAGGTCGAGTTCGAACGGTTCGTCGAAGGCTCGAAAGCCCTGGAGGCTGATCTTGGTGATCTTCATGATTCCTTCCCGGTCTTGAACGGCGGAGCACAGACGCTGTTGAGACAAACCGACCAGCACGGCAATGCGCCGGGGATTCAGCGCGGTGAACAGCGCATCAACCCGGCTGGCCGGATTCCAGATCAAACAACATGCGCCAGATGCGGTCTATTTCGCCGCGTTCCACGATTTGCAGCGGCGTCGAGCCGTCGAATGCCTGGTTTGGGGATTTGATCCAACGGCCAATCTGGGCGGGTTGCATCACCCGCGAGAGACCGTCGAGCAGGCGATCCATTTCCACCAGCGCCTTCTCCTGTTTGGGCGACGGCAACACGCCCTCGCTCCACTTGGCGACAGAGCGGGGCGAAAACCCGGTCAGCCGCACGACGACGGGCTGGGGCATCTTGAAGGCGATGCGATAATATTGGAGCAAACCGGCATAATCCTTCGCCCCCCGGTGGCTGAACCGGAAGGCGGTGAGCGCCGGATGCACGATCTTGGTTTTTTTTGCAGCGAGTGTCATATATTTATGCCTGCACAATAACCTGCACTTATGCAGGTGTCAAGCCTTGATCCGAACGCCCAGTTTTTTCAGTTTCTCACCTTCCACGATCTCCAGACGGTCGCCGTGCCTGAGGCCGGGGAACACCACCACGTTGACGCCCCGCGGTACGGCGGCTGACCTGGCCAATAATCCGCTGCCGCCGACGGCGGCCACGGCCCGGCCCAACGTCTGCGTGAAACTCTCCCTGCCGGCGGCCAGCAATTTGCGCCAGTCTTCCGCCGCCAACTCGGCCAAGGAAACATCCAACGCCCTCC
>JBAXKQ010000487.1:0-1540 GCA_037135275.1 bacterium
CCGGCAGGGGACTGGCATCCTGACAAGTTTTAGCGTGGTCGACAACGTGACATTGATCTCGCTCAGGAAGTACGGTCACTTCATAACGAATCAGACAAAGGTGCGGGAACGCGCCAGCCACTACATCAAAGCGTTCAACATCAGGACGGCGTCGCTCCACACACGGCTGGAGTTTCTGAGCGGCGGGAATCAGCAGAAGGTGGCGTTGAGCAAGGGCTTGGATCCAGATCCACTAATCTTTGTTCTCGACGAACCCACCCGCGGCATAGATGTGAATGCGAAGCGTGAGATTTACGCGTTCATTCGAAAACTGGTCCAATCCGGCATTTCATGCATCATGATATCGTCGGATCTTGAAGAGGTGATCGGAATGTGCCATAGAGTTGCCGTCATGCGCGAAGGCCGTATTGCTGGCATCGTCGAGGGCGATCACATCAATGAAGAGGATATCATGCTCTTGGCAACGGGGGTTGCCGGGCGGACGGCGGAGGCAGGTGTGGCATAGTGGTCTTGCGATTGATGTGACGGGTGAGGCGGTCATTTTATGAACTGGATACGCAAAATCGATCTTGAGCGCTTTGGGCCGGTCCTTGCACTGGTGGTTCTCTTTGCAGTGTCGGCTGTCACCAGTGAGTATTTTCTACAGACAAAGAATCTGCTCAACATCCTCAGGCAGGTGTCCTACACGGGCATTATTGCGCTGGGCATGACGTTTGTTGTCATTGGCGGCGGCATTGACCTGTCGGTGGGTTCTTTGACAGCACTGGCCGGCGGGGTGAGCATATTGGCCCTCAACCATTTTGGCGGCGGGGCGGGGGCGTTGGTCTTGGCTGTGGCGACCGCAATCCTGGTCGGCTTGGCTGGTGGCGCTGTGAACGGCCTCATCGTGACGGTGGGCAGAGTGGCGCCGTTCATTGCAACACTCGGCACCATGGCTATCTACCGGTCCCTGACGCTTTACATCGCCAACGCAGGTGAGTACCGGTCGAGCAGCGAGCTCTATGCCGCCATGGGGATGGGCAGCTTTCTGGGCGTGCCGATTCCGGTTTGGGTGTTTCTTGTGATTACAGCGCTGTTTGCACTGGTTCTGACCTCCACGCCGTTCGGCAGATATGTCTGTGCTGTTGGATCCAATGAGCGGGTCGCCGCTTACTCGGCCATCAGTGTCAACTCAATACGGTTCACCACCTACGCGATGGTCGGGCTGACCGCAGGGGTCTCGGCAGTCCTTCTCAGCTCTCGGATGAACTCCATGAGTTCATCTGGCGGCGGCCTGAACTATGAACTCGACGCCATTGCGGCAGTGATCATCGGCGGCACCTCGCTGGCCGGTGGGCGTGGCAGCATAGTGGGGACACTGATCGGAGCTGTCATCCTGGGCATTGTGAACAACATGCTGAATATGTGGGATGTGTCGCCGTACCTGCAGGGCATGGTAAAGGGTGCCGTTATCATCGGAGCTGTCCTGATTCAACGAAAGCGGCGTTAGCCCCGTCCGGGTACACAGGATTCTTTCAAAGATGTTCTTGCCCTATGAAAT
>JBAXKQ010000488.1:0-1538 GCA_037135275.1 bacterium
CTGCTGCACGGTGATGGGCACGGCGGGTTCGATACGTTGCGTGAGCTTGAGGCGATCCTGATTTTTACCGTCCTTTTCGCTGGCTTCGAATTCCCAGGCCAGGCTGCTCACGCCTTCGGGCGCCTGCGCCGTCCAGGCAAGCTCAGTTGCACCTTCGGCATCGAGTTTGATTTCCTTGGCGTCGAGCGGCTGGTTGCCGGCACGGGCGGCGATACGTACCGTCATGGGCTTGGCCGTGCCATTCCGCACGGTTAGCAGCGCCTGGTAGCTGTCCTTCTCGCGCACCACGGGCGGCAGGCCGGAGATCAGCTGCAATTCCTGCCGCGTGCGAATACTAGCGCTACCAGTGCCGAACAACCCCGCACCGGCGGTAGCGATGCCGACGAACTTGAATTCGGTGAGCGAATCGTTGATCGGCACCTTCACGATCGCCGTCCCGTCAGCGCCGACTTTGATGCGTGGCTGCCAACTCAGCAAGGTATCGAAGAGTTCGCGCGCAGGTGCCCGTCCACCGCCACCACCCGGCGGCACGGCCTTCTTGCCATAGTGGCGCTTGCCGATCACCTGCGACTGCGCGGTAGCGGTCTGCACGGCATAGGCGCGACGCGGCGTCATGGCGTCGAGCAGCTTCCAACTGGCGTTGTCTTTCATTTCCAACAGCGCCTGATCGACGGCGGCGAA
This sequence comes from bacterium, assembly GCA_037135275.1. GTDB lineage: Bacteria > Verrucomicrobiota > Kiritimatiellia > SPBP01 > SPBP01 > JBAXKQ01. The sequence continues at coordinate 682 of JBAXKQ010000488.1, forward strand.
GGCGATCTCGCTGCCTGCCCGCAAGGGCTTGCCGCCGGGGGCGGTGACTTTCAGACGCACGGTCGCTTCCTCGCGCGGCCGGTAATCGGTACGTTCCGGCTGCACGGCAACGCTCAATTGCATGCCTGCCGTGCCGACGCCGATTTCGGCCAGACCGATACGCCAGGAAGGCTTGGCAAGATCGACCATCGCCGTTGGTTGCACGGGATTCCACCATTCACGGAACCAGGCCGCCGGCTCGCGCCAGCCCCACTGGAAAAGCGAATACCACTTCAGCGGTGTAACGCGACCGCGCACCACGAGCACCGAGATATACACGTTGGGCGCCCATTCCGCCTTTACCGGCACCTCGATAACGGGCTTGAACCGCGACAGCGGACGCACGAAGGTTTCGATCATGCCTTCCGCTTCCACCGTGATCAGGGCGGTGGCTTCACGGAAGGGTGTGCGCACCTGCAAGCGTGCCGTTTCGCCAGGTTGGTAATTCTTCTGCTCGGGAATTACGTCGATACGATCCTGGTTGCCGGCGGCGAACCAGGTATCTTCGTCACTGCCACCGCTCCAGTAACTGCTGCCGGCGCGTGCGAGTTTGCCTTGCGCATCGCGGGCTTCAGCAAGCAGGAGAATTTCACCGGGGCCGGTCGTTTTCGGCTCGCAGCGCAGCAGGCCGCGCGCATCGGTGAGGCCCTTGCAGACTTCGCCGATATCCAGGTATTCGTCGCGGTTCTCGTAGGCATAGAAACCGCCGACGATGCGCCGCCGGTGACGGTGTTGACCCGGGCGGAGGAGACCTGCCGGTCCTTCGCCCTGCCGTCGGGGTTGGCGCGCATCGGCGTCTGCCCGCTCATGATCCCGTC
>JBAXKQ010000489.1:0-1534 GCA_037135275.1 bacterium
ACATCATTCTCGGCGTGGCCTTGCTGACGCGGCCGGGCATCGAGGGCGGCCTGGTCCATATCGCCAACCACGCCTTTTCCAAGATCACGCTCTTCTTCTGCGCCGGCGCCATTTATGTCGCCACCCACAAGAAGAACATCTCGGAGATGAGCGGGTTGGGGCGCGTCATGCCCTTTACGTTCGGCGCCTTCGCGCTCGCCTCGCTGAGCATGATTGGTGCGCCGCCGGTGGCCGGGTTTGTGAGTAAATGGTATCTGTTGAACGGGGCCTATGATGCCGGCTCGATCGGCATCATCGTCGTGCTCCTGGTCAGCACGCTGCTCAACACAGCCTATTTCGCCCCCGTCGTCTATAATGCCTTCTTCGGCCAACCCTCACGGGAAGATACCGAACATAAGTACGGCGAAGCCCACCCGGCGATGGTTATTCCCCTCACCATCACCGCCGCCATTTCCGTCATCATCGGCCTCTACCCCGGCTTGTTTATGCGCTTCGTCCACGCTGTCCTGTAATGAAACTTGCCAAGCTCATCGAGTTCCTGCGCAGCCGGCTTAAGATGCTGATATGGATTTCCTTTGCCGTCCTCGCACTGGTCGTCGTGCTCGATGCCATCCCGGCCATCGTGGACAAGGAACACGCCCACACAGTGCCGGAACACTGGCCGGGCTTCTGGGCGGTCTATGGTTTCTTCGCCTGCGTCCTGATCATCCTCCTTTCTAAGTGGTTCGGGCACCTGGGCATTATGACCCGCGAGGATTACTACGAGGATGGGCTGGACGGGACACCAGAGGCGCAGTTGCGGGCTGCTGGAGCGCACCGGTCCGCGGGACATTCCAGCGCGCCGGGCAAGTCGAAGTCGGCGGCGCATGGTAACGGGCACAAGACAAAGGGAGGGCACCATGAATAGCTTCTGGCTCCATCCCGCACTCATTCTAATCCTGGGTGCCCTCGTACTGCCCCTGGTGCCGGCCGCCCTGAAGAAGGGCTACCTGCTGCTTATCCCGATTCTGCTCTTCGTGCGCATCTTGACGTTGCCGAGCGTGCCGCATGGGGAACAGCTCCTGCTCGGCCAGGTGCAGTTCCTCAATTGGACGCTCGTCTTTGGCCGGATCGATGCCCTCAGTTCCGTCTTTGGCTACATCATGAGCCTGATGTGCATCCTGGGCACACTCTACGACCTGCACGTCAAGGACAACGGACAGCACATCGCCTCCTGGATTTACGTGGCCGGCTCGATCGGCTGCATCTACGCGTGCGATTTCATCACCCTGTTCCTGTTCTGGGAACTGATGGCTTTCTCCTCGGTGTTCCTCATCTGGTTCCGCGGCCGCCGCGAATCCCTGGGGGCGGGCTACCGCTACCTCCTGGTGCACATATTCGGCGGGTTGGCGCTGCTGGCCGGCATGGTCTGGCATTGCAACACGCAAGGCAGTTGGGCGTTTGACGCGTCGTTCTGCAAGCTGGCCGTGCATCACGCAACCCCGGCCACCTATCTCATCCTGATCGGCTTCATCTTGAACGCCGCTGTCCCCCC
>JBAXKQ010000490.1:0-1532 GCA_037135275.1 bacterium
AACCGGAATCTGGCGAGGTCACTGAAGCCACTAAGAAGGTGCTGCTGGTTCGCGAAATTGCCGCCGATCATCACCTGGGCAAGGTTTTCACCCTGGTCTGCCCCGTGCCGGGGCAACCGCCGTCCTTCGAGACGGCCACGGACGCCGGGTTCGTGGCCGCTTGCCGCGAAGCTGCGGGAAACAACCTGTTGCTGGAGCAGCAGGACTATGGCGTGTTCCTCGGCGAGCGCCGCATGAAGTGGCATGATAATCCGGACCTGAACAAGGTCGGCTTTTGGAAGTTCGGCAAGGCCCTCTGTTTCTACCGCAGACAAGACGGAACCCTTGTTGGACTGAGCAAGATGGGCTACGCGACGCTGTCGGACGACGCCGGCAAGACTTGGTCGAAACCGGTCCAGCCGCCGACACTCCTGGCTGGGTCGGGGAAAATCTGGGGGCAGAGAACAGCCGATGGCCGCTTCGCGCTCGCCTACGATCCTGACCCGGCCCGGAGTAAGCGCTATCCGTTGGCTCTGGTTCACGGCGATGACGGACAGACGTTTCGGGACATGCGGGTTGTTCAGGGCGAGTTGCCCCGTCTTCGCTATCCGGGCAAGTACAAGGACCTCGGCGCGCAATACATGCGCGGGTTGGCCGAGTGGGCCGATGACGGCACGCTCGCGGACAAGCAGGCGATGTGGCTGATCTACAGCATGAACAAGGAGGACATCTGGGTGGCGCGTATCCCCTTGCCGGTCAAGGCGGACGAGACCGCGTTCCCGTCCGACGATTTTGGCAGGATGACCCCCGGCGCCGTGGTGCCGGGATGGAATCTCTACAGCCCGCGATGGGCGCCAGTGTCGATCGTGGAGCACGCCGGGAAGCGCGGCCTGGAACTGCGCGACGGCGATCCCTTCGACTATGCCCGCACCGTGCGCGCGTTTCCCGAATCGGCGAAGGTCCAGGCCGAATTGGAACTGACGCCGGCCCAGGCCAGCGCCCGGCTCGAGATCGAGCTTGGCGACTCCGCCAGCCACCGCCCCGTGCGCGTCGTGCTGACCGAGACCGGCCTGCTTCAGGCTGCGGATGGCAAGAACACCATCGACATGGGGAAGTACGTCGCCGGCGAGAAACTCACACTGATCATCGCCGCCGATATGGCGGAGGGCAGCTACACCGTTCAGGTAAACGGCGGCGAGGTTCGGAAACTGGCCGTCGCCGAGGCGGCCACGACGGTGCAACGGTTGTCGCTGCGCACCGGCGTCTGGCGCGGGCTCGGGGACGGCGGAGCAGTGAATGCAGCCGCCGATGTGCCGTTGGCGGCTCCAGCCGTGTTTCAGGTGCGGCGCGTGAAGCTCGACGCAAGATGACCGTCTACCGCTGCCGGACGCCGGTGGGCGGCCATTCAGCCGCACTTGGTGTAGAACGGATTACGATTACGAATAAGGAGTGGATCGAGTAGGGACGGGCCTGAATGGCGCCTGCTGGCAAAAGTCGGGATAGCCGTCGCGCCACCCAATACGGTCTGGACGAGCAGCGTGAGGCAGGTTGCA
>JBAXKQ010000491.1:0-1528 GCA_037135275.1 bacterium
CGGCTCTCATGCCAGCGCTCGCAATCCGGCATGACGTCCTCATCCCGCAGGGCAAGGCCGCCCGTCGTCACGCCGAACAGGGAAGCCTGTCCGGAGTGGACGTCGCGCAGTGCCTGTGCGGCACACGACATTGCCGCGTTCAGGCCGCGATGAAGCCTGGCCCTGTGCAGGCCTGTAGAGTCAAAGCAACCAGCCCGCAGAAGGGACTCGATCACCTTCCTGTGGACAAGCTGGCTGTCAACGCGGCTGCAGAAATCGATGAGTCCGGCAAACGGCCCGCGTGCGGCCCGCTCAGCCAGCAGGGCGTCGATGGCCGCACCGTTGATGTTGCGTATGCCGCAGAGACCAAACCTGATGCCGTCGGCGGTCGGCAGGAAACGGGCGTCGCTCTGGTTTATGTCGGGCCTCAGGATCCGGAGGCCCATGGCGTTTGCCTCGTTGATGTATGCCTGTATCTTGCCTGCCTCGCCCATTTCGCTGGAGAGCAGTGCCGCCATGAACTCGGCCGGGAGGTTGGCCTTCAGGTATGCCGTCTTGTACGACAGCGCGGCCAGGGCGACGCCATGCGCCATGTTGAAACCGGTTCCGGCCGACCTGGAAAGGATGTCGAAGATGTCGTCGGCAGTTTCCCGCGGCATCCTGTGCTTCTTTGCGCAGCCGCCGGCGAACTTGTCGCGCATGGCGTCGAGGGCTTCCGGGTCCTTTCCGTTCATAGCTCGCCGGAGGAGGTCAGCCTCGCCCTGTGTGTAGCCGGCTAGTGTGCATATGGCGGCGATGAGCTGTTCCTGGAAGAGAAGCATGCCGAAGGTCTGTTTCAGGACGGGACGGAGCAGTTGGTGTGGTGGTTCGCACGGCGCCCGGCCGGTCTTTCGCCTTATGAAGTCCTCAAGAACATGGGTTGCGCCCGGCCGGTAAAGCGCCAGAGCGGTGACGAGGTCCTCCATGCGTGCCGGCCCCAGGCGCCTGAGGAGATCCCGCATGCCGTCGCGTTCCAGCTGGAAGACGCCGACCGTGTTTCCGCAGTCCAGGAGATCGATGGTGGCCGCGTCATCATGCGGAATGGAGTCGAGGTCTGGCGCAGGCTTGCCGCCGGCCGCTGCCAGGTCAAGCGCATCCCGCACCACGGAGAGAGTTCGCAGTCCGGGCAGGTCGATCTTCAGCAGGCCGGCGCCGGCGAGGTGCTCCATTGAATACTGTGTTACAGGCTGCCCGTCCCTGTCCAATGCGAGCGGTACAATCACGGTCAGCGGGATGTCGCTGATCACTATGCCGGAAGCATGCGTGCCGGTGTTGCGGCAGAGGCCCTCCAGGACCGACACCGCCGTGACCAGCTGCCTGCAGGCCGGGTCGGAATCGCACTCCGCGCGCAGGCATGGATTACGGGCCATGGCCAGCTTGAGAGGAATCCTCGGATCATCCGGAAGCACCCGGTGCAGGCGTTCGAGCTTGCCGTGGGGAATGTCGAGCACGCGAGCGGCATCGCGCACCGCCATGCGGCCTCCGAACGTGTTGAAACTGACGATATGCG
>JBAXKQ010000492.1:0-1518 GCA_037135275.1 bacterium
CGTAAAGATGATGGCCCAGATGTAGATCATGGGACGCTGCATCCTGCGGTCATGCAGGCGGCGCCAGAGCTCCTTCGTCCGGTCGTGCTCCTGGCTGGCAGAGGCGTCCATGTAGCGCTTCGCCAGCTCCCGCAGGCATGCGGTTTCCGTCCTATCGGGCTTCATGTTTGCATTCATCCCTGACCCTCCCTATTTCCCGGCGGTTGCGGCGCCGACGATCCGGTAACGCAGGAGGAACGCGCGTCGCGGTTCGGGGGCCGAGAGACTGAGCCCCTCGCGCATCAGATCCTGCCCGCGCCTCACGACCGCCGGAATCCGGCCGTCCACGTCCGTGACCGTATAGTCCGCATCCGCCTCGAGCCCCCGCAGCCGGATCCGGACGGTGTCGTAGGCGCTGCGGGCGCGGCAGAACGCCTGCACCACGCCGCCGCCGAGGTCCGGCCGGTGGAACTGCCAGGCCGCCCAGCCCCCGTCGCCCAGCGAATATGGCAGCAGCGGATAGAAGTCGCCATAATAACAGGGCCGCAGGTCACGCTGCTCCTCCACGCGTGCGCGCAGCCAGGCCGGGTCGTAAGCCACCCAGGGCTCCAGCGAACCCTCGGGCTGCTTCGTCGGATTCGGGTCTGTGCCGAGCACGATCCCGGGTCCCATGGCGCTGCGGAAGCCGTAGTCATCCTGGCGCGGCGAGCAGCCGGTGCTCAGCGGCACCCAGGAGGCCAGCCCGAAGGTCTGGCCCTGCATGCCCTCGGCCGTGAAGTTGGTGGCGCACTGGTAGTCGCTGCGCCACAGCGGAATGCTGCGCGAGATCGTCTCCAGATCGATGCGCCGCCCGCCGCTGGCGCAGTTATCGATCATCAGGCCGGGATGCCGGGCCAGCAGGTCGTCCCAGAATCTGTACAGGCCCTCGATGTGGCGGATCTCCGTCATGCCCACGCGGTCAGGCGCATCGTTCGCGATCCAATACGGCGCGGGGTCCACGTTGAAGTCCTGCCGGTAGCAGGTGACCTTCCCGTCGCGCACCAGCCCGGAGACCACTCCGGTGATGTATTCCCGCGCCGCGGGCACGCCCAGGTCCAGAAGGTAATTGCCGCCGCGCGGCCCCAGGAACCAGCCGGGATGCTCGCGGGGAGCGCGCGTGCCGGCGTACGCCCGCTCGGCATCCACCCACAGCGTGAAGTCCATGCCGGCGGCGCGGGCGGCCTCGCCGATCGGCCGCATGCCTTCCGGATACGCGCCGCGATTCGGCCACCAGTCGCCCCCGCGCTTCACCCACTCGGTCCCGAAGGTGTCGGCCCCGTAGTTGAATTCGCCGTCGCCATACCAGCCGGCGTCGATCCAGAAGTTGTCGACAGGAATGCGGTTGTCGGCGAACCAGCGCAGCTTCTGGAGCTGCTTCGCCGCGCGGTTCTCGCCCCAGACCGCGAAGGAAACCGGCGCGCGCAGGACGTCCCCGCCGCGGCGCGGCACATGGTGTGCCAGCAGGAAACGCCGCAGCAGGTTGTGGCTCTCCTGCACCTC
>JBAXKQ010000493.1:0-1511 GCA_037135275.1 bacterium
ATAGTTATTAGTAGAATTGGCGCTCGGAGTATTACGGGGTCGGCAACGCTGGAGATGACCGGTGTTGATGCTGTCAGCAACGATGGGACCGGAATATATGTGAATGCCGGCGCCGCTGCGTGGGAAAGCGGAGTTGCGATATGCTCCTTGAATCAGGTGAGCGCGATGTCGAACTCAGCCGATGGTGTGCGGTTCGCAAATGTGGCGGCATCTGGAGCGGATTCGGCTGTGTTCCAGTTGATGAATTCGGATGCGCAGGGTAATGGCCTGAACTTTGGATGGGGAAATGGGTTCAGCTTCGGTGATCATGCTGCATCATCAGGAGGCTCGGCGACAGCGATATTCTCGTCTGATGTCTCGGTAAACAATGATGACTACGGTTACTACTTCGGCAGTGCTGTCGAAGATGAGGGTGGCTCGCTCACTGGTCCGTCTGTATGGATCAACGTTACTGGATCAGTGAATCCATAGAACGTTACGATAGCTGAAGTTGAGGATATAACGGGCGCCGGCACATGCCGGCGCCCGTTTTGTTTTGTGGGGCGGAGAGCCACGGAGACAGTAGGGGTGCGCGTGATGAGGGTCGGTGCGAAGTGTTTCTATGTGCGACGTAGCTTTATGCCGCTGGCAGAGTATAGAAGAGGGGTGTGTCCTGGAAGTGATAACGCCGTGGTAGCCTTCTGCCGGCTCCTATGCCGCGAAATGGCACACGCACGAGTGTGTGGGCGATAGGGCGATTGCCTGTGGTGGGGTGGTGCGACAAATTGCTTCGGCGCGCTGGCAACGGGGATGAAACGGACAGCCCGTGATGCGCGCGGAGGGCGACGGGACGTCGCCCTTGAGTACAATTCGTGAAGACCCGTTGCGTCGGGCAGCCAGGCCCTTGTCTATGTCCGGAACAGCTGAAAGCAGCGCTTGGGTGTAGGGGTGGGACGGACGCAGAAAGAGCTCGTCACGCGATCCGGCCTCAACGATTCTTCCCAGATACATGACCATGATACGGTCGCACATGTACCTGACAACAGCAAGGTCGTGAGCCACAAAGAGATAAGATAGCCCCAGAGTACTCTGTAGATCCTTCATCAGGTTGAGGATCTGCACTTGGACAGAGACGTCGAGGGAGGACACAGGCTCATCGGCTACAATTAGTCTTGGATTCAGGGAAAGCGCTCTCGCAATGCCGACGCGTTGACGCTGGCCGCCGCTGAATTCGTGCGGATAGCGAGCGGAGTAGGCAGGGTTGAGGCCGACGGATTCGAGGAGTTGTTGTACCCTCTGCTGTCTTTGCGCCGCGGGGACGATATTGTGGATTGCCAGCACTTCGCATAGCGCGGAGTTTACTGAGAGTCTGGGATTGAGTGAGTCATAGGGGTCCTGAAAGATCATTTGGGCCGACTGCCTGAAGTGCTTGAGCTTTCTCTTCGTTAGGGTTGCTACATCGGTGCCATCAAAGAGGATCTTGCCTGATGTCGGATTGACGAGGCGCAGAACGGTGCGGCCCAGCGTGGTCT
>JBAXKQ010000494.1:0-1509 GCA_037135275.1 bacterium
GGCAACCGGGTCAGCGCCTCCAGCGATTCAGGTACTGCCGCCTCCCCCAGTAGAACCGTCCGAGGAACAAGGGGACCCACTGTTCGCACAATATGCTCAACCCAGGTTTCATCCCCCTGCTTGATCAAATGCTTGCTCCGACCCATACGCGAAGCCTGTCCCCCGATCAGGATCCCGGCATACACCGGTTGGGACAGCCAGCACCGCGCCAGATGCTCCCGGATCCAGGCCAGCACCGCATCCTGACGGTTCATGAGGCGATCGAGGACTAACTCAACCAACCCTGCCACAGCCGGCGGCTGATTCTCCCCCTCGCTCAGCAACCAGGCTTTGAGGGTCAACGACGACTCCTTGTGCCCTTCAACAATGACGGCATCATAGTGTGGCGCCAGCAGGCGCAGAAGTGCATCCAGATCGGCGAAAGTCCCGTGAGCGCGGAAGAAGGATTGATCACCCCCGTGGGCTACAACATCGGCGCCAGCCTTGTAAAACCGGTCCGAATCTTTGCCCTCCGTGTCGACACTGAGTCCATGACAGTCGTGCTTAACCACCGCGATACGAAGACCCTCCCCAACCAGTACAGGGATGAGTGATTCGATCAGGGTCGTCTTTCCCGCCCCGCTATAGCCACAAATGCCGAATACCGGTACGCCGTCAGGCACAGGCATCCTCCCGGGGACGTCCGCAGTCTGATGGATCGCCCCGCAACTTAAGCAACCCGTGTTCCAGTGCGGGCAGAATGGCTTCCAGGTTTTCCGTGGCCGCGCGTTCGGAACCGGGCAGGCTCACGATCAAGGTGCCCTGCCGGATCCCTGACGCCGCACGCGACAACATCGCGTGGGGCGTCTTTTGGGACGAAACCCGGCGCATGGCTTCATCCAAGCCCGGAGTCAAACGCTCAACCACTTCGCGAACGGCTTCCGGCGTCACGTCCCGGGGCGCGAACCCCGTGCCGCCCACGACCAGCACGAGATCAATCGAGTGCCCATCACTGTAATGACGCTACCGGTCGGCAAGCCGGGCCCGGTCATCGGGAAGGATCTCGCAGGCATAAAGATGCGCAGGCAGGCAACGCCTCAATAAGCTTGCCACGGCAGGACCCGCCGTATCCTCAGTCTCCCCGCGCGAACAACGGTCGCTGGCGGTCAGGACCACGCACTGGAACACCGTGCGGGAAACGGTTTCAAGAACCTGAACGAGATCCCCTTCCCGCACGGCGCCCCCTTTCATGACGCGGGCAAACAAGCCGTTTCGCGGCATGATGCAATCACCGGTCTGGGCAAAGATGGCGCAATGGTGGTGACAGACTTTCCCCACCTGGGTAATCACGAGTTCAACTCCGTCACCCAGTTTCAACCTGCTGCCAAGTCCCAGCTCCGAAGTGCGGATACCCGAAACCAGAAGATTCTCGGCGAAGTCACCGGCCTTGAGGCTGGGCAACCCCTTCTGGCGCATGCCCTCGACATCTTCCGCGGCACGCGCTCGATCCACGGCTTCTCGAACGCCGAC
>JBAXKQ010000495.1:0-1505 GCA_037135275.1 bacterium
TGCCAGCCCTGCCAGTCCCAGGTCCAGGATAAGCCAAAGGGGGCCGTTATGATAGAGATGCACAACCGTAAAAAACACATACTGCATCGAGCGGTCGGATGCCAGCATCGAGGCAGCATTGGCGTCCCCGGCACTATAGGCCAGGCCCCGGCCAATCCACAGGTAGTCTGGCACCATGAGGAGCAATTGCCTCCACAGTTCGATGCGCCATTTCGAGGTGAGGGCCGCGTCCATTTCAGCCTCATACGTGACCTCAAGGCCGGGAAGCCAGGTGAACGCCCTTTGAAAGGTGTGCGGCAAGTGTTCAACTAGTAGATAAAGAAGGACCACCAGGACGGTTAACACGCCCGCCAGTTTCAATAATTGCCATAGGCGGACGTCGTGCCTCTTGATCGTCACGTAGACGAAGGTGGTCAGCCCCAGCAGCACCACCACCGCCCGGTGTCCGGATAGTCCGAGCAACCCAAAGGAAAGAGCGGACAGCAACGCGACCGTTGGCGTGAATCTGAAACGGCGCTCATAGGTCAATAACGCCCATACACCCATCCAGATGGCAGGGAACTGCATATAGACCCACCGCGTACCCGAAGAGGCCTGCCACTGCAGTCCCTCCGTTTCGCCGATCTGCACGACGTTTCCCAACCACGCCGTGGATGGCAGGAAATGCACAGTCAGGCAACTGACGGCGGGGATGAGCGAAAAAATGAACAGCCACCGCACCGCGCTCACCAAATGCTTCTGTGAAACCGTTATGCTGGGGGAATAGATGTAGAACAACAGCGCCGCGAGTAAGCTCACGTAGCGCATGCCGCCCCAGAGATCACCGCCGAGGATCTTGAGCCCCGTACCACGCCAGGCGGCCGTGATGATGATCGTGAACACCAGTGCGATACAGGCCTTGCGCGGCACGGAGGGCGGTGTGACCTGGCGGTTCGACGTGCTCAGTTGAATGAGTATCGTGGCGATAAAGCCAAGCGTGATCATCAGATGCAGATCCGCCCTGCCCGGCAGCCCGAGGGTAAGTCCGCTGCCCGCGGTGGCAACGGCCATCATCCACCACGCACCGGGCCGCGAGGCCATGGGCGCCAAAAAAAACAGCATGATGCTCGCCCCGGCCATAATGAAGTTGCCGCGCACCATGCCAGCAAACACCAGAAGGAGAATTCCCAGCGCGAATATCCATCCAACAAGTCTCTGATTCATATCCTGCTTCTCATTCGGGTCGGCGAGAGGTACTCAGCCGGTTCCCTCAACTCCGGCCGCCAACGGCGTCTTCATACGCATCCATATGCTGCCGCACAATGTCCTGCCTATCAAACATTGCCTCCGCCTTGTGGCGGGAATTCCCCCTCAGTGTGGAGCTGTCGGGATGTCGCAGAATCCAATCTATGCCTCTCGCCAGCTCCGCCGTGTCATAGGGTTGGGCCAGATAGCCGGTTCTCGACGGGACCACCATATCAGGAATTCCACCGATGTGAAATGCAACCACTGGCGTACCACAGGAG
>JBAXKQ010000496.1:0-1505 GCA_037135275.1 bacterium
TGTAATTCGTGGTAAATCACTTTCGAACATCCGCCTTGCCCAGCACGAAAACTCATGCCATCATGGTTCCACTGGGTTTTCGGATAGGCTCTAATGCCGCCAAAGGGAGATTTAGGATGCCGGTGGTCAGGAAAAAACAACAGCGTCAGGCGCGCTTCTGGCGCAAGCTGCTGCGGTTGACACGCGGACGCGTGACCCTGCTGAGGGCATTCCAGGTCATTTTGACTGAAGAGGGTGCATCACCGTTTGCCAAGGTGGTGCGCCATGTGCATGACGATGTGCAGGCGGGGCGTGCGTTCAGCGAGGTGCTGGCCGGTTGCGGCAGGGAGTTTTCGCCGTCCGTCATCGAGCTTGTCCGTGCGGCGGAACATTCGGGCAAGTGGGAGGAGATTTTTCAGGAAATAGCCGATGGGCTGGATGAAGGAACGTTTGATTAAGGGCGGGAGCCGCCCGGTGGAGAAATTATGATCAAGGCCTATGAGCAGGGTGCGCGGAGTGTGTTTCTCGTCCGGCCCGAGCATTTGAATCACCAGGGAAATCTTTTCGGCGGCCATCTCATGGCCGCTGTTGATACGATCGGCTATTGCCTGCTGCGGCAGGAATTCGCGGACCGCATGTTCGTGACCCGTGCTGCAGAGATCAATTTTGAGCGGCCGGCGCACGTCGGTGACGTGATTGTGTTTGAGGCCCGCATTTTGAATCTCGGCACGACCTCCGTCCAGATCGAGGTGGTCGGGGCCATTGAAGGCAGTGTCATTTGCACGGCGGGCATGACCTTTGTCAATATCGGGCCGGATGGTAAAAAGCTGCCGCTTTGATGAACTGCAGGCGGCCGGCCTGCGCATGATGGGTGAAACAGGGCATGATCAGTTTTCGCAATGTCAGTAAATCATTTGGAACACAGACCGTTCTTGACCAGGTCAATCTGCAGATCAATCCCGGCGAGCGGGTGGGGGTGGTGGGCCCCAATGGAGCCGGCAAGAGCACGCTGTTCAGCATGATGGTGGGCGAGATGGAGCCGGATAAAGGGGACGTGGTGCGCATGTCCAATTACCGGATGGGCTATGTGCGCCAGCAGCTCAATGCGCACGCCATCACCTCCTCCCTGCTGGAATATGTGGAAGACGCCATCCCGGAGCTGCGGGAGATCCATGAGGAAATCCATGCTCTGGAGGCCCAGCTGGCAACCGGCGGGCCGGATGTGAATGTGGCGTCGGCTCTCAAGCGGATCGGCGAGCTGCAGTTCCGCTTTGAGCATCGCGGCGGGTATGTGGTGAAAAGCCGGTCGGAGAAGGCGCTGTGCGGGCTGGGCTTCCGCGTCGCCGAGCTGAACCAGCAGTTCAAGACCTTCAGCGGCGGCTGGCAGAGCCGCGCGGAGCTGGCGCGGGTGCTGGTGGCGGAGCCGGACATCCTGCTGCTGGATGAGCCTTCCAACTATCTGGATATCCCCACCATCGAGTGGCTGCAGGGATTCCTGTCGTCGTTCAAGGGTACACTGGTGGTGA
>JBAXKQ010000497.1:0-1500 GCA_037135275.1 bacterium
AGGCATCGGATGACGTTCAGGAACGGCTCGTACGTGGCCGTGTCCGTCTCGATGTCCACGGACTCGCCCGACGGGTCCTTGCGGTACACCTCCAGGCCCAGGAGCGGATCGGCGACCGCCACGCGATTGTCCCCGAGCGGCGTCAGGTACATGCAGATATGATGGTCGGGCACGTCCTCCGGCGTTGCGCCGATGGTCACAATCCGCTTCTTCAGTGCGCCCGCCATCCGCCCCAGAAGGCCGGCCCGATCATCGACGTCATGGGGGCTGTTGCGCGCCAGGCAGTTGGCGGCGATGAAGGCGTTGTCTTCATCGGCCAGAAGGTCGCCGCCCTCGAACATAAAGGGCATCGACCGGCACGTTGCGTTCGGCAGGCTGGCGGCGAGTATTTCCGGGACCCGTTCATCATTGCCGCGCGGCCCGGGCATGTTGCTTCGCACCGGCGGCACGGCAATGACGGTTCCACGGCCCGCCGTCATGGCGCCAAACCGGTCTCGCGCCCAGGGCGTGATCGGAAACCCGGTGGTCACGGCGGTCAGCCGATCAAGCCGGTCCACGCCGCGACGCGCGAGTTCCCCCTTCAGAAACTCGAATTCCTCGCGCGCCTCGACGATGACGCGGATGTCGACATCATCCCCCAGCCCACCGAAAAGATCGGCCAGCGTCTCGATCACGGCGGAATTGAAGTCCTTTCTGTACTGGAAGCAGATCTCGGCGAGCTGGCCGTGCGTATCGGCCATGAGCGTCGCCTCCGGCACGGGACCCAGCCGGGTGGCCAGTTCCGACAGGCATACGGCTATCGCCAGCCCGGTGACGGCCCCGCTGATGAGTGTCACCAGTCTCACTTCTTTGGCTTCTCCAAAACGGTGTTGGCGAGCACCGCCTCGCCCTTGTCCAGACTGATGGTTGCGTCAGAAGCAGCCGGCTCCACGGCGCCCCATCCATGCACGCCCGTGATCGCCTCGCGCGACACGACGAGTGACCACATTTCCGGTGACATCGCCCTCGAAAACAGGACGTTCGCGGCAACATTCGTCCCCAGCGGCACGCCCGTCTCGCCCGCCTTTGCCGCAACCTGCGGGACGGGTACCGTAGCCTGCAACAACACCTCCTGCGTCAGACGCCCCGTTTTCACACGGCACTGCAGGACCCCCTTGTTCACGACTTTCGGCATGGGACTCATCCGCGATGCGAAGGACATGGCAGGCGTGCATGTGGCCAGGTAGTTGAGCGTGATCTCCTTTTCTTCCTGGGTCGGGTTCTCAAGGTCGAACACCGCGAATACGCCGTTGGTCCGTCCTTCCACTCGGCCGGTCAGTCTGCATTCATTGATCGTCGCCACACCCAGCGGCTGGGCGAGCGGTCGGACCTCCGCCTCGCCGGACCCGATCACCAGTCGTCCCGCCAAGAACAGACAGGCCGACACCGTCATTGCAAACACAAACGTCTCTGATTGTTTCATTGTTTAGCTCCCACGTTTCGATGTTGTTACCGCCACCC